>NZ_JAMFSB010000175.1 GCF_026225065.1 Paraburkholderia sp. | reverse complement strand
TGCTTCGGAAGTGTCGGTCATGATCGTTCCAGCGCGGTATTGCACCGCATCAATGATGCACGAATTCGTGGCCTGCATCGTGCGTGTACGTCGGCAGGTAGTCGCTTTCGAGGTTATGAGTATGAAGGTGCTCGCCGCGCGCGACGGCTCCGGTCACGTGGCCGATGACCGCGCCGTAGCGCAGCACCTTGTCGTCTTTCGCCAGCGCGCCGCGTGCGACTTTGTGACCAAGCTCGATCGTCTTGGCGAGCGTGACGCGCTCTCCTTCGATCTCGAGCTCGGTGCCGGCTTCGAGCCGCGCCCCTGCAATCAGGCAGTTGTCCTGCGGACTTAGCAGGATCAGGCGGGCGTCGGTATGCGATGGGCTGCTCAAAATAGTCTCCGCAATGGGTCCGTTTTAGTTCTGGCCTTCGCCGCTCGCGAGGCGTGCCACCATCAGCGAGCCGAGAATGATGGCGCCGTAGATGGCCTGAATCCAGAACGACGGCACTTGTGCGAGCGTCAGCAGGTTCTGCACGACACCCAGCAATAGTACGCCGGATAGCGCGCCGAGCATCGTGCCCTTGCCGCCGTCGAGCGAAATGCCGCCGATCACCGCCGCCGCGAACACGGTAAAGATCATGCCGTTGCCCTGGTTCGCGTTGATCGCGCCGACGTAGCCGGTGACGATCAGGCCGCCAAGCGACGCCAGCACGCTGCCCAGCACGAAGACGCCCCAAGTAATGCGTTCGACGCGAATCCCGGCCGCGCGCGCCGCTTCTGGATTGCCGCCGATCGCATACAGCGCACGCCCGATACGATGGTAGCGCAGCATGAAAGCGGCGACCGCGAAGGCTACTGCGGCGAGCCATACGGACACAGGCAGCCCAAGCACGATCGTCGTGGCGAGGGTGAAGAATGACGGCGGCATATCGAACAACGTGCCGCCTTTGGTGGCGCCCACGAGCATGCCACGCAGCACAATCAGCATGGCCAGCGTGACGATGAACGCGTTGAGCCGTAAGCGCACCACCAGAAAGCCATTGATAAAACCGATCACCGCACCAACGACGAGAATCGCGAGCAAACCTGCCGCAGCCGGCCATTGCCAGCCAAAACCAGCGGACGCCGCCGGCATGACGAGCATGGCGCCGACAGCGGGTGCAATCCCCACCGTCGATTCGAGCGACAGGTCGAACTTGCCGGTCAGCACGATTAGCGATTCGGCCAGCACCACAAGCGCGAGCGCCGCGGAGGCGCCGAGCACGCTGATCAGATTCGCCTTGGTCAAGAAACTCGGGCTAACGAAAGCACCGATTACGAGCAGCAACGCGAGCGCGGGCAGCAACGCGAGGTCGCGCAGACGTGCGAACTCGATCCGCACCCGGCGGCTGCGCGCAGCTTGCGTGCCGGTCGAGCCTTGAGCCGCACCGAATGCAGGGCTGGGCACACTATTCTTCATGGAGACTGACTCCTTCAACGGATGCGATCAGGTCGTGGTCCTGCCAACCCGCGGGAAATTCGGCCGCGACGCGGCCGCGGAACATGACCAAGACGCGGTCACAGGTACGCAAGTCATCAAGTTCACCTGAGACCACGAGCACCGCCTTGCCTTCTTCACGCACGCGATCCACGACGGACAGCAGCGCTTCCTTCGATTTCACGTCGACGCCTGCCGTGGGGTCGATCAGGACGAGGACGTTCGGATCAGTCGCCAAGGCACGCGCCATCACGACCTTTTGCTGGTTGCCACCGGACAGGCCCGAGACAACGTGCTCAGGGCCAGGCGTCACGATGCCAAGCGCGTCGATCATCTTCTGGCCGAACGCGTTCTTCTTCGCGGGCGAGGCGAGGCCGAACTTGCCGAGCAGCCGCGTGATCGTCATCGAAGCGTTTTCCGCAACCGATTGCGTCAACACCAGGCCTTCCTGATGACGGTCTTTCGGCACGCAGCCGATACCGGCTGCCAGCGCCGCCGGCACATCGCCGCGCGGCAACGACTTGCCTGCCACACGGATGTCGCCACGGGTCGGCGAGCGCAATCCCGCGATCGCTTCCGCGACGCTGGTGCGTCCGCTGCTCGTCGCGCCGGTGAAACCGATCACCTCGCCACGTTTCACCGTGAACGACACGTCTTCGTAATCGACGCCGCCGAGACCCGCGACTTCCAGCGCCACTTTCGTATCGGCGGGCAGCGGGGCGCGTGCGGCGGCGTCGGCGACTGCAAGCCCGCCGCGCTCTCCGGTCATGGCTTCGATCAATTGCTCGCGCGGCAACGCGGAAACCGGCGCGCTGACGATATGCCGCGCATCGCGCAGCACCGTCACCGCCTGGCAGATCTCGTACACCTCTTGCAAATGGTGCGAGATAAACAGAAACGTCACGCCTTCGCGCTGCAACTCGGTGATGCGGCGAAACAGGCGTTTGATTTCATCGCCGTCAAGCTGGGCGGTCGGCTCGTCGAGAATGATGAAGCGCGCGCCATACGACAGCGCCCGCGCAATCTCCACCAGCTGGCGTGCCTCAACGCTCAGATCGCCCGCGCGCGCATCTTCGCGAACGTCGATCTTCCAGTGATCGAGCAGCTCACGCGCGTCGCGGCGCATGGCCTGCCAGTCGATCATGCCGCGCCGTTCCGGCTGACGGTTGATGAACAGATTCTCCGCGACGCTGAGATCGCGGATGATCGTCGAATGCTGATAGACGCAAGCCACTCGCTCACGCCATCCATCGCGGTCGGCGAGCGACGGCGCGGGCGCGCCGCCGAAGCGCACCTCGCCGCTGTCGGGCTTGCGCAGGCCGGTGAGAATCGACACCAGCGTCGATTTCCCGGCCCCGTTACGCCCGACGAGTGCATGCGACTCGCCAGGCATTACGCGGATGCTCACGTCGTTCAGTGCGGCGTACGAGCCGAAGCGCTTGGTGACTTCCAGCGCTTCGACCATCGCCTGGTCAGAGGCAGCCGCAACGCCAGGCGTGTGCATGGGCTCGCTCATTTGACGGTATTGCCCCACAGGTTCTTGTCGTCGACATTCGCCTTCGTCACGAGCGGCGCAGGCAATTGATCTTCCAGCATGCCAGGCGCGATCTGGATGATCGTGCTGCCGTGATCGGTCGGGCCCGGCTTGAAGGTCTGTCCGGCGAGCGCAGCCTTGATGTAGAACAGGCCATACTTCGCGTACAGGTCAGCTGGTTGCGAAACGGTGGCGTCGATCTCGCCCTTGCGGATCGCGTCGAACTCTTGCGGAATGCCGTCGTTGCTGACGATCACGACGTGTTTCGCATCGCCCACCGGAAACAGCATCTGCTTGCGGCGCAGGGTCTGCAAAGTCGGCGCCAGGTAGACCCCGCCCGCCTGCATATAGATCGCCTTCACGTCCGGGTTGGCGGTCAACAGGCTATCGAGCGCGGTGGCCGCTACGTCACCCTTCCACGCGGCCGGAATTTCCAGCAGCGACAGCGACGGGTAGTGCTTCAGGCATGTGCGAAACGCCTCCGAACGGTCACGTCCGTTTACCGACGCCAGATCGCCCTCGATCTGCACGACCTTGCCGGACTTCACATGCTCGCCGATGTACTTGCAGGCCATCTCGCCGTAAGCGTGATTGTCGGCGCGTACCACCATCGCGACCTTGCCTTGGGTCGGCGCGACGTCCACGGCCACCACTGGCACGTTCTTGGCGGACGCGGCGTCGAGCGCGCGGCTGATCGCGGCCGAATCCAGCGGCCCGACGACGATGCCCTTCGCACCCAGATTCAGGATGTTGTTCATGTCGGTGATCTGCTGTGCAGGGTCACCGTTGGAATTGACCGGCGCGAGGATGTCGAGGCCGCTCTGCTTCGCATAGACGGGCAGGTAGTTGTTGTACGACTGCCAGAACGGCGAGGTGAGCAGCGGCAGATCGAGGCCGATCTTGCCGGAATCGGCGGCGCGGGCGGCGCCACTCGTTACGAGGCCGGCCACGCATGCTGCGGCTACGCCGATTGATAGAGCACCACAAATGAAGCGATGGGCCGCACGCGGGCCTTTAGCGAATGTCATGTCTTGTCTCCTGATAGGTGTTGTCGAACTACCCCCGCCGCTCCGCTCAGCGGCCGGCGTATCGTCCTGCGCGTTCTTCGTTCTTATCGATATTGGCGTGTGTAAATTCACCAATGAACGTATTATTCATATATGCACCATGCGAAGTCAAGGAATGTCTGGCGTAAGAGCCGTCCGTACTTTCCCTGGCCGCACGCGCCAATTGCGCTCTACACTCACGCCCCAGATGACAATGAAACCTGCGCAGGTCCGCATGGGATCGGACTAGCGCGCTAAAGCTCGAACTCTGGTCGACACCGGGAACCCACTCATGATGGATGCGGAAGAAAGAGACGACGCCGACCGTTACCGGGCGCCCGCGCTGGACAAGGGCCTCGATATCCTCGAACTGCTCGCCGAGCAGAAAGATGGATTGACGCGCGCCGAGATCACCAAGCTGCTGGGACGCAACGCGAGTGAGATGTACCGGATGCTCGAGCGGCTGGTCGCCCGTCAATATGTGGTGCGCTCGGCTGCCGGTGACCGCTACTCGCTGAGCCTGAAGCTGTATGCGCTCGCGCATCGGCACCCGCCAATGAACCGGCTGATCTACGAAGCCCTGCCGCTAATGCAGCGTTTCTCAGACCGCGCGGAGCAGTCGTGTCACCTGGTGGTGTACGACCGCGGCAATCTACTGGTGATTGCGCAGGTCGACGGGCCGGGCACGTGGGGGATGTCGGTGCGGCTCGGTTCGCGGGTCGGGCTGATCGACACGGGCTCCGGCCGCGTCATGCTGGCCTTCCAGACCGCGGAGCAGCGCGCCCATATGCTCGCCGAGCATACGAAGGTGAAAGGCGAAGTGACGATCGACGAAGAAGCGCTCGAGACAACCTGCGAGCGGATCCGCGCAGCCGGGTTTTCGCAGAAAGACAGCCAGCAGATCTTCGGCGTCACGGACGTCACGTTCCCCATCCTGGGGCCGTCCGGGCAGGCGATCGCCGTGCTGACCTGTCCGTACCTGCGGCGCATCGACGAGTACGTCGCGCCGGAGCTCGACGCAGCGACCGCAATGCTCCGGGAAACGGTTGAGGCGCTGTCGATGTATCGCGAAGAAGCGAGCTAACAGCCGCTCTCCGCCGGCCTGGTCTTTCAATATTTGACAATCTCCGGGACGCGGCACGTCAGCCGAACACGGGGCTGGCGCGTTTTATCAGGGTCGCGCTTATGCGCGTACAAAAATCGCAGCATGCACGGCCCTTAAGCAGGCCGGATTGTCTGCGCCTCCCCGATGAACGCGGCGATGCCGCGGCAGGTCAACAGGATCAAAACGATGAAAAAGCTCATTCTCTCCATGGCCGCCGTGGCCAGCCTGTTCGCAGCGAGCGCCAGCTATGCGCAGGTTCCCGCGAGCGCGCCGAGCGGAACGACGGGCCTCTGCAAGGACGGCTCGTTCTATTCCGGTGCGACGAAGAAGGGTGCATGCAAGGGTCATAAAGGCGTGCAGACCTGGTACGGTGCAGCGTCGACCGCAGGCGCAGCTTCGGCTCCGGCAGCAGCACCGGCCATGGCGCCGGCGGCAGCCAGCAGCGCCAAAGCGGCCCCCTCCAAGGCGCCCGCAGCGGCCAGCACCGCCCAGGCAGCCCCTGGCGGCGGTCCCGGCCAGGTGTGGGTCAACACCAGCACGAAGGTCTACCACTGCCCGGGTGACAAGTACTACGGCAAGACCAAGCACGGCTCGTACATGAGCGAAGCTGACGCGAAGACCAAGGGCTACCGCGCTGACGCCGGCAAGGCCTGCCAGTAAATATTGACCGTCGTACAATCCTGCGTCCGCGCCCAACGGGCCGGACACAGGATCGGGTGTCTTTCGCCCTCACGTTTCATGCTTCACATCGATACATTCATCATGAAGAAATCGTTTTGCTCTCTCGTTTTGCTGGCTCTCTCCCTGGCGGGTTTCGCGGGTTCGGCTTCCGCGGCGGGCTGTCTGAAAGGCGCCGTAGTCGGCGGCGTCGCGGGTCATTATGCGGGCCATCACGCGGTGGTCGGCGCGGTTGGCGGATGTATTGTCGGGCACCATCTGGCGAAGAAAAAACAAGCTGAAGAGCGAGCGGCCGCTCAAGCGCAGGGCACCCCGATTCAATAAGGCGACGCGGCTCAGACACACGCAAGAGCGCGTGGAGCCTCGCTCTTGCGCCACGCCCACATGATTTGGGCACGCATGGTTTAGAATGGCGACCCTTTCAAAAATGTCGCCGCGCGGGCAACGGTCCGTGCGCGCTATCGATACCTCATGGCGAAACTTCTGACCGATTCCGAATTCCAGCGTTTTTCCGAACTCCAGCAGAAGCAGGCGAGCTTCACGATCACCAGCGAAGAAGCCGACGAACTGCGCGACATCGTGGCCCGCGCGCAGCAAAAGCGCGACGACCGCGCAGCGGCCATGCAGGCGATGGAAGCCTACATCCAGCAATTCGACATCAGCCCGGACGAGCTGTTTTCGCCGGAGCAGATCGGCGAAGCCGCACGCACCTACGGCCTGATTCCGGCCGCGAAAAAGGAGCGCGTGCTGCCGCCGTCGTTCACGTACAACGGCAAGCCGTACCAGTGGACGCGCGCGCTGCCTGACGACATCCGCGTGCCGCTGTTCGACGCGTTCAAGGCGGGTGAATCCGTAAAGGACTTCATCGCGACGCCGAAGGACGCCGCTCGCTGCGCGGCAACGATTGCACGCCTCGAACGCGAGACGGGCGCAGTGTATGCGCAGGCGTGGCTCGAAGAGTTGTCAGTGTCACGCGTCCAGGTGGACGAGGCGGCAGGCAAACTGCCGGCTTGAGCAGGCTTGCGTTGACGCCGCCGCCGGATGTAGCCGCCACCCGGCGTTAAGATCCGGCTTCCTGACTTCCGACGCGCTCGATTCTGACGATCAGGAGGCCCGCCTGCGGCAGATCGAGAGCCGCCGCGGCGGCATAGGACAGGTCGATTACCCGGCCGCGCGCATACGGTCCACGGTCATTGATACGCACGATCACCGAGCGCGCGCTCTTCACGGCGGTTACGCGAACATAGGACCCCATCGGCAGCGTCCTGTGTGCCGCCGTCAATGCATGCAAGTCGTAGTGCTCACCGCTCGCCGTACGGCGTCCCTGAAACCTGTTTGCGTACCAGGACGCAAAGCCAGATTCAAGGAACGACGGCGCGTCGCCGATCTCGTCCTGAGCTGGCGAGGTCTCGGCCTGCGCGCCCTCCTGTTCCGTCGGCGTGGGTAAGAGCGACGCGCCCGTCTCAAGCGACGTCGTGGCCGTTACAGTTCCGGGTATTTCCTCGCGTGCCGTCTCAAGGTTCGCTGCCCCAGTTACAACAGGCTGCTGTACGCAACCGGCCATTAACGCCAAAGACAACAGAACGCCAAGCTTTCGATATAAATGAGTTTTCAAAAAGGTGCGCA
This sequence comes from Paraburkholderia sp., assembly GCF_026225065.1. Taxonomy (GTDB): domain Bacteria; phylum Pseudomonadota; class Gammaproteobacteria; order Burkholderiales; family Burkholderiaceae; genus Paraburkholderia. The sequence goes on along the minus strand of NZ_JAMFSB010000175.1, from coordinate 28,432 downwards.
TGATGAGAACGACGTCAACAACGCCGGTTCAGCGCGAGACGATCAAGTGATAATGCAAGCGGTCAGCTATTGCCGACGCCGAACCCAACCCGCTAACCGGGGCTGTTCGGCAGGTAAGCGAGCGGATCGACCGGCTTACCGTCTTTGCGGACTTCGAACTTGAGGGACGCATTGCCGTTCGCGTCCGCTCCCATCTCGGCGATGGTCTGCCCTTGCTTGACGACGGCGCCTTCCGCGACCAGCAACTTGCTGTTACTGCCGTACGCGGTGACGAAATGGCCGTCGTGCTTGATGACGATCAACCGGCCATAGGCCTTGATGCGCGCTCCCGCGTACACCACGCGCCCATCTCCGGCAGCCCTGACGGGATCGCCCACTCGGCCACCAAGGTCGACGCCCTTCGATCGGTCAGCGACGAATTTCGCGCTGACAGGACCGGAAACCGGCCATTTGAAACGGGCCACCTCAGCGGGTGATCCAGATGCGGTGTTGGGTTTCGCGCCTGGCGCGGATTTAGAACCGACGCTTGGCGGTGGCGCTACGCGCAGCAACTGACCAGCAGAAACCGCATCGGTCGCCGCCATGTTGTTCCAGAGCGCAACCGATGCCAGATCGCGCCCGAACGACTTCGCAATACTCACCAATGTATCGCCTGCATTGACCCGGTAAAAGCCCGCTTCGACCGGCAACAGTGCATCTATCGCCGTCGACGAAGACGCGTGGGCCTCAGTCTCAACGGCATCAGGCGACGAGACCGGCCGAGGCCGGGTTGCGCAACCTGTAACCGTGATCAGCGCGGCGCAGAGCAGCAAGAGGCGCCAGCGAGATTGAGCGCACGAGTACATTTGTGTTTCCTGATTGACGAAGCGCGGACGCGGACCGAACCTGGCCTTACGGCTTCATGGCCGCAGCGGAAGCAGGCGTCGCTGCGGACGCCTCGGCCGCTTCCGAGGCGTGGTGCTTATGATTTTTGTGATGCTTGTGGTGATGCTTCACAGCGGACGCTGCCTCAGCCGGCGCAGCGGTCTGCTCCTGTGCGGGCGCGGCGACGGGTGCGGATGCCTGTGCGAACGCGCCCAGCGAAAACAACCCAGCGAGAGCGGCGATAGTAATCTGCTTGTTCATCGTTAGTCCTTCCTGAAAAAATTCACGGTTGAGTGTGCGACCTGGTAACGGTCGTGTGTTTAACGGCTCCCTGCGGAAGCCGTTGACTCACTCGCGATTTAATTTGGAATCCTTGACGATTCTTTGCAACTTTGCACGAAAGATCAACTCAGGACCCAATGATCGTGATCGCCCATGCAAACGCGCAACCTGCTGGCGCGCCAATCAAACGTCCTAGCGCGCTCGCTTTGGTGAATTCACCAATCCGGCATTCGATGCCGCCCTTCAGGATGCCCTGGTGGCGCAAAAGCGGTTCGACGGTGCAAACGACGGTCGCGACAAACCATGCAATTCCTTCGCGGCCCAACAGATGATCTGGATCGATGAGATTGGTTAGTTGAAGCACGAAGATCGAAACGGCACTGAAGAGAAACGCGAACAGCAGTGATTTGATAAATTGATCGGAGTCAGCGAAGTTATCCATTGGCGTATCGGTCCAAATATATCGTGGTGTGCTCAGCGATTCGTACTTGCCCGTTGCGCAGCGAACGAGGTGTGCATTCACGCCGTGACCCGGCCACACGAAGCTGCGATTGCATCGCTGAAGGAAGTAGAAAAATATATCGGAAGTGAGTGCCGCAAACACTCGGAGGATTCTCAAAGGGACGACATAACAAACCGACGCGCAACGCCATGACTTCGGAATCAACCTCCCGTCGTTTCGCATCAGAGGTTTCGGAACGGTCCTACAGATTCGCGGCCCCACAGCGAGGACAATTCTGCGTTCGATAGAACGCACGCGTCCTCGCGTGTGTCGCCGCAGCCATCATGACAAACCTCTCCCAGTCGCCGTCTGACCACATTCCAACCTGGTATGGCGAGGCCCAAGAAGCACGCAATGCTGGTGATATCGCTACGGCGCAAGCGGCCGTCGAGCGAATCCTCGAGCACGATCCGGGACGTCCCGGTGCCCTTTACTTGTGTGGACTATTGGCGCTCGACTCGAACCAGTTCGAAGCTGCGCAAAGCTGGCTCGAGCGTGCGATTGACGCACATCCCCATCCGGACTTCTATACGACGCTGTGCGTGATTCAAATCAAGTTGAACGCGTACGCCTGTGCGCTGCGAACGGCGCGGCAAGGCCTCGTGTTCGAGCCCAGCTCGATCAAGCTGCGCTACTACGAAGCAGGGACATTGTTTGTACAGGGGTTGCTCGACGACGCAGCCATCAGCTATCGCCATCTGCTCGAACTCGATCCGGATAACGTGCAAGCGCGCACCAATCTGGCGGTGGTCACGAAGGGGCTGGGTGGATTGGACGAGGCCGAGCAACATCTGCGGCATGCCATCGCGCTGGTGCCAGACTCTCTCAGCGCTCGCGCCCATCTGGGCCCGGTCTTGCTGGCCATGGGACGTTATGAAGAAGCTTGGCCATGGTATGAAGACCGCTGGGCCAATTTCGTAGGCGCCGATGGACGCGCTTCTCCCGAAGCACGTCCGCGATTGCCGCTGCCGCAATGGAAAGGCGAGCGTCCTGAATCCGCCATTCGTGAGGATGAAGCCAGCGCACGCGGGGCACGTCTGCTGGTCATTCCTGAGCAAGGTCATGGCGACAGCCTGCAGTTTGTGCGGTATCTGCCACTGGCGCTCGAGCGCTTTTCGCAAGTAGGCTACATATGCCCGCCCTCCTTGCGCCGCCTCTACGAAGAGTCGCTTTGTTCGCGATGGCCCGGCCTCGTCATGCTAGATGACGGAGCCTCCAGCGTCGACGAATGGGACTGGTACTGTCCCATGATGTCGCTACCCATGGCATTCGGCACCCGCCTCGACAATATCCCCGCTGCCATACCTTATCTCCATGCTGATGCCGAACGCGCCGCCGTGTGGCGCGCCAAACTCACAGCGCTCGCTAACCCCACACTGCCGCGAGTCGGCGTGGTCTGGGCGGGCGGCCACACCGGCTTGATGGAAGACAAAGTGCGCAGCCTGACGCCTGCGCAAATTGCGCCGTTGCTTACGTTGTCAGAAGTCCATTGGATCAGTTTGCAAAAGACGGATGACCCCGAGAAGCGCGCTGACGCCTTCGGTCAGCGAACGCTCATTGACTGGATGGACGAAGTCACCGATTTCGCAGATACCGCTGCGCTGATTGAGAACCTCGATCTGGTGATCGCCGTCGATACGTCTGTGGCCCATCTGGCCGCAGCGATGGGCAAGCCGGTCTGGCTGCTGAATCGCTTTGCCGGCTGCTGGCGCTGGCTGCACGACCGGGACGACAGCCCCTGGTATCCCACCGTGCGTCTTTTCAACCAGCAGCAGCGGGGGAACTGGGACGAAGTGCTGACGCGTGTTGCCACAGCTTTGCAGCAGCGGTTCGGAGGAGCATAGAGCGGCCCCCCATCAGAGCAAGCCGCCCGTTCCAGCGAATCCGCTACGCCGCCGCTTCCGCCTCATCCAGCGCCATCCTGAACCCCACCACGCCCGGATCCTCGGTGTGCGTCACCGTAAAACCACAGGCTTTGGCCAACGCGATCATCGGCCCGTTCTCGCGCAGCGCTTCGCCGACCAGCCAATGCGTGCCGCGCGAGCGCGCATACGCGATGATCCTCTCCATTAGCAGCGTGCCAAGGTGCCGGCCCTTCTGATCGGAGCGTATTGCCACCGCGAATTCAGCGGTTTCGTTATCGGGATCCGCCACCGCACGCACCACCCCTAACGTCCGAGTGAAACCTTCCTCGCACGGGACCGTCGCGATCAACGCCATTTCGCGGTCGTAATCGATCTGCGTCATGCGCGCGAGCTGCGAGTGATCGAAGCTGCCCACCGCGCCAAAAAAGCGCAGACGCAGATCGTCGGGCGTCATCGCTTCGACGAAGTCATGATGCGCGGCCTCGTCTTCAGGACGAATGGGCCGTACCGTGATCCGCAGACCATGCCAGTCGAGCGTCTCCTCGTAGCGGCGCGGATACGGCATGATCGCAAGCCGGCTGCGCTTGGCGCCGAGCCGGATAGACGGCGCAACGACAGTGACGTGCTCGCGGAATACCCGCAGCGCGAGCTTTAACCCGACGATCTCGCGCACATCGCACACCGCTTGCGAGAGTGCCGTAAAAGCCGCCAGCACTGGCTCGGGCGCGGCGACCCGCGCGTACGGAGAGCGGGTCACCATATCGCGCGCCAGTATGGGATTGAGCGGCGGCAAGCCGAAGACCTGCAGCGGTGCCGACACGCCATCCGTCGATGGCGTGGTGAAGCGAAACACCGGGCCAAAGTTGTCGTCGTCATGCAATTCGACGTCGATGTCGACAATCTTGTCCAGCGTCGCCTCGAGCGGCTCGACATGCAGTCCGAAGTGCGCGAGCAGGCAGGCCGCGGGTTTCTCCGTAAGTGTGTCCTCGCCTGCAGCCAGTGCCGCGCGCGCCTGCGCCTGAGCGGCGTCGATCTCGGCGGGAATCTGCGCCGGCAGCCCTTCCGGTGTTTGCATCAACAACTCGCGCCCAAGCCGGTAATCGACCAGACGAGCGAACGCTCGAGCGAGGCGCTGCGGCGTCGTATGCACCGGAATGCCCTGCGCATGCAAAGCATCGCGCGTCGCCGCGTCCACCCCGCCGAAGAAGCACGCCAGCAAGCCGCGATACGCGAACCGTTGATTCGCGATCAGCGCCTGCGCGACCTCGCCGACCGGCGCGTTATGCGTCGACGCGTGAACCACGAACGCCGTCCCGGTTGCCCGATGCTGCGCGAGAACCTGCAACGCCGTGCCGAAATGCTCGGCACGAGCATCGTCGCCGAGTAGCAGTGGGTTGCCTGCGACCGCGCGCGGCAACGCCTCGGTGACCGCTTGTACGGTTTCTGCGGGCCACTGCGCGAGCGTGTCGCCCGCCGCAGCGAATGCGTCGCAGGCGAGCGTCGCAACACCGCGATCGCTGGTGATCAGCGTCGCCGTTGCTCCGGCCGCCACGCGGCCCACACCGAGTGTTTCGATTTCGTCGAGCAGGTCGTCGAGCGAGTCGACGCGCACCATCCCCGCGCGGCGGAACGCTGCCGTGTACAAACCATCGGCGGGATCGGCGCGTCCGGAGCGCAGCGCCAGGACTGGCTTGTTGCGAGCCGCCGCCCGCGCCGCCGACATGAACTTGCGGGCCGCGCGGACCGTATCGAGTTCGAGCAGGATCGCGCGGGTGCCCGGATCGCTCGCCAGGTAATCGAGCACGTCGCCAGCGTCCACGTCCGCCTCGCCGCCGAGCGCCACCGCGTGCGAAAAGCCCAGCCCACGCGCATACGCCCAACCCAGCACCGCATTGGTCAGCGCATTGGACTGCGAGACCCACGCTACCCCACCCGCCTTCACGAGACGCGACGGCGCGCCCAGATGCGCCCGCAGTGCCGGCGAAATCACTCCGAGACTGCCCGGTCCGACGATGCGCAGCAGGTGCGGCCGCGCCGCCGAAAGCGCGTGCCTGAGCGCGGTGCGGTCCTCATCCGTGTGGACTTCGCCGACGATGATCGCGGCGCGCGTACCCAGACCGCCGAGTTTGTGGATGATGCCAGGCCAGGTCGACGGTGGCGTGCAGATCAGCGCCACCGTAGGGGCCTCCGGCAGGTCGCCGGCATCCGCCACGGCGGCGTGGCCGTCGAGTGCGTCGTATTTCGGATTCACGGGCCACAGTGGGCCGTCAAAGCCGCCGCCCAGCAGGCTCGTCCACACCATCGCACCCGTGCTGCGCGGCCGTCGAGAAGCACCGATCACGGCAACGGATTTGGGTCGAAACAGCGCATCGAGATTGCGAACGGTCACCGGACACTCCGCGAGTCGAAAGAGGGTGCGTTCAGGAGCAACGCGCATCCCCTCAGGATAGGCGATGCCGGCGCCGTTGTGCGGCGCGTCGAGTCAGGAAAGCGCATCGACGGCGCACACCATCCGACGTGTTCCCAGCTGAGCGAATTTTGTTGCCTGCCCCCGCTCAAAACGTCGTCCGAAATGCGACAATCCAAGCCGTGACAATCATCGCGGACGGCAGGACCGCGCCAACCCGGCGCACCAACGGACGACCAGAAAAACGGAAGGTGAAGTTATGCGGCGCTTGCCATCGCTGATTGCGTTGCGCTTCTTCGAGGAGACGGCACGTCATCTGAGCTTCAATCGCGCGGCGAGCGCCCTATGCGTGACGCAGGGCGCCGTGAGCCGGCAGATCAAGATACTCGAGGAGTCACTCGACGCGAAGCTGTTCGAACGCGATCACAAGGGTATCCGCCTGACCGCGGCAGGCCTGCAGTTGTTGCCGTGTGTGTCGGAAGCGTTCGATACGATCGAGCGCGGCACGCGTCAGATCACCACCGCCAAAGGCCGGCGTCGCCTCGTGCTGTCGGTGCCGCCTACCTTCGCGACTCAATGGTTCTCGCCGCAACTCGGCTCGCTGGCCGTGGAACTGCCCGATGTCGAACTGTCCATCCGCACCGAACCAACCGAGGATTGCCACTGCAATATCCGCTTTGGACGCGACGCGCTGCCGGACGCGCATTCCGAGTTGCTGATGACGGAACGCCATACGTTGGTGGGAGCGCCGCAACTGCTCGGGCGCCCGCTCGACACGCTGCTCGCAACGATGCCCGCGCTGCATGTGCTGCACAACGAAACGCGGCTCGATCTGTGGCCGAACTGGCTCGCAACCGCAGGCATGCCGGCGCACTACGCTGAGAACGGCATCGAGTTTTCGAATCTGGAGCAGGCGATTCACGCCGCGCGCAAAGGCGTGGGACTGGCCATCGTCGACCGCAACATGATCGTCGAGGAACTGGCGGACGGTAGCCTGGCGCAGATCTCTGGGATCGAGGTCAGTGGGCCGTTTGGGTATTGGCTCGACATCGCGCATCGGCACGAGGCGCTCGAGCATGTGCAAGCGTTTGCCGGATGGTTGCGGGAAGAGGTTTTGAAGATGGGGTGAGAGCTTGAGGCCGGTGGTCGGAAAACCCGTCGCTACTCTCCACACCTTATACTTTCATTGCCGTCTATACAGCGGCAGTGGGGTTCGACGGCCTGATCTGTCCAAGGTCGCCCAGAGCCCTGTCCAAGGAAGCCAATCATGAATGAAAGCAAACCCCGTCTCCCAGAAGCACTGGAAGCACCCGCCAGCGATCAGCTGCTCGATGGCATCCTCGCAAAGGCCGCCAGCGCGGCGCAGCGCAACGCGGAACAATTCGCCAAGCTCGTCGCACTCGCGCGGGCCATCGAGCAATGCAATTCATCGCCGGCCGCGCGCGCAAAGATGCTGTTCCGCTTCGAAGAACTCGCCAGCGGCGCCGAAGCCGAGGCCAAGCTCGACGCAGAATTTTTCGAAGGACTACGCGACGGGCAAGTCATGAAGCAGCAATTGCGTCGGGAACACGAGCAACGCGAAGAGCCTGCTCCCGAGGTCACGATTCTCGCGCCGTCTACAACGACGAAACACTGAGGGCCGCGTTACATCGCCTTCTTGAACGGCGCGCCCGAATGCTCGCGCAACTCGTTGAACACGATCTTTGGCCACGCCTTCTGCGCAGTTCCGCCGCTTTGTCGCATGTCACCCGGCGCGACAATCCACCGCGTGAACCACATTCCGATTCACGTAGACTTGCCGGTCTTCGTCCGTGAACGATGATTTCCGGCGGACAAGGATTGGCCAATCATACATATCATGATCAGGAAGGCCGATCTCAAAATAACTGCTAAAGATAGTTCTGCGAATCGAGGTTCCGACACATGCACCGAATGGAAAAGTCAAACAGAAGTTTTGCCGGCAAATTGACGCGCCCTTCACTGGCCATTGCTGCGTTCGTACTGTCGGCATGCGCAGGTGCGCCTCAAGTTGACGTACAACGCGAATCACCGAGCGCTCGTGGCACGGCAGCGGACACGCCTGTTGCATTTCAGCAGCTCGACACGATGCAATATCACGCATTCGTTGCTAATTGGGACGATGCGAAGCATCCCGTCAATTGCGCTGTCATGCGCTCGACTTCTGACTGGAAGGCAATCATGCATCCGGCGCCAGTCATGTCCAATCAGGCTCAACAGTTCGCGCCACCGGACTCGTTTTTCGAGACTAGGCAGATCCTGATGGCTGCACGGGTGACGCCTGCGCCAATAGGAGATGTGCGTCCTTTCAGCATCAGCCAGGTCACGCGCCAAGGCGGCAACATTGTCGTCGACTACGGATATCAGGTCCCTGCACCAGCGGGGAGCTCACAGATCAAGACCTACTTCCTGGTGACCATCCCCAAGGTGACACCTGCCATCGCGGAGGTTCGATTCGTCGAAAACGGCCGATCTGTGTGTTCCGTGCCGCTCGATTGACACAGGTGGACGCCGTGCGCTCACGAGATACGCGCACGGCGCCCAAAGGCCGCGTCACATCGCCTTCTTGAACGGCGCGCCCGAATGCTCGCGCAACTCGTTGAACACGATCTTCGGCCACGCCTTCTGCGCAACTTCAATCTCGGAGATGTGTGAGGCCAGATAAGTCGGCGCGTTCGATGCATCGAACGCAATCCGAGCCGCATACGCATCGGTGAAACGACGCAATTCAGCCGCGTCGTCGCAAGTCACCCAGCGCGACATCCGATAGCGGGCCGACGCCATCCGCACATCGACCTTGTATTCGGTCGACAAACGGTGCGACACCACTTCGAACTGCAGCTGGCCAACCGCGCCCAGAATCATCAAGCCGCCACCCACCGGGCGAAACACCTGAATTGCGCCCTCTTCGCCGAGTTGCTTGAGCGCTTCGCCAAGTTGCTTGGCGCGCATCGGGTCCACCACTTCGACCGTCTGGAAGATTTCCGGCGCGAAGAACGGCAAGCCGACGAATTGCAGGATCTCACCTTCGGTCAGCGTATCGCCGAGGCTCAGCGTGCCGTGATTCGGGATGCCGATGATATCGCCCGGATAAGCTTCGCTTACGGTCTCACGACGTTGCGACAGGAACGTCACCACGTTATTGGCGCGGAACGTCTTGTTCGAGCGCGTCACCTTCAGCGCCATGCCGCGTTCGAAATGCCCGGAGCAGACGCGGATAAATGCTACGCGGTCGCGGTGCGCCAGATCCATGTTTGCCTGCACCTTGAACACGACACCGGTGAATTTCGGCTCATCCGGCTCGACCGACCGCTGCACCGCCATGCGTGCCGACGGCGGCGGCGCCAGATCGACCAGCGCGTCGAGAATTTCCTTCACGCCGAAGTTGTTAATGGCCGAGCCGAACAGTACCGGCGACTGCTGACCGGCGAGGAACTGCTCGCGGTCGAAATCCGGCGAGGCGCCGGTGATCAGGTCGATTTCTTCCTTCGCCTTGACCCAGGCATGGCCGAAGCGCCGTTCGCCTTCCTCGTCGCTGAGCGCGTGCAGCGTTTCAACCTCGCCACCCGCTTTGTCCTGCCCGGCGCGGAACAGCCGCACCTGGTCGTGCTGAAGATCGTAGACGCCCTGGAAGTCCTTGCCCATCCCGATCGGCCACGTGAACGGCACGGCGGCGACGCCCAGATGCTGTTCGATTTCGTCGAGCAGTTCGAGCGGCTCGCGCACTTCGCGGTCGAGCTTGTTGATGAAGGTGACGATCGGCGTCTTGCGGCTGCGGCAGACCTCGAGCAGCTTCAGCGTTTGCGCTTCGACACCGTTCGCGCCGTCGATCACCATCACGGCGGCATCGACCGCCGTCAGCACACGGTAGGTGTCTTCCGAGAAGTCCTCGTGGCCCGGGGTATCGAGCAGATTGATGACGGCGTTGCCGTACTCGAACTGCATCACCGAGCTGGCCACCGAGATGCCGCGCTGCTTTTCGATCTCCATCCAGTCCGAGGTCGCGTAGCGATTGCTCTTGCGGCCCTTCACGGTGCCGGCAATCTGGATCGCGCCCGAAAACAGCAACAGTTTCTCGGTCAGCGTGGTCTTGCCCGCGTCCGGGTGGGAAATGACCGCGAACGTGCGGCGGCGTTTGAGTTCAGAGACTGACATCGGATCGGGCGGTCACAGATAGAGGTTCAAGCGGTATACGGGGCATCGCCGGCGCAGAACCGCGCAGGGAACGAATGATACACGTCATGGGAAACGACGCAGAGAAACGGGGGTGGACATCGCGGCCGGTCCGCGGCTGCGATCGTGACGCGGCCACGAGTCAACGCGGACGCTAATCATCAATGTCCTGACAGGCAGGACAGATCGATCCACAAAACGAGCGAATCGAAAAGGAAATGGTGGTCTAAGGTATGGCGTCCTTGAGAGAACGGGAGCGATTTACTGATGGATCAGAATTTCGCCGGAATTACCGACAGATGAAAGCAAACATCTTCATTGCGGATTTTTCATTCGTCACCTAGGATTAATCGCGGTGATTGAAGGGCCCAACGATCACTAACCCCCATTGGCTTTTCGCCTATGGGACCTTCGGAAAACCTGGAGGCATGTGTATGTCCGACGATAACAATCCGGCTTCCTCGGCTAAACGTAGAGAATTTCTAAGAGGTGTCGCCACCGTTAGCATTGCAACGGGTTTCGGTGCAGGGGTGGGTGAGGCGTTGGCGCAAAGCCCCGCAACGCCTAAGCCAACCGGAATTGGTGCGAAACCGCCGACCAAAGCAACCCGGGAAGCCAATGCGGTTTACGCAAATCAGTTAGCATTTAACGACACGCAGGATTTCCAGGACGCCACGCGCGGCCTTATTGCTACATTACCCGATCCCGGCATTATTCCAAGTTCTAAAGGCGGCGCCGCGTGGGATTTGGGCCAATTCGCATTTATTACAGGCGGACCAGAAAACAACGCACCAGACTCGGTTAATCCCAGCTTATGGCGAAATGCCAAGCTGAATATGAATCACGGATTATTCGAAGTCGTCGATGGCATTTGGCAGGTTCGCGGTTATGATTTATCGGTGATGAGTATTATTCGTGGCGATACTGGTTGGATTGTTATCGACCCGTTAATGACCGAAGATGCTGCCGTGGTTGTATGGAAGCAACTGGTTATTCCACACCTGGGCGATCGCCCGATTACTCATATCATTTATACCCACAGCCACGCAGACCATTACGGCGGCGTTCGTGGTGTGGTCGACGAAGCAGATATCGCGTCCGGCAAGGTAAAGATCTACGCGCCGGCGGGCTTCACTGAAGCCGCGGTGGGCGAAAACGTGATTGCCGGTAACGCCATGAGCCGGCGGGCCGCCTACATGTACGGCAATTTGCTGCCGAGGAGTCCAACGGGCGTGGTAGACGGCGGGTTGGGCAAGACGACCTCTATCGGCGCGATCACGCTCATCGTTCCGACCGATTTCGCCAATTCGACTGGCCAGAAGCTGACCCTGGACGGTATCGACATGACCATCATCATGGCACCGGAGTCGGAAGCGCCGTCCGAGTTCATGTTCTACATCCCGAAATTCAAGGCCTTCTGTGCAGCGGAAGACGCCACCCACACGCTGCACAACCTCTATACGCTGCGCGGCGCGAAGGTTCGCGATGCGTTGCTGTGGTCGAAGTACCTGCAGGCTGCCATCGATATGTTCGGCGGCGAAATGGAAGTCCTGTTCGCCTCTCACTACTGGCCGACCTGGGGCAACGAGCGCATCGTCGACTTCTTGCGGGCGCAACGGGACATGTACCGGTATCTGCACGATCAGACCATGCGGCTCGCCAATACCGGCCTCACTCCGCTGGAAATTGCCGACGCCCTGCACCTGCCCGATAGCCTCGCCAAGCATTGGTACTGCCGCAGCTATTACGGCACGGTCTTTCATGACCTGATCGCACAGTACAACCTGCGGCTGGGATTCTTTGACGGCGTGCCCGCTAACCTTCACCGGTTGCCGCCGGTCGACAACGGCAAGCGTTATGTGGAGTTCATGGGTGGCCCGGCGGCGGTGCTACAAAAGGCACAGCACTATTACGACAAGGGCGACTACCGTTGGGTCGCCGAGGTGGTAAACCACGTGGTCTTTGCCGACCCGGACAACGTGTCCGCCAAGCACATGCTGGCCGACGCCTACGAGCAGATGGGCTATCAGGCCGAATCAGCCAGCTGGCGCAACTTCTATCTCACTGGCGCAATGGAGCTGCGCAACGGCGTGCACAAGGTGCCGTTCGGCAGTTCGCAAAGCCCGGACACCATCAAGGCCATGCCTCTGGAAATGTTCCTCGACTACCAGGGCGTGCGCCTGAACGGAGCGCGAGCGGCCGGCAAGTCCATTACCTTTAATTTCGTCATGACCGACACGAAGGAAAATTATGTGGTCGGTGTTGAAAATTCCGCCTTGCATTATTCCAAAGGTAAAACTTCGGATACAGCGGATGCTTCGGTGACGATGTCACGCAGTGATCTTAATGAAGTGATGATGGGTAATACGTCGATGGAGAAACTGGTTATGGCTGGTAAAGCCAAGATTAGCGGGAGTGCGCCGAAATTAGGTGAATTTGTCTCCTGGCTCGATAATTTCGACTTCTGGTTCAACATCGTTACACCGTAAAAACCCACTAGCCCTAAACACGGAATCAAGACGATGTGTGCAATCTGCGAACTGAAGATTGAATTTAATATCGGGCATCCTCAGGCGCTCACGGTAGCCGTTGCGACGCGGGAAGCAATGGATACCGGAGCATTACGGGAAACGCAGGCCGACGGTGCGTTAAGCAACATGAAGCTGCGAATGGCGGCTATTGACGCGCTCAAGGGTTTGCAAGACCGGCTGGAAGACGCCGTGCCGGTTACGCAGTTAATGGCGCTGCCTGACTTTTACGTGCTGCTGATTGAAATCGGGACCTGGGGATTTTTCCATGCCACTGAAACCGGCTTCGATCCCGACATTCAGCCCGAACCGCCCGATGTGACCTCGGAAAATCAGGCTGATCGCGATGTGGTGTTTGTTTCATCCGAAGCAACGATGCGGGCCATTACGAATGGAAAATTAAACATCGACACAGCGTTCGACGATAATCTGCTCATCCTGGACGCAAGTGAAACCCATACGAAACTACTGCGATCGGTGCTTGATCGTGCGTTTCCTGTAGAAAGGAGCCGAGCAGTTAATTTCTAAAAAAGATACGTTGCTGGAGTTTGTTTCTATTTCATCAGCATTGCTGTTGCAGGATATGGCCGAACATTTAACGTTCGGCCATATTTTTAGGTGCGATGGATTTTGTCGGAAAGCAATGCAACGTTAGGCGCCGCTCGCCTCATTCAACGTCAGGTGCTTGGTCTCCGGTGCCCATGCGATCGACACCACCATGCCAACCAGGAGTACGGCGGCCAGGACCATCATGGTTGCGTGAAAACCCAACTGTGCGATGCCCAGCGGCAGCAGAAAGGTCCCCACTGCCGAACCAAGCCGACTACAGGCAATGGCGAGACCCACACCACATGCCCGCACTTCGGTGGGAAAGCACTCTGGCGGAAACACACCCACCAGATTCGAGAACGCCGACATGGTCAATGTGAAGATCGCAAACGCCACGATCATCGCAATCGTCGATGACTCCGGCAGCAGACTCAGCGCCACCAGCGACAGGCAAGTCACCGCGAACGAGCCAATCAGAAACACACGACGCGGCAGCACGATGGTAAGCCAGATGCCGATCAGCGCCCCCAGCACGAGGAATCCATTCAGCAGAAGATCCGCGCCAGAGCCGTCGTTCAGATGGATCGCCTTGAGGATGGTCGGCAGGAATGTGTAGACCGCGAAATAAGGAATCACCAGGCACACGAAGAATGCGCAGTTGAAGAACGTGCGGCGAATCAGATCCTGTTTGAACAGGCGCGCGAACCCGCCTTTCACGCTACCGTGATCGTCCGCACCGTTGCCGTCGAGCGTCACGTTCGGGCCGAAGTGCTTGAGCAGGACGGCTTTAGCCTCCGCGATACGCCCTTTACCATGGAGCCAGCGCGGCGACTCCGGCGTGCCGACACGCAATACCAGGACGATCAACGCGGGCACGCCCGCCGAGGCCAGCAACCAACGCCACGCGTCCGGTGAAGCGTGTGCGTACTGCATGCCAAGTACGTTCGCAACGACATAGCCGACTGTCCACACCACACTGAACGAACCGAGCAGGGTCCCACGATGCTTTCGCGGCGAGAATTCGGCCAGAATCGCATGGCCAACCGCGAAGTCCCCGCCCATGCCAAATCCGATCAACACCCGCAACGCGCACAAATGCGCAGGCGAGCTCACGTAGAACTGCGCAAACGCGGCCGCCGTGATAATCAGAAAGCTCAGCAAGAAGATTTTCTGGCGGCCCATGCGATCCGATAGCCATCCAAACACGAGGCTGCCCAGAAAGATGCCCATCAAAGCGGAGCTGCCAATCATGCCCATCCAGAACGCGTCGAGCGGCATCTGGCGATTCAGCGAAGCAAGAGCATAGCCAATCGTGCCGAGCGCGTAGCCTTCGGTGAAGTGCGCACCGAAGGTCAGGCCGGCAATCTTGAAGTGGAACGCGTTCAGTGGAACGTCGTCGAGGGGAATGCCATCATGTGCGGACGCGGTGCGGTTTGCACGAGGCGACGTTGAGGCAAGGTCAAGTGCACTTACCTGGATATCCTGAATACTCACGCTGTCTCCTTCTTGTTCGAGCAGCCGTGCGCAGCCAGCCTGTTGCCGGGAATCGCGCACGGTACTGCGTCATCCGCTCCGCGCATGCGCAACGCGAAGCGGACCGTTACGGGTAATGCGACGATCAGCGACCGAGGCCGCCCATCATCATGTACTTCAGTTCCATATACTCATCGAGCCCATACTTCGAGCCTTCGCGGCCCAGACCCGATTCCTTGACGCCGCCGAACGGCGCCACTTCGGTCGAGAGGATGCCTTCGTTGACCGCCACCATGCCGCTTTCCAGGGCCTCGGCGACGCGCCACGCCCGGCCAAGATCGCGGGTGTAGAAGTACGCGGATAAACCGAACGGGGTGTCGTTAGCCGCTGCGATCGCCTCTTCCTCGGTCTTGAAGCGGAAGCAGGCGGCGACAGGACCAAAGGTTTCTTCACCAGCAACCAGCATCGATTTAGATGCGTCGATCAACACCGTCGGCTCGTAGAACGTGCCGCCGAGCGCGTGACGTTTCGCGCCCGTCAGCACCTTTGCACCCTTCTGCAAAGCATCCGCGACATGGGTTTCCACTTTCTTCAAGGCAGCTGCATTGATGAGCGGACCTTGTTCGACTTCGCCTTCCAGCGCATTGCCAACACGCATCTTCTGCACGGCTTTCGTCAGCGCCTGGGTGAACGCGTCATAGACGCCGTCCTGCACGTAGAAGCGATTGACGCACACACAGGTCTGCCCAGTGTTGCGAAACTTTGAAGCCATTGCACCTTGCACGGCGGCTTCGATGTCCGCATCGTCGAACACGATGAACGGTGCGTTGCCACCGAGCTCCAGCGAGAGCTTCTTCAGCGTATCCGCGGATTGCTTCGCGAGCAGCTTGCCCACACGCGTCGAACCGGTGAACGACAGCTTGCGCACTACCGATGAGGCCGTCAGCGCGCTACCAATCGCCACTGCATCGCCGGACACGATGTTGAACACGCCAGCGGGAATGCCGGCCTGTTCCGCCAGCACGGCCAAGGCGAAAGCGGACAGCGGCGTTTCCTCGGAGGGCTTGAGAACCATCGTGCAGCCCGCCGCCAATGCCGGGCCTGCTTTACGCGTAATCATCGCGAGGGGGAAGTTCCACGGCGTGATGGCCGCGACGACGCCCACCGGCTCACGCGTCACGATAATCTTCGCTTTCGGATTCGGGCTCGGAATCACATCGCCATAGGCACGCTTCGCTTCTTCGGCGAACCACTCGAAGAAGCTCGCCGCATAGCCCACCTCGCCGCGTGCTTCGGCAAGCGGTTTGCCCTGTTCACGCGACATCAGTTCAGCGAGCGCATCGCGGTTCTCGAGCATCAACTCTCCCCAGCGCTTCACACGCGCACTGCGCTCCTTTGCGGTCAGCGCGCGCCACGCCGGGTAGGCGCGTTCGGCGGCGGCGATCGCCTGGGTAGTTTCAGCGGCACCGCCTTTTGCCACGTTGGCAATCAGCGCGCCGGTAGCCGGATTCGACACGGCATACGTCTCAGCGCCTTGATACCACTCGCCATTGATGTAATGGCCTGTACGGAGAAAATCGCTCATGCTGCTTTTTCCAGGGTTTGGGCGAACGCCGCTTGCGCCAGCCGCGGCTCGCGGGCGATGCGCTTGCCTGCCGTGTAATCGTTGATCAGATCGCAGGGCGTGTAGTTGCGTTCGAGTTCGAAGAGTTCGTCGGCGGAGAGCTTTGTGTCGAGTGCGGCGAGGGCGCTATCGAATTGCGCGGGCGTATCCGCGCCGACCAGCATGCTTGCCACGCCACCATGATTCAACACCCACGCCTGGGCGATCTGCGCGGCGGACACGCCACGCGCTGCGGCCACTCGCGCTACAGATGCAGCAATCTCACGCGACGCCGTATCGCCGTACATTTGCGCGGTGAAGAAATCAGTCTGATTGCGCGTCGAATTCGGATCGCTCGTAAGCAGACCACGGGCCAGCGGGCTAAACACCGAGACGCCCACGCCCTGATCGCCGCAATACGGAATCATCTCGCGCTCTTCCTCGCGATATGCCAGATTCAGTTGCAACTGCATGTTGATTGGCTTGTGCCAGCCGTTGCGTTCGCATACCTGCATGATCTTGGCGAACTGCCACGTGTACATCGTCGACACGCCGATATAACGCGCCTTGCCGGCACGCACGATATCGTTCAGCGCACCCATCGTTTCTTCGACCGGCGTATTCACGTCGAAGAAATGAAGCATGTAGATATCGACGTACTCCATGCCCAAACGCTTCAGCGAACCATCGATGCCATCCATGATGTGCTTGCGCGAATGACCGCCGGCGTTCTGATACGTGCCCATGTCGTAGCCGACCTTGGTGGTCACGACAATCTCTTCGCGGCGAACGATGCGCTTAAGAATGCGGCCCACGACTTCTTCACCGACGCCGGTCGAATAGAAGTCTGCAAGGTCGATGAAGTTGACGCCTGCTTCGAGCGCGTGGCGCACGATCGGCTCGCTTTGCGCTTCGTCGAAAATCCAGGGCTTCCAGTCGGGCGTGCCCATGTTCATCGTGCCGAGGCATAGGCGTGAAACCTTTAGACCCGATTGGCCGAGGCGAATGTATTCCATTTTGTTTGTCTCCTGATGGGGGCGGCGCTCGTGGGGCGCGAGCGGCAGCGCGCCAGTTAGCGTTTTAGCGTTGCTTCGGCGTATAGAACGGGTTCGACACGTCGCGCGCGGCGGCAAACACTTCGTCGCGATGCGGCAGGCCCTTCATCGCGGCGAGGATCGCGTTCTTGCAGGCGCGGTAGTTGTTCTCGAACACGGCGTCGAGGTCGTCGGTCTTCGGGTTGACCCAGTTCGCCGACACGACAACCCAATCGTTTTCCGCTTCCGGCGGCAGCGTGCCGTTCTCGAGCGATTCGGCCACAGCCTTGGCGATACCCGCTTGCGAAGCACCCCAGGTGGCGTTGCCATGGAAGTCGCCTTCGATCTGCGCCTTGTTCACATACAGCGTGAGCGGCTTGGTCGGGATACCCGGACGGGCGATGACGACGAACGGTGCGTGACCCGCAGACGGCGTCGACAGCGCGGTGGCGAACGCCTGGCCCGCCGGGCCATTGCGCGGGCCGACCAGGACGTTGATGTGCGCGAGGTTCACGCCCGGGCCTTCGAAGCCCTCGCCGATAAAGAGTTGCTTGTCTGTCGTTACGCTCATGTCTGTTCCCATCAAGGGTTAGGTGGATGAGCGGATTGTGCTATTCGAGATGAGCGACCATGAATCGATGTTTTTTGATCCGGGGTATGAGACGCGCTCAACTCCGGGTATACGTGCCCTCTACTGGAAGCGCGTACCCAGGCGTTGTCCGAGATTTTCGAGCGCCAGGTCAAGTACCTCTTCCTTAAGGTGAGGGTTTTCGGGACCTGCGCAGCAAACAGCAAAAAGACCGCTTGAGGTGATGGCCAATCTCATTGCGCGTGCACCGAACGTTTTGGACGCTGGACTAGTTCGAAACGAAGTGAGGAGAGCAAAAGAGCGTGTCGGACACCATTCATTCGCCACAGAAAGAGCGATGAATAAATCGCGAAAAGCCTTACTGGACAAGGTTTTCCGACCTCACAACCACAACGCCGGCGCTGACTTCAGATCGATCAAGGCTTGCGCGATTACACCGCGAACCTCTGGCGAAACCGGTTCGCAAAGGCCCACGGCGGCGAAACGCAAAATGCAGTCATACCTGGAATCAGTGGCTGCGGTAAAACGCAAAGGTGAGGGTTTTCGGGATCATCGCGGCGGTGCGGAAAATTCTCACCGCCGCTTCACTTCACCCCGAGATCAGGAAGCGTTCTCGATTCTTACCCGCCAGCCAGGCCGGCGAACGCCCCCGGCCACTCCAGGTTTCGCCGGTCTTCGGGTTGCGGTACTTCGGCGGCAACGGTGCCTTCTTCAGCGCGGCACGTTTGCTCGAAAAGCCAAGTTCCTCTGCGGTAATGCCGTATTCCACAATCTTCTGCTTGATATCGGCAATCGCCTGCTCAATTTCTTTTTCGCGAGCAACCGCGACTTCCTTATGCAGTTTTTCGAGCTGCGCAGTCAATTGTTTGTAAGTGGCCATGAAGAATCGCCTCCAGTTGGTTGGATAACTGCAGTGTGACCCTATCAGACCTAAAAAGTGCCGGGTAGCACCGCCTATCTGTTTTCGGATTAAATGCGTGTTAAACGCACCCTGAGTCTGCAACCCGGCAATCACCTGACCAGCATCGGTCAGCAATGGTACGTAACGTTAAGTCATCTTCAGCAATGACGTTACCGCACATTGCCTGACGCGAGCACTAATCTTTCCCGTGCCTCGAGCACGCTTAACGCGACATGGAGCCGTCTGACCCGGCTCACCATCGACGGCACCAATGCCGCGTCCGACACCGACTTGAGCCGGTTGCGCCAATACGATAGCGGAATGCCGTCCGCGGCGGAAATCCGCGTAATCACGTGTTCGAGATGCAGAATGTCTTTTTCTAATTGATGGTGATTCATTACGTCTCCCCCGATATGCCCAGGTACTATGCGACGTTAAAGCATGAAGCGTGCCGTGCAGGGCCTATCGATAGAGCAACGACGTAATAGATCGTAAGGCGAAGAGGAATAGCTGCGATAAGATTCCTTGTGTATTCCTGATTCCTCGGGGGAAAGCATTCATAGATTCGCAAAGCGCTCATGGCATCGCATCCTGAGCGTCGCGGCATATGGAATTAAGCCGCGGTCAATACGATCGCTTTGCGAGTCGCATTTTATGAAGCGGCGTCGGCGGCCCCGGATTGGCACGCGGCAATGGAGGCGCTGCGGGTCGGGCGCCGCCCGAACCGCCTACAAGCCGCTTGCCGCTGCATTTCGCCCCGCGTCTTCCGAACGAACCGCTCGCTACTGGGCGCCCGACCTCGCCGGACACGCGTAGATCAGGCTGTGCGTGCCATTGTCATTCGACTGACGCACCACGTCGAACTGGCCACCGCAACTGGCACGCGCCTGCTGCGTGCACGAATCGGAACCCTCCGGACACTGGACCAGCGTAGTAGGCCGGCCGTCAGGCAAGAACAGCGGCGGACTGCTGCTGCAGCCGGCCAGCGCCGCAAGCAAGGCAAGCCCGGAAGCCGCGCCAAGCGCCGCACGTTTCGCGCGGATGACATGTTGCATTCGAGCAGAAAATGAGTAGCTGCGTTTCATTGAGGACCCCGGTCCCTTTTTAGTTCTTTAACCCAGCGATTGTGCCATGCGCGCGCTGCACTGCGTCACTTGGGAGCCGTGTCTTCGTCGGGGTGGCCGTTAGCTGGGTCGTCCGGCGCAGCAAGCGTCTTGTAGGGAAGCGGACCGTGCGCATCCGTGCCGACGCGCATGAAAACCTGCTCGACATCGGGAATCGCCTCGAGCTGCTGTTGCAGTGCATGACGATCGAACGAGCGCGGCGCGCAGCCGTCGACGTAGACGAAGCGACGCTGCACCGTGATCCAGATACTTGTGCCGTCGAACGCATGGGGATCGGCGAAATGTCCATGAATCGCGTCGGCGATCGGTGCGTCGTACAGGTACGAGTTCGGCTTCGAGCACTTATGCGCGAGCCAGCAGGTTGTCCCGCGCTCGACCCGGTAGTGAGCATCGCTCTCCATCTGCGCATGATTCATCAGCGGCCCCAGCGGCACTGGGCAATCGGCAAAGCCCTGCGAGAGCGCGAAGAACGGATCGTTGTACCAGTTCTTGAGGTCGCTCTGCTGCGCATGCAGCGGTATGCCAAACAGGAACAGCAATGTGGCGACAGGCCAGGTCTTCATCGCACCTCCGACTGCTCCGATCGTACTAGCGCTTTCATTGCGCAATTCCCGCATGTTGCCGGGCCGCGCGCGCGGACACAAGAGAAGTCACGCGTCCTGGTCCTCCATAGAAACCATTCGGTACAATCGGTCGCATCGGTACAAGTAGAACAACCCAGCTTTCGGAGACTCAATGTCCTTTGTCATCGTCCTCGCCGCCCTGGCGTTCCTGATGCTTGCCGCATATCGCGGCTACAGCGTGATTCTCGTCGCGCCAATCGCCGCCCTGGGCGCCGTCCTGCTGACCGATCCGTCGGCGGTCGCGCCGGTGTTCTCCGGCATCTTCATGGACAAGATGGTCGGCTTCGTGAAGCTGTACTTCCCGGTATTCATGCTCGGCGCCGTGTTCGGCAAAGTCATCGAGCTGTCGGGCTTCTCCGAATCGATCGTCGCCGCTGCGATCCGCTATATCGGCCGCTCGCGCGCCAATGCGGTGATCGTCGCGGTCTGCGCACTGCTCACCTACGGCGGCGTCTCGCTGTTCGTCGTCGTGTTCGCGGTGTACCCGTTCGCGGCCGAACTCTATCGCCAAAGCAATATTCCGAAGCGCCTGATGCCAGGTGCGATCGCACTGGGCGCATTCTCCTTCACGATGGATTCGCTGCCAGGCACGCCGCAAATCCAGAACATCATCCCGACCACCTTCTTCAAGACGACCTCGTGGGCGGCCCCGGTGCTCGGTACGATTGGCTCGGTGTTCATCATCGTCGTCGGGTTGACCTATCTGGAATGGCGCCGGCGTGCGGCGATGGCGAAGGGCGAGGGCTATGGCACGTCGCTCGTCAATGAGCCGGAGCGCGTCGAATCGAAACAGCTGCCAAATCCGCTGCTGGCCGTTGCGCCGCTTGTGCTGGTGGGTGTGGCGAACTTCGCGCTCACCAAGCTGATCCCGGACTGGTACGGCGCGTCGTACACGATTGCGCCGGAAGTACTGCCCGGGATTCATGCGCCTGTGACGACATCGATCAAGGCCGTCGTCGGAATCTGGGCTGTGGAAGGCGCGTTGCTGCTCGGCATCGTGATGGTCATGCTGACCGCGTTTCCCCGCATGCGCGAGCGCTTCGCCTCCGGCACCAAAGCAGCCGTTGCGGGTGCGTTGCTGGCCTCGCTCAACACGGCGTCGGAATATGGCTTTGGCGGCGTGATCGCAGCGTTGCCCGGCTTTCTGGTCGTAAGCGATGTGCTCAAGAGCATTCCGAACCCGCTCGTCAATGCCGCGGTGTCGGTCAGCTCGCTCGCGGGGATTACCGGTTCGGCATCGGGCGGCATGAGTATCGCGCTCGCCGCCATGTCGGATACGTTCATCAGCGCGGCCAACGCGGCGCATATCCCGATGGAAGTGCTGCACCGGGTGGTGGCGATGGCGAGCGGCGGGATGGATACGCTGCCGCACAACGGCGCGGTGATTACGCTGCTGGCCGTGACGGGGTTGACGCACCGTGAGTCGTACCGCGAGATTTTCGCGGTGACGATCATCAAGACCCTGGCCGTGTTCTTTGTGATCGCGGTGTACTACACCACGGGGCTGGTTTGAGTAGAAGGCAAAGCTGACGCCGGCACCTCCCGCCGGCCAGCCTGATCGCAACGGCCCGATTGGCTAACGCCAACCGGGCCGTTTTCATTTTCAGAAGAACATATTGGGGAACGCGGTTTTGTCTCAAGCGATCCTCATTCGCAAATCTTCATACGTCATAGGTCGCCTCCAGATAAGCCGCTTCCATCCTCAACCTCGACATATGCCACGCCCAACGCTCCGCTCCCTCCCGGATGTCGAGCAGCGCCGCGGCGTGATGAGCACGACCGTTCACGCAAGGTTCCGGCACATCGCCTTCCTCCAACAAACGAAAGGTCTTGCCATGCGCTGGTGGAAAACGGCGCTCAATCGTGAGTTTCTGCCGCGAGGTCATCACGAGAATGAAGGTCGCCGCATCGATCATCCACGGGGTAACAGCGTGAGCACGGTGATGTCGAATATCGAGGCCCTCGGAATCCATCAAATCCACGGCCTCGCCGTTCGGCGGCGCTCCCTCCACGACAAACAACCCTCCGGACAGCACCCGGGTACGGGGCAGCGCGCGGGTGAGCAGCCCCTGCGCCATCGGGCCACAGCAGACATTTGCTGTGCAGATCACAAGAATGGTATCCATCGGCCAGTCGAACTCCTGAAGGACGATTAGCTTGCTGAAGATGTCGATGCGGCCGCCGCACGTTAGCGTGGCGGCGGTGTGGCCTCGCGCTTAGGTACTGCTTCCGGTTCCACCCGTCGGCGTCGTACCGCCGCTAGCACCTTTACCCACTGCTGCGCCTGCCGCCGTCACCGTCGCGAGCAGGGTGGCGGACGGCGACCCGTCGCTATTGATAGCACCTGCGGCCTGCAAAGCATCGAGCTCCGAGTCGATACCCGGCTGACCCGGTGTGAACGACGCCGTCAAAAACGAGGTAGTCGAGAGCGAAATGCCATACGTCTGCTCAAGTATCTGTACAACCGCAGTTTCCGCGCTGGCGATCAAAGCGCTGTTGGTCAACGCACCCTGATACGAAGAATTGCTCGTGATACCGGCGAGTAACGCCGGCAACGTCGTGCCCTGCTCCGCAGCGATGTAGTCGAGGAGCAATTCGGTCAACGGTGTCACGTTGAATGTCCCGGCCCCCGAAGCAAACGAGTCAACCGTCACCGCGCCGCTAGTTGCGGTAATCGCGCAAGGTCCGTCAAAGCTGAACGTCGCGGAATACGCACCGTTCGCGTCGGTTGTGGTGTTTCCCGAACCGTTCTTGCAGGTCAGCTTGACCGTTGCATTAGCCAACGCTGCGCCAATCGCTGCCGTCCCACCAACCGTGCCAAACGGTGGGTTTCCGCTTGAGCCACCGCCACCGCACGCCACAATCGTACTGGTTAGGAAAGCTACAGACCCGAATTGCAGCGTGCGCCGCATTGAGGCGTTAAGAAGTTTCATTCATTTTCTCCAGGAAAAGGTAATGCACAATTGACAGAACCAGGTTCTTGGTCTGCTGTTTCGTGTCGAGGCTCGTTAGCCACGCCCGCAAGGCACCGTGAGCGCGCCGTCTTTGACACGCTCGCAGCCGAGATTGACCCGCCTTGGTCGTGTACCCCGCCAGCGGGTTTCGCGTAACGCAAATAGGCGTCACGCATGCGGTAAAGCTGCGTCGAGAAGTACTCGCCGCTAAAGCGGCCTTGATTCAACAGATACTGTTGCGCGCCGTAAGCGAACGTGACGTTCTCGGCCGCATTGCCTGGCAGATAATTGGTGGAACCCACACGCGTGCGGAAGTCGAGCCCAAAACTCTCGTCGCCATACAACTGCGTGATGCCAGGCTTCATGCCTTGACGCGGAGTCAGCGGGAAACTCACCGTGGCGCCAACAAAGCTGCCAAGGCCGCTATGTTCTGCGTGGACACTGAACGAGACGTCATCGAACCAGCGCGTGAACGTCACCAACGGCCCCTTGTCGCCACCCACATAGCGCGCAACGCCCGCCTCGACCCAGACGTTCCAGTCCGGCTCGACCCAGCGATAAGTCAGCACCGCATTCTTCTCGGTCGGAACGGTGTCGTCGCCAGGTTCGTGGTGCAGGCCCGCCAACAGCAAACGAACGACATCCGGGCGACCAGGTACAAACGCCGTTGTTTCGTTCTCCACACCCACGTAGTCGAAATCAAACTTCCCGATCGCCGCCACGTTGAACACACCCGGCACTATCCAGAAGCTTTGAGCCAAAGCTGCCGATGCGAGACCGCCGCGCAGGCGGTAATCGCTATAGACATGCCCGTTATCCAGGTTCTCGCTGTTGAAGAGTGGCGCAATGACGCTCGCGTACAGCTCAGCACCTCGCCAGAGAGGAACGAACCCTTGCACGTTGGCCCCGACCGAATAATCGAAATTGCCGTACTCGGTGCCGTACAGATATCGCGTCACGGGCAAGATCTGAATGCGACTCAGACCGTGCGAACTCTCGTTGCCAGACCACGCCACGGCGCTCGAGTTGTAGGTTGGGCGCATGCTCATCGTAAGCGTCGCCCCCGCGGCAGACGCTGCACCACCGGCCATAAACCGGACATAGGCGTCCCGGTCGACACTCACCTCGCCCAGCGGTTGGTCCGCCTTCTTGATGATGGCTCGAACGCGCTGGATGTCGCGCGGCGCGCTGGAGCTGGCGACACCGAGGACAATCCCGAGCGCATCGGCCTCGTTCTGGTTGTAACGGTGATTTTCATACTCGACGATCAGGTCTCGTCCGGCGACCCCGACACGTACGCGCTCAAGTCCTGCTTCGATCAGCCGCTGTTTGATCGTGTCCAGCCCATTCGCATCAAGCGCCTCGGGCAAGCTGGGCGAAGCCGTCGTCCCGGCCGCCGCTACGTTCTCAGCAACGAGGAGCGACGGCGATGCGAGTTCAGGTACATAGTTGATCGGCGTTGTGTCGAGGGGACTGGTCGGGGTCGTCGAGGCCAGAATCGGTGGCAGGCCGGTAAGCATTCTGGTGCGAGGGACATCTGCGGGAGCGATGTCGGCGTCGGCGTTGGTATCGATCGGAGCGGCCGTCGACTCGTCACACAAACCGCTGTGGCAGCGCGGTGCGTCAAAACGCTTACCCAGCGGAATCTGGATAGCGATCGATACCGAGGTTCTGGGCGTTACACCATCAGTACTCCGCATCGAACGCATGACCGTACCGACGATGCTCGCATCTGCGAGCCAGCGTATCTCCGGCGAGTGATAGCGGACGCCGGCATACGGTGTCTTCGAGTCGTCTTCGGCAAGCAGCGAGAGTCCCGTGTGCCACACCGACAGTTCCGCGCCGCCGAACACGCCATCGAGGCGGTCACCCTGACCATAGCCGAGTGTGAACGTAGCCGGGCCAAGTTCCTGAGAAACGACTCCGTATTTCGAGCGGAAAAAATGCGTCTGGCCGCCAATGTCCGTCATGCCAAACGCAATGGCCGGCTGATACTGGAAGAACTGGGGCACTTCCACTTTCAGATCGCCCATCAGATGCCGTAGAACGAAATGATCGGCGCCAGAAAACGGCGCGTGCACATCCCCCGGATAATTCGCAAGGCCACCAGAGACTTCGACATAAGGCAATAGCCCGACGCCGCCCCAGTAGACCTGACTTCCCGTCGCCACATTTCCGTAGCGCGGGTCGATATAGTTGTTGTATTGAGCTTCGACGGTGCCGGTAGGCAAGACGAAACCGTATGGAATCACCAGTCCGCCGCTTTGGCCGAATGCGTTGAGAGCCGGGTCTGCCGACCAGGCCGCTGTCGAAAACGCCAATGCCGCGCCAAGCGCAATGGTTTTCGGCCCCCGAGTCGCCGCTGGTAGAGCGCACAATCGTTTAAGCATGATTTTAGTCGTGGCGCTCATGGGCGCTTTTCTATGAATAGAACGGTGGCGAAATGGCAGACAGCCCGCGTCGTCATGAAACCCCGGTCGACATGGCGAGCATCAACGCAATCAACGCTGGCGCTTACCCCTCGCCTGGCGTCTTGCAAGAGGGCGTATCGCCCTCACTCACTTCCCCGTTGCCAAGCCGCGCCTTCAAGAGGTCGTCCATTGCCGTTCCTGTTTTTATTAGTGGTACTTGTGCACCGCGTCATTCGAGAGCAACTAATGTGCCAAAAATTGCAAAGGCGATAGCGAACGCCGTTTTGCGGACTGACGCGCGTCAGTGCTATGTCCTGAGGAAAGAGGTGGATCTTTAGACGCTGTGTGGCGATGCGGGTGAGGTCGAAATGGGCCGCGCATTACGTAACGTTCCCCGTTACGGGCGGTAACACGCAGGGAACATGGCTCACGCCGTGGATGCTTCCAATGACCTCGCGCGCGATCCGCTGTCGATGATGTTGTCCTAACCGTCGCCAACGTCGTTGGCATAGATCTCGCTGAACCCGTTCACCGGCTCGAAATCTGGCGGCCGCCGCTACCACCGCAACTACCATTGCCTCTTTTCAGAAAGGCTAAACGTTGAACATCGCTTTCATGATCGTCGCGCACCACCAGTTCGCTCACCTCGATCGACTGTTAGGCACACTAAAAACTCGCGACTCCACTTGCTATTTGCACGTTGACGCTAAAGTGGCAACACTTCCGCACCTGCGCAACGATGCGGTGCTAACCGCTAAAAGATTTGATGTGCAATGGGCAGGCTTCTCACAGGTAGAGGCGACCCTGGAACTGATGCGCACCGCTGCAAAGTGCGAAGCGCACGACTACTTCATTCTCCTTAGCGGTGCCGACTACCCACTTAGGCCGATTGCTGAGCTGTCGGCGTTTTTGTCGAAACATCAGCAAGACTGCATCAACCTGACCGAGTTCGGGCGCCTGGGAAAATCGATCGATCGCGTGGTGATTCCGTATCTCGAACGAGGCGGCGGACGCAATACAGGACTTGGTGCCTCGATGAGCCGCTACGCCAATCTCTTCTTCCGACTGGTGAACCGGCTTGTTGGAGCGCGCCGCAAACTGCCATGGGGCTTCGAAGAGCCCGACTTTCTGGCAGGTTCGTCCTGGTTCGCACTGAAGAAAGGCACCATCGTGGCGATCCTGAACTTCATCGATCAGCGACCGGATTTTGTCCGCTATTGCGCACGCACCAGCTTTGCTGACGAGTTTTTCTTCCAGACCATCTTGCGCCAGTGCGGCCTGGACAAGAACTGCCGCCCCAATCTGCACTACACGGACTGGGACAAAGCTGCTCCGCCCTATCCAGCGGAACTGACCGGGATACATCTCGAAGATCTGGTGCGGGGGTTCGTTCGCGAAGACGGTTATGGTCCGCAACGGCCTGCGTTTTTTGCGCGAAAGTTCGGTCCGCGGTCCAGCGCATTGCTGGAGCTTCTTGACGTGCAACTGGCCGCGCAGTCCCTCGCTGGTGTAGAGATCTGATCCAGTTCAAGCCTAGCCGGGGCCGCGCCAACGCGGTTTCCAGGCCGGGCTCGGCCCATCGCTACCTCACTCGAGGATCACTGCCGCGAGTCGAAGATAAAAAACCGGTGATACGGATTGTCGTGCACGCGATAGGTCTTGCTGAGAGCGCAAATCTTCGAGAAGTCGCCAACGATTTTGTCCAGCGAATAATCGCGCTTGTTGACTTCCCAATAGTGCTCGCCATCGAATTCATGCGCCCGCGGAGCCGAAAACGGCTTGGGGAGCAAAAAGTTGATGGTTCCGACCTTCGGGATCTGGAAGGAATAAGGCCAGACTGCTTTGGAGTCTGGAAGACTGATCACGACATTTTTTCGGGTGACACGCGCCATCTCTCTAAACGCGTCCAGTGCATCCGCATAAGGCAGATGTTCGAGCATCTGGAAGGCGCAGACGGCGTCATACGTCTTATCCGCGAACGGCAGCGCTGTTGCCGAACCGACGTAGTCGGGCATGAGCTCCGGATCTAGATCGACGGTCTCAACCTTCAGCCCAAAAACAGAAGCGGTGTTTTTGAATACGCCGGTTCCAGGACCGATCTCGAGTACATGTTCTGGAGCGAGCTTGATTATTTCATCCAGTTGATGCCATACGCTGCTCCAGCGCCTCTTATCCATGTATTGGCCAAAGACATAGTGTGAGCGGTTAACCTGTTTCATTGATCCTCGCTGTTTTTATTTATGTCAGATGTGTTGCAGGATGCCGAACTTCGACGCGAGCGAATATGGATAACGAACCATCTTCTTCGCGAGTGCCCTTAGCAGCCCCTTCGCCGTGGCGTTATGCAGCAAACCATCTGGGTAACAATATTTCCTCAACACATCTAGCTGAATAGACTCTTGCACTGTCAACTGGGCGAAGAACGCATCCATCTGTACACCTGCTGTCTGCCGCCCATACCCCGATCCTTTTGGGTGCAGGATCGTAATCGACAGGTCGCGCAGAACCAGCAGGTTGTTAGCCATCGAGTAG
>NZ_JAMFSB010000018.1 GCF_026225065.1 Paraburkholderia sp. | reverse complement strand
GCCTGGGTGACT
Source organism: Paraburkholderia sp. (assembly GCF_026225065.1). Taxonomy (GTDB): domain Bacteria; phylum Pseudomonadota; class Gammaproteobacteria; order Burkholderiales; family Burkholderiaceae; genus Paraburkholderia. The sequence continues at coordinate 1,628 of NZ_JAMFSB010000018.1, read as the reverse complement.
TCGGCCATCGTCTGACCGGCCCGTTCGGCAAGTGCCGCACCGCTGCCGACGCGCGTCGTCGAGGTCTCAATCAGTTCCTTGATCTCTTTGGCCGACAGCGCGCTGCGCTGCGCGAGCGAACGCACTTCGCCCGCGACCACTGCGAAGCCGCGGCCCTGCGCGCCGGCGCGGGCCGCTTCGACAGCCGCGTTGAGCGCGAGGATGTTGGTCTGGAAAGCGATGCCTTCGATCACCGCAATGATGTCGGTCATGCGCTTCGAGCCCGCCGCCAGTTCACGCATCGTCTCGACCACGTCGCCTACCAGACCGCTGCCGCGCGCCGCCACCTCGGACGCGCCGTGTGCGACACCGCTCGCCTGCTGCGCATTGTCGGCGTTCTGCCGCACGGTGGCGGTCAGCTGCTCCATGCTGGAGGCGGTCTCTTGAAGCGATGCCGCCTGCTCTTCGGTGCGCTGCGAGAGATCTGTGTTGCCCTGGGCAATTTCGCCCGAGGCCAGCAGGATCGATTCGCTCGTTTCGCTGATGCCCGTGACGATTCCAGCGAGCCGCTCGCGCATATTACGCAGTGCGAACAGCAGGCTACGGGTGTCGTCGGCGTGCGTCTCGACGCGCACGCTCAGATCGCCGGCGGCGATCTGGTTGGCGATCTGCGCCGCGTAGCCGGGTTCGCCGCCGAGTTGCCGCGCCAGGCGCCGCGCGATCAACCACGCGAGCAGCATGCCGACCACGAGCGCCGCGAGCACCAGCGACGACAGCACAATGCGCATGTGCCGGTAGCCGTCGGCGGCCTCTGCCTGCGCTTCGCTCGCTTGCTGGCGGCGATAGTCGATCACAGGCACGATGCTGTCGCGCAGAGCTTCGCTCGCGGCAATCGCGCGCCGCACCAGCTCGTTGGCATCGACGCCCGCTGGAATCGGCTCCTGACCAATCTGCTGATGCACGATCTCTTCCCACACCGCCGACTTGCGCAGCACTTCGTCGAGCAGCGTCTGGCCTTTGCTGGTGGACAACGTGGCCCGATAGCGGTCGTAGGCGTCGTGCATGTTCTTGAGCGATTCGACGATATTGGCGTCGAGACGCTGACGTCCCGCTTCGTTTGCCGCATAGCCCAGATTTGCCGCGGCAAGGTCCGCGTCGATCTTGTTGCGGTTCGCTTCTTCCATCCAGTAGAGACCGTCCATATGACGGCTGCCGATCTCGACAGTCAGATCATGCATGGACGACAAGGTCATCAAACCAGCGCCCCCCACCACCACGCAAAACCCGATCACGGTGGCAAACGACACCAGCAGGCTCTGCAACACCGTCATACGCTCGAACCACTTCATCCCTGTCTCCTCTGTAGAAAGTGCCGGGCCGCTACAAGTTCTCGTGTCCGCTTAAGGGACCTGGCGCGAGGCATCAGGCTGGGGCGCTCATCCACTCCTGACCGGGCTTCGCGCCGCTGCGGCGTCGACGGTGCGCGCTATAACGCGTCAACTTCTTTTACGGCGGAGCTGGCGGAGACTTGACCTGCTAATCATGGGAATAAGCAGGACAGGATGTTGAAAGGCTCATGCCGCAGAGCCTTATGGGGATTGGGATTTGTCTGATGTATCGGGGAGCGCTCGCTCGCTAAACTTGTTTTT
>NZ_JAMFSB010000174.1 GCF_026225065.1 Paraburkholderia sp. | reverse complement strand
TGGACCCCCTTGGCGTGCCGCCGCTGATGCAGGCGGTGCGCATGCTGCATCACCCGGGTGTCGATTCAGACGAAACCGCCCTGATGGACGGCACACATCCGGCGTGGGTGCGCATCAAGTTCGAGGAACTGCTCGCCCAGCAGATGTCCTTGAAGCGTGCGCACGATGAGCGCCGCACCCGCGCGGCGCCGGGCATGCCACGGCGAACCGCGGACGATCCGGCCTCGCTGGTGGCGCGTCTCCTGAAAGCGCTGCCGTTCTCGCTGACCGGCGCCCAGCAGCGCGTGGGCGGAGAAATCGCGCTGGATCTGACCCAGCCACATCCGATGCAACGTCTGCTGCAGGGCGACGTGGGCAGCGGCAAGACCGTCGTTGCCGCGCTCGCCGCCGCGCAGGCCATCGACGCCGGCTATCAGGCCGCCTTGATGGCGCCGACCGAAATCCTCGCCGAACAGCACGCGCGCAAGCTGCGCGGCTGGCTTGAGCCGCTCGGCGTCAGCGTGGCGTGGTTAGCCGGCAGCCTAAAGACCAAGGAGAAGCGCGCTGCCATCGAGGCCGCGGCGCTCGGCACCGCGCAACTGGTGATCGGCACGCACGCGATCATCCAGGATGCGGTGGAGTTCGCGCGGCTTGGCCTCGTGATCGTCGACGAACAGCATCGCTTCGGTGTCGCGCAACGTCTCGCGCTGCGCGCCAAGGCGCAGCACGCGGCGGACGGCGCGCGCGATTTCCAGCCGCATCAGTTGATGATGTCCGCCACGCCGATCCCGCGCACGCTCGCCATGACGTATTACGCGGACCTCGACGTCTCGACCATCGACGAGCTCCCGCCCGGCCGTACCCCGATTCTCACGAAGCTCATTTCCGACGCGCGCCGCGAAGAGGTGATTGGCCGGGTGCGTGAGGCGGCGCTGACTGGGCGCCAGGTCTACTGGGTCTGTCCGCTGATCGAAGAGAGCGAAACGCTGCAGTTGCAGACTGCCGTGGAAACTTACGAGACGCTGGTCGCCACGCTGCCGGAGCTGAACGTCGGCCTCGTGCATGGCCGGCTTGCTCCGGCGGAGAAAGCCGCGGTGATGGACGCCTTCACCCGTAACGAGGTGCAACTGCTGGTCGCGACGACCGTGATCGAAGTGGGTGTGGATGTGCCGAACGCGTCGCTGATGGTGATCGAGCACGCCGAGCGCTTCGGGCTGGCGCAATTGCACCAGTTGCGCGGCCGGGTCGGGCGCGGCAGCGCGGCGTCTGTCTGCGTGCTGCTTTACACCGGACCGCTGTCGATCACCGCCCGCGCTCGCTTGCAAACCATGCGCGAGACGACCGACGGCTTCGAGATCGCCCGCCGGGATCTCGAAATCCGCGGTCCCGGCGAGTTTCTCGGCGCACGCCAGTCGGGCGCGGCGATGCTGCGCTTTGCCGATCTGGAGCAGGACGGCTGGCTGATCGAGCCGGCTCGCGAAGCGGCGGCCCATCTGCTGGAAAAGTATCCGGACGTGGTCACGCAGCACCTCGCGCGCTGGCTCGGGGCGCGGGAACAGTACCTGAAAGCCTGACCCAGAGCGCATTTGCGGGTTTTGAGCAGCGCGGCGTTACGGTCGGTAACGTTTCCGTGCATTCCCTGTGCCTGGGGGAGGTTGGCGAATTGGCCCCATAGGTGTATAACTGAAACCTATCGAATTCATCGCACTGATTGGTCCCCAATGACGCTCACTGAATTGAAATACATCGTCGCGGTTGCCCGCGAGCGGCACTTCGGCCGCGCGGCAGAGGCGTGTTTCGTCAGCCAGCCGACGCTGTCGGTAGCGATCAAGAAGCTCGAAGACGAACTGAATGTGCAGATTTTCGAGCGTGGCACGAGCGAAGTGAGCGTGACGCCGATCGGCGAGCAGATCGTCACTCAGGCGCAACGCGTGCTCGAACAGACGCTCGCTATCAAGGAAATTGCCAAGCAGGGCAAGGATCCGCTGGTCGGGCCGTTGCGCCTCGGCGTCATCTACACGATCGGACCGTACCTGCTGCCCACGCTGGTCAAGCAGATGATCAAGCGCGTTCCGCAAATGCCTTTGATGCTGCAAGAGAACTACACGCTCAAGCTGATCGAACTGCTCAAGCAGGGCGAGATCGACGTCGCGATCATGGCGCTGCCGTTCCCCGAAACCGGCCTGATGCTGCGCCCGCTCTACGACGAGCCGTTCGTCGTCGCGCTGCCGTCCGGCCATGCCTGGGAGAACCGCAAGAAGATCGACCCGGACGATCTCAAGCAGGAAACCATGCTGCTGCTCGGCAGCGGCCACTGCTTCCGCGATCACGTGCTGGCCGTCTGCCCCGAGTTGATGCGCTTCTCGCAGAACGCGGACGGCATCCAGAAGACTTTCGAAGGTTCGTCGCTCGAGACGATTCGCCATATGGTGGCGAGCGGCGTTGGCATCACTGTGCTGCCGCGTATGTCGGTGCAGGAAGTGAAGCCGCACGCGGGCGGCATCGATTCCGGCCTGCTCAGCTATGTGGCCTTCGACGAGCCGGTGCCGGATCGCCGGGTCGTGTTGGCATGGCGCAAGAGCTTCACTCGCATGCCCGCAATCGACGCGGTCTGCGACGCCATCAACGCCTGCGATCTGGCCGGTGTGAACAAGCTCGAATTGCCCGTCGCGGTGAGTTGAGCGTCTAAAGGCAGGCCCAGCGTCATCAAGTGCGCCGCTGGCCTCGCCCGCAATAAAGGCCGATAGCGTTGGCCCCTATCGAATAGATAAAATTAATCAAATATCACTTCTCGATAGCATCTATATAGTTTCCTCCATGGGTCGCCTGATTCCGATCGCGACCAACCCGATATGGAGGAAATCATGACGCAGCCTCAACCGCAGCAGCCCCAGCAAGTTTCCACCCAAAGCGCCACACCGGCGAGCCGGTTCGCCGTCTCGGCGAATAGCGTGCGCACCGTTGCGCTCTCGTTGCTGGTCGACCGCGCGCTGAGCGCTTAAGACGTCGCCCGGTTGGGCGAGTTACGCCGCGAAAACACGGCGTGCGGTCCAAGACCCCATCTCCAGCAGCGCAAAAACTCTCATCAGGAATACACGATGTCCGAAAGCAAACTTACCTCCGCAGCCGGCGCACCCGTCGCCGACAACCAGAATTCGATGACAGCCGGCGCCCGTGGCCCCGTGGTGCTGCAAGACGTTTGGCTGCTCGAAAAGCTCGCGCACTTCGACCGCGAAGTGATTCCTGAGCGCCGTGTGCATGCCAAGGGCTCGGGCGCCTTCGGTACGCTGAAAGTTACGCACGACATCTCGCGCTTCACGAAGGCAAAGGTGTTTGCGCAAGTCGGCAAGGAAACCCCGCTCTTCATGCGTTTTTCGACGGTGGCAGGCGAGCGCGGCGCAGCTGACGCCGAACGCGATGTGCGTGGCTTCTCGATCAAGTTCTACACGGAAGAGGGCAACTGGGACATTGTCGGCAACAACACGCCGGTGTTCTTCATCCGCGATCCGCTCAAGTTTCCGGACTTCATCCACACGCAAAAGCGCGATCCGTACACGAACATGCGCAGCAATGTGGCCGCGTGGGACTTCTGGTCGCGTCATCCGGAATCGCTGCATCAGGTGACGATCCTGATGAGCGATCGTGGCATTCCGCAGAACTACCGTCAGATGCACGGCTTCGGTTCGCACACGTTCTCGTTCATCAACGCGAACGACGAGCGCTTCTGGGTGAAGTTCCACTTCAAGTCGATGCAAGGTATCGAGAACTACACCGACGCGCAAGCAGCGCAAGTTGTTGCGCAAGACCGTGAAAGCGCACAGCGCGATCTGATCGACAACATCGATAACGGCAACTTCCCGAAGTGGCGCTTCTGCATTCAGGTGATGCCGGAAGCCGATGCGGTGACGTATCGCTACAACCCGTTCGATATCACCAAGGTGTGGCCGTACAAGGATTACCCGCTGATCGACGTCGGCACGATCGAGCTGAACCGCAACGCGCAGAACTACTTTGCCGATGTCGAGCAGGCGGCCTTCACGCCGGCCAACGTGGTGCCGGGCATCGGCTTCTCGCCAGATCGTCTTTTGCAGGGGCGTCTGTTTTCGTACGGCGATACACAGCGTTACCGCCTCGGGATCAATCATCACCAGATCCCGGTGAACGCATCGCGTGTGCAGCGTCAGCATTCGTTCCATCGCGATGGGGGGATGCGCACTGACGGCAATCTCGGTAGCACGGCGAACTACGAGCCGAACCGCTTCGGCGATTTTGCGCAGGATCGCAATGCGTCGGAGCCGCCGCTCGCTGCAGGCGCCGTGGACCGTTACGACCATCGTGAAGACGAGGACTACTACAGCCAGCCGGCTGCGCTGTTCCGCCTGTTCGACGCGTCGCAACGCGAGCGCTTCTTCGGCAACATCGCACGCCATATCAACAGCGTGCCGCAGGAGATCCTCGCGCGGCAACTCGAGCATTTCTGTCGGATCGACCCGGCATACGCAGGAGGGGTGATCGCCGCGTTGGCGACGCTTAATGAGAAAGCGAAGTAAGCGACGCTCAATCAGCAAGCGAAGTAGGCATCACCCGACGTACCACCTCTCCGGTCAATGGGGCCGGCAGGTACAGCGGGCTCAGGCGGTCAAGTCAGAACCGCCTGAGCCTTATCCGATAGTCACGGCGGACGCATCGACGTCTTGCCAGCTCGAAGTCGAAGGAGAACGAGCATGGTTCATATGTTAAGCATCGGCAGCGCACGGATCGCACGTGACGCACGGATCGTCTTTGGCGGCGACTTCTCGCGCAAGCTGGTCGGCCTCGCCATTCTGACCAGCGGTTACGCATTGATCGCATCGCACGCGCTGCAACATTTGTCGGGTCACTAGGACCGACCGGTGGAGCGCTGTTGCGTGCACGTGGATTTACTCCCGAATTTTTCTTATGGAGGTTGTCATGTCACTTCATCCCACCCGCAATACGTTGCCCGAAGCGATTCGGCGCAAGTCTGTTGATCTGCTTGGTCAGTCTCTCGTCACCGCGATTGACGTGCAACGGCAGGCGAAGCAGGCGCACTGGAACGTGAAGGGTCCGAATTTCATCGCGCTGCATCTGCTGTTTGACGAGGTTCATACCGCCGCTATCGAGTGGGCCGATTTGAGCGCCGAGCGGCTGGTCGCACTCGGTGGCGCGGCGGACGGCCGGGTCAAACACGTGGCCGATAAAACGCAGCTCGAGTCGTATCCGCTGGAACTGACGGATGGCACCGACCACGTTCGCCAACTCTCGGCTGCGCTTGCGCAATTCGGGCAGAAAACCGTTGCAGCGATCAAGGAGTCGGGTGACGCTGGAGACCCGTCGACCTCCGATCTGTTCACGGAGATTTCGCGCGCGGTCGATGATTATCTGTGGAAGGTCGAAGCCCACAATTACGCAAAGTAGCGTGAGCGAGGGGCATAGGGTCTGCACCGTTGTACGATAAACTGGCGGACGTTCGCAGATTCATGGTTTGCGCATCATTGTATCAGCGCACCATGCTCTGCCTGCTGTTTCGTATCACTCTTTACAGGAGTCGTCATGGCCAAAAAAGAAACCATACAACACATCAATATCGGCATCAGCGACAAGGATCGCAAGAAGATCGCAGACGGCCTGTCCCATCTGCTGGCGGACACGTACACGCTGTACCTGAAGACGCACAACTTCCACTGGAACGTCACGGGTCCGATGTTCAACACGCTGCATCTGATGTTCGAGACGCAGTACAACGAACTGGCGCTGGCTGTCGATCTGATTGCTGAGCGGATCCGTGCTCTGGGCGTGCATGCGCCGGGCAGCTACAAGGAGTTCGCGAAGCTGTCGTCGATTCCTGAAGCGGACGGCGTGCCGGCAGCGGAAGAGATGATCCGTCAACTGGTGGAAGGCCAGGAAGCCGTGGTGCGCACCGCGCGCGGAATCTTCCCGGCAACTGAAGCCGCCCACGACGAACCGACCGCCGACCTGCTGACGCAACGCATGCAGACGCACGAAAAGACCGCGTGGATGCTGCGCGCGATGCTGGCTTAAGCGTCAGCGTACGTAAAGTACCGGGCCTCCCTTTGGCTGTTCGGGGAAGAGTGCATACTATTTTTCTGTGAGCAGGTAAATCCGCCACTCTTGAAATGTTATGCGTAACATCTCGGCATAATATTTCTGAACCCGTTCGCGAATGTGAACGGTTTTTTTCTTGGTCAACGAATCAGGGGCTCCGCCGCGCCAACCCCATACTGGATGTGTGGGCAGCCCGGGGGGGCGGGGTTCAAATACCCCCCTGCAGCCACGGACGTCAATCGCCTCGGTCCGTCAAGAACCTCTCGCGGCATAAACGGAAGCCTTCCCACGAAAGTGTGGGCCCCTTCCAGTTATCCCCTGTTGGTCTCGACCGCCTTCCGCTCTAGGTTCTTGCTCAGCGTCAAACCGGCATTCGGGCCACGACAACCTAGACTGCATTCAAGACCTTCTTGATAGCAGTGGCAAACCCAGCTCTGAAGATAGCATGCCCATCTTTCGATACTCGCCCAGTCTTCGCGTCCACACTCCAGCCCATCTTGGTAAGCAACTCGCCCGAGATGGAGTGGCGCAGTGCATCCACTTCCAATGGCAACAACGTACTCATTGCCGTTAGCACTTGCACCCCCGACGGAGTGGTCGGCGCCGACATTGCGGAGCTATTCTTCTGCCGGAGCGCTATGCGGCAAGCGGGACCATTACGCAAAACAACAAGCTCGTTGAAGCATCCGGGGTGCTGGGCTATTTGGATACCGAGGACGAGGCGCAGCAGGCTGGCCCCGCCTGGGCGCGAGCGTGGATAGACATTCATGGTTAGGTACCAAGTCCACTTGGGCAAGGATGCCCGTTCTATAGCGAACCGGAACGGCCACGTCGTGCAAACGCCAAACCCTTCCCTAAACGGTACCCGAGCACAGTCGGCCGGCATGCTCATCGAAAGATGTTGATGCTCGCGTTAGCTGTCTGGGCGCGCATTAGTCATTCTCTGCCGGGAACTACCTCACGAGCCGTTGCTTTCCACCAGCCTCGTCAGTAGGGGGCCTAGCTCTTCAAGAGAGACACAAAAGTCGGGACTGGCACCGCGGAGAGCACTCATCGGCATATCGGGTTTTCGGGCGCCCGCTGGATGCTGAACAATGCACAGGCCGCCCGCCTCTTTGATTCTTCTCAGTCCTTCGGTGCCGTCGCAGTTTCCGCCAGTCAGTACCACGCCAATGGTGCGCGGCCCATAATGCCGGGCCGCAGACTCGAATAGCCGGTCAACAGCAGGTCGAGCGTAGTGAACCTTGGGGCCGGAGTCCAATCCGAGCAGGCTGGGGCAGACGATGACCATGTGCCGGTCAGGAGGGGCTATGTACATGCACCCAGTCTTAATTTGGCCACCATGGCCGCCATACTCAACGCCGAGCGACGTGTAGTTTTGGAGGATACCGGCAAGTAGCCGAGGGCTTTGTGGAGAGGTATGCAAGACCACCAGTATCGACGCAGGCAAGTCGCAGGACAGTGAGCTTGAAATATGGCGCAAGGCCTCGAGTCCACCTGTCGAAGCGCCAATCACAATAATGTCGCGGCGTGTGCTCATCGTAAATACTCGAGAACGTCCTAGTCCGCCCACTGGCGCGCGTTTCGGTGCTGTGCCGTTCACTGTGCTTGTGCGAATGAGCGGCAGCGTCCTTCGGTTTCTAGTCTGCGCCTTTCCGCCGTGGGTGGGCGGCCAACTGAGTTCGCCCGCAAAAGGGCAAAGCGTCAGGACTTAGCCGAGCGCACGTCGCAAAGTTTAGCGAGCCGTTTCGACCAATCGGGCACTGGAGAAGTTACATTTTTCAGGATATCGAACGCCCGCATGCTCACGGAATTGTGGACTGGCGTCTTGCCGATTTGGAACCAAACAATTCCACGCGCGGGTTGGATTAGGCTGCGCCGAAGGGCGCGGACCACGTTCGCGCCTTGGCCATATGCATCCTTTGGCGGCTCGGGCACGCCGTGTGCTTAGACGACTGGCGTTTGACCGATGCCGAACGACCACACCTACGGCCCGATTGCGGGTTTACCAAGACAGAGAAAATGCTGAGTTCGAGACCTTGCACGAGCACGTGCGTAATTGATGGCACACCCGTCACCTTCACCTACTATCCCGATACCTGCGATTTGCGGATTTCCGATGCATGTGGTGTATGCATCCACAAGACGAGATGGCTCGCCCCATGGACCGCACTTCTCGCCGCCCTCCGCGATTTTGCGCAATTACCTGAGGCAGGTGTGAACGACGCTTTGGGTCTGGTTGCCAACCTGCTTGGCGTCGCAAACGCAAATCACGCTGCAGGCCGCCTTGCGACAGGTGCCCTGAGAATTACGGCGGCAAGCGCCACATGATTTATCAACCGCGGGCAATTGGCCCGCTTTTTTTCGAAGCAGAGGAATATATGGCGACAGGCACTGTGAAATGGTTTAACGATGCCAAGGGATTTGGCTTCATCACGCCCGACGGCGGCGGTGAGGACCTCTTCGCGCATTTTTCGGAAATTCAGAACAGCGGCTTCAAGTCGTTGCAGGAAAACCAGAAAGTGACCTTTGAGGTCAAGCAAGGTCCGAAGGGCAAGCAGGCGTCGAATATCCAGGCGAATTAAGCCTCTCGGGTGCTGCCGCACTATGCGGCGGCTCAACCAATCGGAATTGCCATCATGGAAACTTCAAGGTCGGATGCCAACATCCATCTACGAGCGTACTACCTCTGGGAAGCAGATGGGCGACCAGAAGGGCATGCTGACGAATACTGGGGGAAGGCACAAGCGTTGCTCAAGGAAGAGGCGCGAGTTACTGCGCCGGCTGACCAGGCCAATGCGGCCGGTGCGTTCCTGACGCAGGAGAAACGACCTTCCCTTGTTACCCAGCAGTCCGGGAAATTGCCCTCCGACGCGGTTCAGTCGCCGTCGTCAAAAGCGCCGTCAACGCGGAGAAAAAAGTTGAGTGCAGGCGACGAAGCGAAGCCGGCCTCGGGCGAAGGCGGTCGAACCGCGAAGCGTCGCACACAGCAGGCGGGGACAAAATCGTCTACGGCCGTCACGAACAAAAATTCTGAGAAAAGCTGAGTTTGTTCGAGCTCTGGGGTAACTGGGCAGCGATTCGTGGCGAACTTCCGCATACCGGCGCCCCGAGCGCCGAGCATGGCCGAGTCCAGGTTCCGACGTGAACGCCGAGGCGTATGACGGAATGCGAACTGGACTGATTCCGAAATTGGCGGCGTGACAGGTTTGCTTTTGTGGCGGAGGACATTTCGCATGTGCGACTCCGCACTTTCGATATGCTTGAATACTCGCGATGGAATCTATAATCGTTTTAAACATCAGCTACTTGAGAGAGGCCAATTACGGCGGTGGGTCTCTAGTATTGCTATGACTGGGCTCCTCTAACGTTGACACATATGGAAAGCGCTCTCGCCCTGGAAGTCTCTATTTCTCCAGACGGAAAACTCGTCGCGTTTGTTGCACATGTCCGAGGCCTCGACGTCCCTTGTTCCATCCTGCGCAATGCACTGGAAGAACATTTTTGGGTGCCGGCCGGCGCTGATGACGCCCGTCTGATGAAAGCCATAATAGACGGCCGTAATCGCATTACGGCCGCAGTCGAGCGCAAGATGCTGAGAGCACCCGGGGAACTAATAAAGTTGAGCGGTGCGGACTTCAGGCATTAGCGACCTGCTCGCTTGAATGCGAAGCGAAAGAACTCTGCCGCATCCGCTCGACTGTCAGCCTCTTTGAATCTCGCTATGCGCGACCACGCGGTGTGTTGGGCGTCGGCGCTGCGTCCAGGGCTAGTACTTTGGTTGATAGACGGAGATAAGCGACAGCAAGCGCTTTCAGTTCCTCTTCGGAGGCGTCCTCTATCCCGATGAGTTTATTACTTGCGGCGCGGTGAGACGAAAGCAAGTCATTCAGCTTCAAATGGAGCGCCACGCTGTCCTTGTTCTGGCTTTACTGAATCAGGAAAACCATGAGGCAGCTAGCAACACTCAATGGCCTCACGTCCGTCGCTTGCAACGGCGATTGCCACGGATGGAACACACATATGAGCGATGGGCCAAAAGGCGCGCGAGTGGCATCATTTTTCGACTTCGACGATGGTGGCCCTGGCTACCTGGCCTATGACCTGGCAGTTTATCTCTGGAACAACTTGCTAGGTCGGCAGCTTGAAAAGCCGGATGAAGAAGTCGAGACCAAGTGGGGCCATTTCGTGAACGGCTATCGCAGTGTTGCGCCGATTCCATCAGCCGATTTCGAGGCCATCATGGCGTTCGTTGCAATCCGTCACTTCTGGTTGATGGGCGAGTTAGCCAGCCGTGTTCACCGGATGGGTTTGGGGGTGTTTCGGGGACCGTGGTTTCGCAATAACTTTGAGCTTGTCAAAGAGTGGCAATCACTTAGTACCCCAAGTGTCTGAAATTCCAAGGCCACGTCTTGTAATCTGCAGTGGCATAAATGCGATATTGCACAAGCGTTCGGATTCGTAGCCTGGCGCGCAGGGCGAAGCAGACCACTAGCTCGGAAGAAGACCGGCTTTGCGATAGTTCTCGACCAGCGAATCGTAGGCGGCAATGTCAGAGCGGCTCCTCGCCATGAGCTGCGCGCCAGCAATGGCGGCGTAAATGGCACGCGCCCGGCCGTCGCTCTCCTCCGGATTCACCACGCCGGCGGCGGTGAGCACTTTCGCCAGCCAGTTGATGTTGACATCGGAGAACATCTGAACTTCCTTCTTCACCGTATCCGGCAGGTCGTCATACTCAGCTGCCATGAAGCTGCATAGACACATTCGATTGTCGTTCTGCAGCGCGGTCCGGAAAGTATCAGGGTATTCGCGCAAGCAGAGAATCGGGTCGGCTGTGGCAGACAACCGCGCGTCCAGCATGGCCGCAAATTGCTCCCCATAGCGTTTAGCCACTTCGGCGCCCAGGTCCGCCTTGGTGGGGAAGTGATGGTAGATGCTGGCAGCCTTGATGCCGACTTCTGCCGCGATGTCACGGAAATTCAGCCCGCCGTACCCGTGCGCCCCCGCGACCTTTGTCGCGGCAGCGAGAATGTTCTCCCTCGAATTTGAACCGCCTTCAGTTTTCACCGGCACTACCTCTTTTTAAAAAAATGGTGTTGACAGAGGCAATTCTATCCCATAAAGTGAATCCTACCAAGTGGCAGGTAGCCTCACTTGGTTGAGAACACCCGGATAACGCGAGGTGTTTTTTTTGTACCGAGGCAGGCTACCAAGTGGCAGGTAGCCTGCCTCGGTAGTGATGAATCCCCCTTAAACCCTTAGGAGCCGCACCATGTCGTCCAAACTTCAACTTTTCACTTCGCCCTCAGCTTTCCCTAACCCGCAGCGCCTGCGGCTGTTCATGTACGAGAAAGGCATCGCCGAGCTGTTCGAGGAGACCGTCTACGACATGACGCCGGTTGGCGAGCAGCGTGGCTGGCGTCATCTGAAGATGAATCCGTGGGGCGAGACCCCGACACTCCAGCTGGCCGACGGCAGCTTCATTTCCGAGACAGCTGCCGTGGTTCGCTATCTCGACCAGACTTTCCCGGGCCGGAAGATTATGGGCGAGACCCCGCTGGAACAGGGCCTCGACAACATGTGGGACAACCGCATCTGGGTACACATCCTGTATCGAATCGTCACGGCTTTCCACGTGCTGCACACCGGTCTAGGGTTCAAGCTTGAACTGACGAAGAACGAGGCGTGGGGCGAGCACAGCCGCAAGGAAGCGCTGGCCCATGCGGCACTGGTCAACACGCACCTGTCGGACGGCCGCGCATGGCTGCTCGACGGTGACGAGCCTACCTTCGCGGACATCACGCTGGCAACCGCAATCGCGTTCTCCAAGTTCCCGGTCAACGCCACCCCGCTCGACGAGCGTTTCGAATTCCTGGACGCGTACTGGAAGCGCTGGCAACAACGCCCGACCTTCAAGGCCGCCTACGCTGACCGTCAGAGTGGTATCCCGGAACTCGACAACCCGCAAGGAAAGTAAGGCAAACAGCCGGCAAGGAGCTCTCCGGAATAGTGGCCATAAGAAATCTGTTTTCTTAGCACTCCTAATCCAGAGATGCTCTCGCCAGCATGTTGGCCATATGTTTTCGACGCGCCCGCATATTCCGGGAGGCGTGACTTTTTTGAAATTCGCACATGAACAAGGAGTCTCATATGCAACCGGAAAGTTTGTTCTTACCTGGCAAAATCGGCGCTATTCCCGTGGCGAACCGGATTGTCATGTCGCCGCTGACGCGAGCACGTGCCGACATGGAGGGTAAACAGACGGCACTTGCCGTTGAGTATTACCGACAAAGGGCATCCGCGGGGCTGCTTATCACCGAAGCGACCAACATTTCTCGCCAGGGCCGGGGTTACGCGTTTACACCCGGCATCTATACGGATGAGCACGTGGCCGCCTGGCGACCGGTGACGGATGCCGTACATGACGCAGGTGGTCGCATCGTGCTCCAGTTGTGGCATGTAGGGCGAATCTCGCATAACAGTTTGCAGGAGCACGGCAATGCGCCCGTCGCGCCATCCGCAATCCGCGCCGGCCAGACGACCTACACCGAGTCTGGAATGCAGCAACCGTCACAACCAAGAGCGTTGCGTAGCGACGAAATTCCTGGCTTGATTGACGAGTACCGTAATGCTGCTACCAGAGCAAGGTTGGCTGGCTTTGACGGCGTGGAAGTGCATTCGGCCAACTGTTACCTCCTCGAACAATTTATTCGTGACAGCACGAACAAGCGCGACGACGCCTACGGTGGTTCGGTGGAGAACCGCACACGCCTGACTTTCGAAGTTGCGCGCGCGGTGGCCGACATCTGGGGTAGCGACCGCGTTGGGGTGCGGCTGTCACCGCTGACGATGTCTGCCGGCGATACGCCGCTCGATAGCGACCCGCAGGGTACCTATGGTTACCTGGCCGACCGACTCGGGACGCTAGGGTTGGCTTACCTTCACTGCATTGAAGGGCAGACCCGTGGCGATAACGCGAAAGATGCCTTCGACTTTCAGGCGTTACGCCGCGCGTTCGGCGGTCAGTACATCGCGAACAATGGCTACGACCGCGAAAAAGCCATTCAGGCAGTGAAAGATGGACACGCAGACATGGTGGCCTTCGGGCGTTCTTTCATTGCCAACCCTGACCTTCCCGAGCGGTTGCGCCTGAATGCCCCGCTGGCCGTTGCATTGCCGGAGACTTTTTACGGTGGTGGCGCGCCTGGCTACACCGATTATCTAACCCTGGACCAGCAGACGGCAGACTTACGGGGACATCGCATATGGTGACAGACGAGCCCTGGCTCGGCGCACGACGTCTTCCGTTAATAGTCACTCCACCGCCCCGACCGGATACTCCTGCGGATGACAAAGTGGGTGCGTAGCGTCCGCGCAAATCAGCGGCAATGAAAATGCCACACGCTCGCGTGGTAGCAGGAAGCCGGCGAGCCGGCGGACGCGATTCGAACAACCATGCAGGCCGCCGAACAGGGTTTTGCGCGGGCGACGTTCACGGGAGATGCTCTCGACTTAGCAGTTGAATGGCTGCTGGTCATCTGCGGTCAGTAGCGATGGTAGTAGCCGCCTCCTGGCACAACAATACAGGCGCTCAACACGGTTCCGAGACATACAACCATCAGCAGCAGCGCAAAGATTCGTTTCATACGTGCCTCACTTGTCAGTAGTGAAGGCAATATATTTGGAGTGCAGATTACCGGTGTGTTTGTGTGTAACGAGACGTGTGGTTTGATACACCTACATCATCCCGGACCTTCTCGGAAATCCCGTCCGCAGCGAAATATCCGGTTTCAGAATTCACAACTCCAAGGTCAACATCATGGTCGTCCGACGCGTTGAGGAGATGAACGGCCAGAAGTTGGCCATGCTCACCATGAGCGCGACATAGATATCACTTTTGGCACTGCATCCGTTTCGCTGCGCTATACCGTTGACCTAACGGCACCGGCCACATTCAACGAACATGATTTTCTTTCCGGACGAAGAGATAGCTGCCAGAGAGCGTCGCAGCACCCAACGTTGAGCTCGCGCGAGAGGTTTGCTCCTCTTGCCCGTGCTTCAAGCCCTTTCTCATCGCCGCTTAGGGCGACCGCATCCTCCTCCGGAAGGATACAGGTCGTTGCTTTTGCGTCATCCCGGCGCAAAACCCCTTGTTTTAGGGCCTCGCCCGTTGCAGATTCACATCCGTGTTGCTACGCTGGCGTCAGCCTGAGGATTTGGACCTTTGCGTATTGTCGGTGACTACGCAAAGGCAAAGGTCTCGGGCCAACCTTTGACCAATGACGAGGAATCTATGGCAACCACAAGTGCAACGAAAGCTGCAGCAAAACCGGCTCCGAAGAAAGCTGTAACGCCGGTCGAGAAAAAGGCAAAAGCGCCGACAGCGAAGAAGGCGGCGACTCCTGCCACGAAGAAGGCGGTCGCTGCAACGCCGCTGAAGCCCATCAAGGATTCGTTCACGAAGGCTTCGCTCGCCACCCATCTTGCCGAGCGCGCAGGTGTCGAGCCGAAAGCGGCGAAGGCTTTGATGGTCGCTCTGGAAGAAACGGTGCTCGCGTCGGTCCACAAGAAGGGCGCGAAGGAGTTCACACTGCCGGGTCTGCTGAAGGTTGTTGCTCAGGACGTGCCGGCAAAGAAGAAGCGCTTCGGCAAGGACCCGTTCACGGGTCAAGACAAGTGGTTTGCCGCGAAACCCGCTTCGGTGCGTCTGAAAGTGCGCCCGCTGAAGAAGCTGAAAGAGGCCGCTCTCTAAACCGGGCCGCCGGAAAGGAAGCCCTTCGCGACGGAAGTCTGAGGGGCTTTTTTGGTTCTATGCCTGAGACGCAGGGGGCCTTCATGTAATCTGCCTACTCGAGATGAGCCGGACGATATCTGCAAGAACGGCGCACAAGCAACATCGTCCTTTCACGAGGCAAGAAGCTAAGGGTCGGTCTTCACGAGAAATTGAGGGGGGACATCGGTGAGCATCGTCGGCCGCCGCTCATCATCCTGAGGAAATTCCACGGTGAGAAGACCGGTGGCCTTCGAGGAAGACACAACCTCACCGACCCTACCTACATACAAGGTCGCAGACCGGTTGTCCAGTTCACCGAGCCGCTCGTCGCTCAGTCGCACCCGGGTTCCTTTCCTGATTTCTCCCATTCTGCCTCCATCTGGTTCGGAAACGGTGGGACGCTCAGGAACGACAAAGGTTCGACCGAACGATACCAGTGTTCGAAACGCACGTTCTACCTCGAGGACGAGCAACCGCCGCGCGCCTAGGCGCTCCGGCGTAATGGCCGCCGACAGAGCCGGAACAGGGAGCTCGCTGAGAACCTTGCTGGGGCAGAACGGTAGTCATCGCCTTTCCCCTTGGAGCTGACCGTGTTCACGAGTGGCCTCGCGCGCTCTAACAGGTGCTAATTGATGGTGCGAACGGCCATTTATTTGCCATGTCCGCCACCAGCAGCTCCTCCAGCAGCGCCGCCAGCAGTGCCGCCGTGACCCATGCCTCCACTGGGAGACGCGCTGCCGGGCAACGCGCTGCCACCACCAGCGCCGCCAACTCCGCCTCCAGCGGCGTGGGCGCTTGGATTGCCGGACACGCCCTTGCCGGGGTGCATGCCGTCGGGGCCATGAGGCCCCTGGTCCGGCCGGCGAATCCGGGAACCGCCGCCATCGTTTACCGGCGGGCAGTTCATCGAGCTGTCCGCGGGGCTGCAGACAACTTGCGCGAAGGCCACACCCGGAGCTACCAACGGCGCAGCTAGGGCGGCCAGGACCGTTAACTTCGTAAGTAATCTGGGCATGATGTTTCCCTCCCTTTAAATGCTTAAACGGCCGCCGACGCATGAATATTCCACCGCGCAGGGAGTCGGCGATTCGGCGGCGTCGGTCATAAGTGCTTTTCAGAGGCGGCACGGAGACTTCCATGTTGACCGGGCGCCGCCGCTAGGAACCTCACCCGCAAGGTCGGTGCCCGGTGCGACAGCCGGCCCAAAAGAGTCGACCTGTCAGCGCGACGCCCGTTGAAAAGACGGAGGCACGCAATCGCGCTGGAGTTGGACGGCCTAATGCTGCGAGTGGGTGTAGCTCGAGGGGAGAGGCACAGTCGGAATGCGGACCTGCCGGTAATCTGTCGTGGGTTCATGAGACCACTTGGAAGGCGAGGAGCGAGGCGCGGCGAGATGGAGAGGCACAGCCGGCAGAACGGGGTGTTAGCTAGTCCGCCGTCGCGGGTTGCCACCCCGTCTGCATCTGGAAGGAAGTGTCCGGCTCACACGCCAGCGAGCGAAGCACGACCTGTGTCCAGGTCGGCCGGCCAGGTGGGCTCGCGACTGGTGCGCATACCGATGTAATGCAGGATGGCCGTGAGCGTGGCGAACGGCGACAGTCCCCGGGCGAGCGCGGTCGCCGCCACATTGCCCTCTGCGAGCAGTTTTCTGTTCGTGCGTTGCCACAACCGGTAGCTGTTACGGAACGAGACTTCGGTCGGAACCAGCTCAGGTGCCGGCACCGCGGACGGGCCGCCATCCATGTACCGGCGGACGTATTCGAACTGGTCGTTCAGGTCGTGAACTATCTGGCGACCGTTCTCCGTCGTCTCGTCGTCAATGGTGCAGACCGTGCGACCGAACGAAAACGACTGGCTCACGCGCCCCTGGTCATCGAGCACGTGACAGCGCAGCCCATACGGTGTACTCCGGGAAATCGGGTCCTTCGGGCGCTGCTCGATGAAAAAGAACGCCTTGTCCCAAGGGACTGAAATGACACCTTTCGCGCCCACCCCCCGGTAGGCGTGCACCATGCGCGTCTGGCGATTGAACCGGATGGGAATGCGCGTCCAGGTGAACATCTCCTGGCGAAAGCCCCATAGCGACACGAGAATGATGCCGAATCCAAAGAGCATGAAGACAACGACGAAAGCCATTGCTTTGTTTTTTGTGGCCGGTCTAAAACGGCGGCTGAGACACGCCGGCGCAAGGTGGCGGGGTTCTACGGCTTCCCTCGCGCACATACCTTAAAATGTCGTCACCGCCCGCACTTGACGACGCCTGCCCATGTTCGCCCGACTCCCTTTGTATCTGCGCCTCGTCCGCCTGGACAAGCCGATCGGCAGCCTGCTGCTGCTGTGGCCGACGCTCAACGCGCTGTGGATTGCGTCGGACGGGCACCCGCCGTTGTCGTTGCTGGTGATCTTCGCGCTCGGCACGGTGTTGATGCGCTCGGCTGGCTGCGCGATCAACGACTACGCCGACCGCGATTTCGACCGCTATGTGAAGCGTACCGAGAACCGTCCAATCACCTCGGGCAAGATCAAGGCGTGGGAGGCCGTGGTGCTCGCGGTAGTGCTCGCGCTCCTGTCGTTTCTTCTGATCTTGCCGCTCAATACGCTGACCAAGGAACTGTCGGTGGCGGCGCTATTCATCGCAGGTTCGTATCCGTTCACCAAGCGTTTCTTTGCGATCCCTCAGGCGTACCTGGGTATCGCGTTCGGGTTCGGCATTCCGATGGCGTTTGCCGCCGTGCAGGACCACGTGCCGACGCTTGCCTGGCTGATGCTGCTGGCTAATGTGTTCTGGTCGGTGGCCTACGACACCGAATACGCGATGGTCGACCGCGACGACGACATCAAGATCGGCATTCGCACCTCGGCGCTGACCTTCGGCCGTTACGACGTTTTCGCGATCATGCTGTGCTATGCGCTGACGCTCGGGATTTATATCTGGATTGGTCTCACGCTTGGTTTTGGCTGGTTGTACTGGCTCGGCTGGGCTGCTGCTGCAGGCTGCGTGATCTATCACTACACGCTGATTCGCGACCGTGACCGCATGGCGTGCTTTGCGGCCTTCCGTCATAACAACTGGCTAGGTGGGGCGCTATTCGCGGGGATTGCCGCGCACTACGCTGCGGCTTCGTTCTGAGCTTCAGTGCTTGCCGAACTCGTCGCCCATTTCCTTGGCGCGTGCGTCGGCCGCCAGCACGCCGCGCACGATTGCATCCTTGATCCCACTCGCGTCAAACGAGGCGAGCGCCGCAGCCGTTGTGCCGCCTTTTGACGTCACCCGTTCACGCAACACGCCCGGCGGCTCGTCGGACTGGGCCGCCAGTTGCGCCGCGCCGGTGAAGGTCGCAACAGCCAGCGCCCGGCTTTGCGCTTCGTCCATGCCGAGCTGGCGCGCGGCTTCCTGCAACGCTTCGATGAAGTAGAACACGTAGGCCGGCCCGCTACCCGAGATGGCGGTCACGGCGTCGATCTTCGCTTCGTCGTCGAACCAGACGGTCCCGCCCACGGCGCCCAGCACCTGGGTCGCCAGTTCGCGATCTGCAGCGTCGACGCTGCCAGTCGCCGTCAGACCCGCCACACCCATGCCGATCAGCGCCGGCGTATTGGGCATCACACGCACAATGCGTTGATGGCCGTTGAGCCAGCGAGACATATCGGCGGTGCGAATCCCGGCCACGATGCTGATGACCACCTGCGTAGCGCCCAGATATGGCGCTAGGCCTTCAGCCACGGCCTTGAGAACCTGCGGCTTCACGGCCAGCACGATTGCGTCGAACGGCCCGAGTGCGGCATCCGCGGCTGCGCCCGTGCGAATGCCGAATTGCTGCTCGTTGCGTTTGCGCGCTTCTTCGTTGGGGTCGATCGCGTAAAGATCGGTTGGCGCGACGCCATGCTTGATCAGACCGCCGATGATTGCAGCGGCCATATTGCCGCCGCCGATGAAGGCAATTTTCATGATGTTCCGGGATGGTTCAGTGAGAGTAGTCGCGGGCGCCGAAGATCGCCGTACCGACGCGCACGATGGTTGCGCCTTCGAGCACCGCCGCTTCGAGATCGCTCGACATGCCCATCGACAGCGTGTCCAGTTCGAGCCCATCGGCACGTAGCTGCTCGAAGAGCTCGCGCAACTGGCGATGCGGTACCCGTTGAGCGTCGATGGTTTCGGCCGGCTCGGGAATCGACATCAGTCCGCGCAAGCGCAGTTGCGGCAGCGCGGCGATCGCGTGTGCAACCTCGGCGGCTTCTGCCGGGCTCACGCCGGCCTTCGATGCTTCACCGCTCACGTTCACCTGCAGACAGACGTTGAGCGGCGGCAAATGAGCAGGGCGCTGTTCGGCGAGCCGCTGCGCAATCTTCAGGCGATCGACCGAATGCACCCAGTCGAAATTTTCCGCGACCGGGCGGCTCTTGTTCGATTGCAGCGGCCCGATGAAATGCCACTCGAGCGAAGCGCGCAGGTCGGCCAGCGTTTCGATTTTCGTCAACGCCTCCTGCACGTAGTTCTCGCCGAACGCATGTTGGCCTGCCGCATGGGCGGCGCGGACATCTTCGGCGGGAAACGTCTTCGAAACCGCGAGCAGCGTGACCGAGCGCGGGTCGCGCGAGGCGAGTTGTGCGGCCAGCGCGATGCGCTGCTGAACGGCGGCGAGGCTGTGGTCGAGATCGGGCATGAGACGTCAGAAGAAATCTGCGCGGAGGCGATGTACCCGATTATACGGACCCGCGCTCCCCACTTTGCCCCTCACGCGTACAGCATGTGCTCGACCAGTTCGATCCAGTGCGCCACCGGCGTCGACGTGCCGCTTTGCAGATGGGCGATACAGCCGACGTTAGCCGATACGATCACCTGTGGCTCCTGCGCCTGCAATTTTTCGAGCTTCTGGTCGCGCAACGCGTACGATAGCGCCGGTTGCGTCAGCGAATACGTGCCCGCTGAGCCGCAGCACAGATGGCTGTCGACCGGCAGCCGCACTTCGATACCGAGCGCCGTGAGAAGGTGTTCGACGTTCCCGCGCAACTGCTGACCGTGCTGCAGTGTGCAGGGCGGGTGGAACGCCACGGTATGCACCGAGCGGCGGCGCGTCACCGCAACAAGCGCTTCCTCGAACTCGGGCAGGACCTCGGAGATATCGCGCGTCATCTCCGTGATGCGCTGTGCTTTCTCGGCATACACCGGATCGTCGCGCAGCAGATGTCCGTATTCCTTGACGGTCGCACCGCACCCGGAGGCGTTCATCACGATCGCCTCCGTGCCTTGCTCGACGTACGGCCACCAGGCGTCGATATTGGCGCGGATATCGTCTAGTGCTTCGTCGTTGTAGCCGAGATGCAGACGAATCGCGCCACAGCAGCCGGCTTCCGGGGCCACGATCGTCTCCACGCCGAGCGCATCGAGTACGCGTGCCGTGGCGATATTGACGTTCGGCATCATCGATGGCTGCACGCATCCTGCGAGCATCAGCATCTTGCGCGCGTGCTTCTTCGCCGGCCATTCGAGCGGACGCTGGCGCGCCGGCACCTTGTCGCGCAGCTTTTTGGGCAGGAACGCGCGCACGTGCTGGCCGAGCCGCATGGCCGGCGTGAATAGTGCGCTATTCGGCACGACGCTCGCCAGCAAGCGCCGCAGCAGCCGTTGACCGAAGGGCCGCGTGACCTTTTCTTCGGTGATCTTGCGGCCGATTTCCACCAGCCGTCCATACTGCACGCCCGACGGGCAAGTGGTCTCGCAATTGCGGCAGGTCAGACAGCGGTCCAGGTGTGTTTGCGTGCTACGCGTTACCTCCGCGCCTTCGACCATCTGCTTGATCAGATAGATGCGTCCACGCGGGCCGTCGAGCTCGTCGCCGAGCAGCTGGTAGGTGGGACAGGTGGCCGTGCAGAAGCCGCAATGCACGCACTTGCGCAGGATCGATTCTGCATCGATGCCGTCAGCGGTGTCGCGAATGAAGTCGGCGAGGTTGGTTTGCATCGCGCGCTCAGAAGTCGGGGTACAAGCGGCCGCGATTGAAAATGCGGGCTGGGTCGAAAGCGGCCTTCAGGCCACGATGGATTTTCATCAACGGTGCGGGCAGCGGTGTGAACACCCCCGCACTGCGGTCGTAGTTTTGCCCGGTGCGGAAAATCGTTGCGTGGCCGCCGGCCTGTTTGGCGCTGATGCGCACGGTTTGCGCATCGGTGTCGGTAATCCACCAGCGCTGGCCGCCGCCCCATTCCATCAACTGGGCGCCGGGTAGCTGCAGCGGCTCGGTAATCGATGGCAGCGCGAGGCGCCAGAGCGCAGCCTTTGGCGCGATGGCCGCGAAGAAGGGGTCGGTTTGCTCGCGCAGACCGGCCCAGAAACGTTCGGCCTCGACCGCGTCGACCACTTCGCCGCCGAGCGCCGAGCGCGCCGATTTGACCGCCGCTTCGGCGCCGCCGAGGCGCACGGCGAGCGTGCCATGGCGCCAGGCGCTGGCCGTGATCGGCAGCGGGCGGCCGCCCCACTCGTTGAGCTTGCGGACCGCGTCGGTGCCATTCATGTCGAACTTGAGGGTGGCTTCGGCCTGCTGCAGCGGCAGCACCTTGATCGATAGTTCGAGGATCAGTCCAAGCGTGCCGAGTGAGCCCGCCAGCAGCCGCGACACGTCGTAGCCGGCCACGTTCTTCACTACCTGGCCGCCGAAGTGCAGCACCTGGCCCTGGCCGTTCATGATGACCGCGCCCAGCACGAAGTCGCGTGGGGCGCCGGTCGATGGACGGCGCGGCCCGGCGATCCCGGCCGCAATGCAGCCGCCCAAGGTGGCGCTGGGGCCGAAATGGGGCGGCTCGAAGGGCAGCATCTGGGCGTGGTCGGCCAGCGCGGCCTCGATTTCCAGCAATGGCGTGCCGGCGCGCGCCGTGATGACCAGTTCGGCCGGGTCATAAGCAATGATGCCGCGATGCGCACGCGTGTCGAGGATGTCTCCCTCCAGCGTCTGCCCGTACCAGTCCTTGGTGCCACCGCCGCGAATGCGTAGCGGCCGGCCTTCGGCGGTGGCCGAACGGATACGTTCGGACCATGCGGCGACGGTGTCGTCCTCTTCCATGTTGTCCTGCGTCGTTGTGTTTTGCTCGATTGTACCGGGCGGGGACCGACTGACAACCCGGAGCGGACCCCTAGCGGTTGTCCGGAGGCGGGGTCCGAATGGCGAGCAGGGCGGCCTGCGGGAGCGGTGTGTTCGTGTCCGTGTCCGCTCGCCGCGCCTTCCGCGCTCGCCGATGGCGTCTGCCGGAAGCCCTAAAACCGCGGCAGGTCCGGATGCGGCAGTAATCCGCCGCGAACATGCATCTTGCCGTATTCGGCGCAGCGGGCCCGCGTCGGGATGCCTTTGTCAGGGTTCAGCAGGCCGGGCGGGTCGAAAGCCCGCTTGACCGCATGGAACGCATCGCGCTCCTCGGGTGAGAACTGCACGCACATCGAATTGATTTTTTCTATGCCCACGCCATGCTCGCCCGTCACGGTCCCGCCCAGTTCGACGCAGGTCTCGAGGATATCGCTGCCGAACGCCTCGGCCCGGTGCCACTCGTCCATATCGTTGCCGTTGAACAGGATCAGCGGGTGCATGTTGCCGTCGCCGGCATGGAAAACGTTCATGCAGCGCAACTGATACTTTTTCTCCATCGCTTCGATGCGTGCGAGCAACGGCCCGATACTGCGGCGCGGCACGGTGCCGTCCATGCAGTAGTAATCGGGCGAAATGCGGCCCGCGGCCGGGAACGCATTCTTGCGTCCGGACCAAAAGCGCAGACGTTCCTGCTCGGAGCGGGAGATCTGGATGCGCGTCGCGCCCTGTTCGCGCAGCACGGCCGTCATGCGGACGATTTCGTCGGCCACTTCTTCAGTCGTGCCGTCCGATTCGCATAGGAGAATCGCGGCAGCGTCCAGGTCGTATCCGGCCTTGACGAACTCCTCGACGGCGCGCGTCGCGGGTTTGTCCATCATTTCCAGTCCGGCCGGAATGATGCCCGCTGCGATGATGCCGGCGACCGCATCGCCGCCTTTCACCACGTCGTCGAAACTCGCCATGATGACCTGTGCGGTCTGCGGCTTGGGGATCAGCTTGACGGTGATTTCGGTGACGATGGCGAACATGCCTTCGCTGCCGATCATCACGGCCAGCAGATCGAGCCCCGGCGCATCGGGCGCGAGTGAGCCGAACTCGACCACTTCGCCTTCCATCGTAACGGCCCGCACGCGCAGGACGTTGTGCACGGTGAGACCGTACTTGAGGCAATGGACCCCGCCGGAATTTTCCGAAACGTTGCCGCCGATCGTGCAGGCGATCTGCGAAGAAGGATCGGGTGCGTAGTAGAGCCCGTAGGGCGCAGCCGCCTCGGAGATGGCGAGGTTGCGCACGCCCGGCTGAACGGTCGCGGTGCGCGCGTACGAGTCCACTTCCACGATTTTCCGGAAGCGTGCCAGCGATACCACCACGCCGTGGCGGATCGGCATGGCGCCGCCCGACAGCCCCGTGCCGGCGCCGCGCGGGACGATGGGCACGTCGAGCCGGTGGCAGATCTGCACGATCCGCTGCACCTGCGATTCGGTTTCCGGCAACGCCACAGCGAGCGGCAGCCGGCGGTATGCCGCAAGGCCGTCGCACTCGTAGGCGACGGTGTCTTCCTCGCGATACAGCAGACAATGGGTCGGCAGCACGGCCATCAGTGCCTGCACGACCTCGCGTTGGCGCTGCGCGAGCACTTCAGCCGACAGCTCGGCGGGTGCATTCATGTTTCCTCTCCTCGTACTCCGGTGCGCCGGGCGCGCGGGTTTGCCGCGCGAGGTATTTCAGGTGCCAGCGGGGCGGCCTATGGGGTGACCTATCGGTGCCCTAAGCGGCCCACGCGAAAATCTTGCCGGGATTCATGAGGTTACGCGGGTCGAGTGCGTGCTTGATCGAACGCATGGTATCGACGGCGACCTCACCGTGCTCTTCCAGCAGGAAGCCCATCTTGTGCAACCCGACCCCGTGTTCGCCCGTGCAGGTGCCGTCCATCCGCAGCGCGCGCTGCACGATGCGCTGGTTGAGCCGCTCGGCTTCCGCGAGCTCTTCGGGCTTGGTCGGGTCGATCAGGATAGCGACGTGGAAATTGCCGTCACCCACATGACCGACGATCGGGCAGGGCAGCGGCGAGGCCAGCAGGTCCTGCTCCGTTTCGACCACGCATTCCGCGAGCCGCGAGATTGGCACGCAGACGTCGGTGGTGACTGCGCGGCAGCCCGGCTTCAGCTGCAACATCGCGAAGTAGGCGTTGTGCCGGGCGTTCCACAGACGGCTGCGGTCTTCCGGACGGGTGGCCCATTCGAAGCCTTCACCAGCGTTCTGCGCGGTGATTTCCTGCACCGTTTCCGCCTGTTCCTTTACGCCGGACTCGGTGCCGTGGAATTCGAAGAAGAGCGTGGGCGCCTCGCGCAGCGTGAGGTTCGAGTGGCGGTTGATCGAGCGGATGGCGAGCGAGTCCACGAACTCCACGCGTGCAATCGGCACACCCATCTGGATGGTCTCGATGACGGCGCGCACGGCATCGCCCATCGAAGGAAACGTGCATACCGCTGCCGAGACGGCCTCCGGTTGCGGATAAAGCCGCAAGGTGATTTCGGTGATGACGCCGAGCGTGCCTTCCGAGCCGACAAAGAGGCGCGTCAGGTCGTACCCGGCCGCCGACTTGCGTGCCCGCGTGCCGGTCTTGATGAGACGGCCGTCCGCCAGCACGACGGTGAGGCCGAGCACGTTCTCGCGCATCGTGCCGTAGCGCACAGCGTTGGTACCCGATGCACGCGTCGCCGACATGCCGCCGATGCTGGCATCCGCGCCGGGATCGATCGGGAAAAACAGGCCTGTGTCGCGCAGCGCCTCGTTCAGTTGTTTGCGTGAAATGCCCGGCTCGACGGTGACGGTGAGGTCTTCTGCGTTAATCGACAGGACCTTGTTCATCTCCGACAGGTCGATCGACACGCCGCCCTGTACTGCCAGCAGATGCCCTTCCAGCGACGACCCGTTGCCGTAGGGAATGATCGGCACACCATGTTGGCCGCATAATCTGACGATGGCCTGCACCTCTTCCGTATTGCGCGCGAATACTACGGCGTCAGGCAATTGCGGATCGAACGGCGATTCGTCACGGCCATGATGGGCGCGCACGGCTTCGGCGATCGAAACCCGCTCGCCAAAGGCAGATTTGAGCGAAGTGAGGAGTTCAGCGGGGAAGGGGCGGCGCAACGGTGCCGGCGGCGCGGGATGATTCACACGTGTCTCCTGATGACGGGCTTGGCGTCTGTAGCTTCTGATTCATTTTACGCCGAACGCCGGGCTTTACGCCGAACCGCGGCGCCTCGCCGGCTAGCCGAACCTATAATGGCCGCGACATCGGGACCCGGCATCGGGCAGGCAGCTACGAGAAGGCATCCCACACTGAAAGGACGGCGCATATCATGGGTCACCGCTTGAGCAAGATTGCCACCCGGACGGGCGACGACGGCACCACGGGGCTCGGCGACGGCCGCCGTGTCCGCAAGGACGACGCGCGAATCACAGCCATTGGCGAGGTGGATGAGCTGAACTCGAATCTCGGCGTGTTGCTGTGCGAAACCCTGCCTGAGAACGTGCGCTCGGCGCTGACCGCCATCCAGCACGACCTGTTCGACCTGGGCGGCGAGCTCTGCATTCCGGGCCATACGATAATCACGGACAAGCACCTGGCCCGGCTCGACGGCTGGCTTGATGCCTACAACGCGACATTACCGCCGCTGAAGGAATTCATCTTGCCTGGCGGCTCGCGTTCAGCGGCGCTCGCGCATGTCTGCCGGACGGTGTGCCGCCGCGCCGAACGTGCCATCGTGGCGCTCGGCCAGAACGACGCGATTAATGCTGCGCCTCGTCAATATGTGAACCGCCTGTCCGATCTGCTGTTTGTGCTGGCGCGCGTGTTGAATCGCGTGGATGGCGGTAGCGACGTGCTCTGGCAGCACGAGCGCGGCGCGAAGTAAGCAGCCCGGACGCAGCGATATAAGCCGCGCAACGCAAGCAGCGAAGAGAGGTGCGAAGCGCCTTAGCCGATCTCCAGCGTGACCGGCTTGCCGATCCGGCTCATCATTTCGACCAGCGTGTCGATGGTGAATTTGGTGGTCTTCTTGTTCACCACGTCCGACACGCGCGGGCGCGACACCATCAGGATCTCGGCGGCTTCGGCCTGCTTCAGGTGGTGTTCGTCGATCCATGTAGACAGTTCGGTCATCAACTGTTCCTTGAGGAGCCGCGTGTCGTTGATCTCTTTCTGCGATACAGCGTGCAGCCGTGCAGCCTCCTCAGCGGGGAAACCCAGCTCGAGGAACAGGTTTGCACCCGGCTTCGTCACATGACGGATTTTGGTGTCGATGGTCATTGGTATGTCCTTGTCTCGTTGAACACTGCGCGATAGCGCGCCTCAGCAATAGCCCGGTCGTGCCGGCTCGTGACCTGGCTCTGTTTCTGGAAGCAGTGCAGCACATAGATGGCCTCCACGAACTTCGTCACGTACATCACCCGGTAAATACCGTTGGCTTCATTGATACGGATTTCACGCGTACCGGAGCCGACGGCGGCAAACGGTTTCCAGTCGTCGGGTTCAAGCCCTGCCTGGACTTTACTGAGTTGGAAACCGGCCTTCCGGCGTGCCTCGTCGGGAAAGGCCAATAAATCGCCAAAGCTTGAACCCACCCAGCGAATTTCTTTGTCCCACTGCATGTACGCCCTCACGTATAAAATTATATACCTGTCACCCAGAAGCAGCAAGATGCATCTGCTTCCACCATGGGTAGTGACAGTACAAGGACGTGACGCGGACGAACATTCAGCCGAATGGCCAGTGCAAAGGGAAACGGCCCGACCGACGTAAGCCGGTTGGGCCGTTTTGGCAGGTAGGCGATCGCGCTTGCGACCGTGCTAATGCATGCAGGCGAGCATGTAGACGCTTTCCGCTTAATTCCCGCTGCCGCGCGCGACGCGGCGCTGCTTGACCGCTTCGGCGAGGCCTTCCAGAACGCCGAGGCTTTCGTCCCAGCCGATGCAGGCATCGGTCACGCTCTGGCCGTAGGTCAGCTCGCAGCCGTCCTTCAGGTCCTGGCGGCCGGCCACCAGATGCGATTCCACCATCACGCCGATGATCCGCTCGTCGCCGCCGGCGATCTGGCGGCCGATGTCCGCGCACACTGGAATCTGGTTCTCGTGCTTCTTCGAGCTATTGGCGTGGCTCGCGTCGATCATCAGACGCGCCGCGAGGCCTGCCTTGCCGATATCGGCGCAGGCGGCGTTCACGCTGTCAGCGTCGTAGTTCGGCGTCTTGCCGCCGCGCAGGATGATGTGGCAGTCCTCATTGCCGGCCGTCGAGACGATCGCGGAGTGACCGCCCTTCGTCACCGACAGGAAATGGTGCGGTTGCGACGCGGCCTTGATGGCGTCGACGGCGATCTTCACATTGCCATCGGTGCCGTTCTTGAAGCCCACTGGACATGACAGGCCGGAGGCCAGTTCGCGATGCACCTGCGACTCGGTCGTGCGCGCGCCGATTGCGCCCCACGAGATCAGGTCGGCGATGTATTGCGGGCTGATCATGTCGAGGTATTCGGTGCCGGCCGGCAGGCCGAGTTCGTTGATGCGCAGCAACAGTTCGCGCGCGGTGCGCAGACCGTCGTTGATCTTGAAGCTGTTGTCCATGTGCGGGTCGTTGATGAGACCCTTCCAGCCCACCGTCGTACGCGGCTTTTCGAAGTACACGCGCATCACGATCTCGAGCTCGCCCGCGAAGCGCTTGCGCTGTTCGACCAGACGTCCTGCGTATTCGAGCGCGGCCTTGGTGTCGTGGATCGAGCACGGTCCGATGATGACAATCAGACGATCTTCCATGCCGTGCAGGATACGGTGCATCGACTGGCGCGAATGGTAGATCAGGTTCGACACTGACTCTTCGCAGGCGAATTCGCGGATCAGATGGGCGGGCGGCGTGAGTTCTTTCAATTCTCGAATTCGGACATCGTCAGTGTTGTGTGGGGGCATGGTTGTTCTCCAGGATTCAATTCGTAGCGTGCGTTTTGTATTCGCTCGGGGCGAAAAAAAACCGCCAGACTCGCTGGCGGTTTTTCGGGAATTTCGGGTGCCTTACGTGCACTAACACCCCTCTCGATCCGCCAGCGGTCTGAGATGCCAGAAAAAGTAAAAATAAAACTTGGCGGACATGGCGAAAGTAAGGTCGTGCGTCAAAAAGGGTGGATGACTTTATAACCCGGGTAGTCTCGATTGACAACCAGCAGGGGTAAAAAATGCGGACAATCCGCACACTTCATGCAAAATTTGCGTGAAGTGTGCGTTTTTAGAGGCTTAGGCGGTTCCGCCTACCGTCATCTTCTCGATGCGCAAGGTCGGCTGACCAACGCCCACCGGCACGCTCTGGCCTTCCTTGCCGCATACGCCGACGCCGGAATCCAGCGCCATATCGTTGCCAATCATGCTGACGAACTTGAGCGATTCCGGGCCGCTGCCGATCAGCGTCGCACCCTTCACCGGGTACGTCACCTTGCCGTCTTCGATCATGTAGGCCTCGGATGCCGAGAACACGAATTTGCCGTTGGTGATGTCGACCTGACCGCCCCCGAAATTCACCGCGTACAAACCGTTTTTCACCGAGGCGATGATTTCCTGCGGATCCTTGTCGCCGTTCAGCATGTAAGTGTTAGTCATGCGCGGCATTGGCAGGGCGGCGTACGACTCGCGGCGCGCGTTGCCCGTCACCGGCATCTTCATGAGCCGGGCGTTCAACGTGTCCTGAATATAGCCCTTCAGGATGCCGTCCTCGATTAGCGTGGTGCACTGGGTCGAATTGCCTTCGTCGTCGATGTTGAGCGAGCCGCGACGGTTCGGCAGCGTGCCGTCGTCGACCACCGTGACGCCCTTGGCTGCGACGCGCTCACCGATTTGTCCAGCGAACGCCGACGATCCCTTGCGGTTGAAGTCGCCTTCCAGACCGTGGCCGATCGCTTCGTGCAGCAGCACGCCGGGCCAGCCCGGTCCGAGCACGACCGTCATCGCGCCGGCCGGGGCCGGGCGGGCGTCGAGGTTGACCAGCGCGGCATGTACGGCGTCGTCGACGTACTTCGACAGCACAGCGTCAGTGAAGTAGCCGTAATCGAAGCGGCCACCGCCGCCGCCGCTGCCGATCTCGCGGCGGCCGTTCTGCTCGGCGATCACGGTAACGGAGACGCGCACGAGCGGCCGGATGTCCGCGGCGAGCACGCCGTCGCTGCGCGCCACCAGCACCACGTCATATTCGCCGGCGAGACCTGCCATCACCTGGGTGATGCGCGGATCGCGGCTGCGCGCCATCTGTTCGACGCGCTCGAGCAGCTTGACCTTGGCGGTCGCGTCGAGCGAATGCAGCGGGTCGGACGGCAGATACAGATCGCGCCCGGCAATGCCGGTCAGCGAGGGCGCCACCTTGATCTTCTGCTTGCCGCCGCCGGCTTTGGCGATCGAGCGGGTGGCGAGCGCCGCCTGGCGGATGGCCTCAGGCGACAGATCGTCCGAGTAGGCAAACGCCGTCCGGTCGCCCGAGACGGCACGCACGCCCACACCTTGATCGATGCTGAAGCTGCCAGATTTCACGATGCCTTCTTCAAGACTCCAGGCTTCGCTGCGGGTGGCCTGGAAATACAGGTCCGCGTAGTCGATGCGGTGCGTGAAGATCTCGGCGAGCGTGCGGGACAGCAGAGCTTCGTCGAGGCCATAGGGCGTGAGGAGGACGTCCTTGGCAGTGGCGAGATTACGGATACCGGGTTCGATGATGTTCATGCGAAGTGTCTTCTGCTCGATACAAAGGGGTTCGGTTGGCGCACGCGCATCACATACATGGGTGGGCGGCGTCGGACTTTCAATGTCTGGTGCAGCTTTAGCTCGTCAGTACGCGGTGACGCCAGGCCGGCAGGCTCTGCCGGACTTCGTCGATACGTGCCCGTCCGAGATTGCCGGCCGCGACGCCGGCACCTTCCTCGCGTACCGCGACGATCTCGCCCCACGGGTCGATCAGCATGCTGTGTCCCCATGTGCGGCGGCCGTTCTCGTGCTTGCCGCCTTGCGCCGCGGCGAGCACGTAACACTGGTTCTCGACGGCGCGGGCGCGCAGCAGCATTTCCCAGTGCGCGCGGCCGGTCGTGTAGGTGAAAGCGGAAGGCACCACGATCAGCGCGCAATCGCCCAGCCGCCGGTACAACTCCGGGAAACGCAAATCGTAGCAGACGGACAGGCCGACCCGTCCGAACGGCGCGTCGAAGGTGCGGACCTCGGCGCCAGGGCGGATGGTGCGCGCTTCGTCGAACGATTCGTCGCCCTTCTCGAAGTTGAACAGGTGAATTTTGTCGTAGCGGGCGACTTCCTCGCCCCGCGGGTTGAACACCAATGTCGTATTCAGGACGCGATTGGCTTCCGGTGCGGTGATCGGCAGCGTGCCGCCTATTACCCAGACGCCGTGGCGACGCGCCGCGTCTGACAGAAAGCGCTGGATCGGGCCGTCGCCATAGGGTTCGCGTACGCTGAGCTTGTCGGTGTCCTTGAAGCCCATAAAACAGAAGTATTCGGGCAGCAGGACGAGTTGCGCGCCGTCGGCGGCGGCCTCGGCGATCAGGCGTTCCGCATCGGCGAGGTTGCGCTCGCGATCCGGTGTGCTCACCATCTGCAACGCGGCGACGCGGAAGGACGGGCTAAGGGAGGGGGTGTTGGCGTGCTGTTCGCTCATGAGCGTTTCGAAAAACTCCCGGCTGGGCAACGCCGACCACAGGCGCCGCATACGTCGATCAAGGCTGTACCGCCGCTTCGCAACCGTGTCCGCTGAACCCACCGATACGGGCTCGCTGCGCCACTCACTGCGCTTCCACGGTCGAAGCCGGCAGGTCCATCTTACCGCGATCGCCGCGCACCCGCTCGACGTGGGGTTTTGACCACGAACCCGTGATCGCATAGTCCATTGCGAACGCCTTCGAAATCGACTTCGACAGGGCGAAGTCGGCCACCAGTGCGGCGAGGCCGAACAGCGGGTTGATCACCGTGGCAGCGACCACGCCGGCCCCCGCGCTGACGGTTGGCACGACGTGCACGTGCAGGTCCTGGGTCTCCTGCGCGAGGTCCACCGAGCCCGACATCTCCGCGCGGGCCGGCGCGGTCACCATCTTGAAGTTGTCGGTGCGGCCGATGCCGTCGCTGATCTGTCCGATGCCGGTCACGCTCTCGAACGGCAGACCTTCGCCGATCACGTCCTTGAAATTGAGCGTCGCAAAGCGCGCAAGGCTTTGCAGGCTCAGCACGCCCAGCAGCTTGGCGACGCCCGGATCGACCTTGAGGATCTGGCCATGGCGCATGTCGACCGCCAGGTTGCCGTTCAGCGTCTGATAGTCGATGCGGGTCGGGCCACCGCGCCAGACGACCTTGCCTGACAGCGTGCCGCTGCCGCCCTTGAGCGTGCGTGGCTGGCCGAACTGCTGGAGCAACGCGCCGGCATCCTTGATATCCAGCTTGAAGTCGAACACGGTGCGCTTCGGCGTGTCTTCGTCGGCATTGGCGCCGAGCTGCGTCGAGGTGCGCCAGTTGGCGGTGGCGGTCAGCGTGGCAGCCGGATTGGTGATGTCGAGCTTGTCCAGTTGCCAGACCGGCACGCCGTCTTCCTGGAAGTTATGCGCGTCGACTTCGAGACTGCCGATGTTGTGGTCGCGCACGATCAGTTCGTTCACCACCAGATCGATCGTCGGCATGTTTTGCGCCGGCGCCGAGATCGCCTGGCCTAGCAGATCGTTTTCGGTGGCAGACGGGATGACCAGGCGGGCGAGGCGGGCCTGCAGCGTCCCTGGCGAACCTTTGACAGGGCCGGGCAACCAGGCCACGTGTCCGGAAACCTGGTTCGAGGCGATGTTGGCCTGCCAGTTGCCGTTGTCACGTGACGCGCCGACGATCACGCTCTCCCAGTGGCGCTTCAGTAGCGTCAACGTTCCGATATGGACGGCAAAGCGGTCGGGCAGGAACTGCGTGATCGTCGGGTTGGGGGCGCTCGCCGGGGTGCCGGGCGCGGGCGTTTCCTTGCTGCGCATCTGGGTCACCAGGGCGCGCCATTGATCTGCATCGAACGCGTCGATGTCGACCGCGGCGATCACGCCTTCACTCGGCAGTTCAGCCGGCTTGTTGACGCCGACTGCGCCGACGACCACCTTCGGCGGCTGGCCCGGCGTGTGGCGCAGCAGGTAGGTGGCGGCGATCGGGCCGAACTTGAGGTCGGCGCGTTGCAGGCCGGCGTCGCTTTCCGAGGCGGCCGGCCTGAAGGTGAAATGCAGCGGCATCGGTTGGCCGAGCGGCTTGTTGAACGGCGCGGGGAAGTCGAGCGCGAGGCCGGTCAGGTCGGAGCTGGCCGTGACGTTGGGCAGACGTCCTTTGGCGCCGGTTACGTTCAGCTCGTAGGGCGCGCTGCCGTTCATGCGCGTCAGCACCTGGGCGGCTGGCCCGTGCAGATTGAGGCCGCGGGCTGCGTCGACGGCAATGTGGCCGTTCAGATCAAGCGCGTAAGTCCCGTTGTTCTGCATGCCGCCGTTGGCGTGAACGTCGCCGCCGAGGAACTGGCCGCTCAAGTGATCGAGCTGGGCGGTGTGTTCGGTGAAGTGGACCTTGCCGGTCAGTTGCGACAGCGGCGGCACGTTGTCGGTGCTGAGACGGTTGTTCTGGAAGCCGAGCGCACCCTCTACGGCGATGTGCGGTTTCGGCGTGCGCGGCACCGTCAGCTTCAGTGCCAGCGACGCGGGCCCTTCGGCCTGCACCTTTTCGCCGACGTGCTTCGAGAGGCTGCCGAGTGAGCTCGCATTGACGTAGTCGAGCATGTCGGCGAGCGGCCCGTGTCCATCGCCGTTGATGACGAGGCTCGATGCCTTGGTGCCCAGATCGTCGATCTTGCCGCTGACCTTGCCGAGCGCGACGCGCTTGTAGTGCGCGCGATCGACATCAAAGCGCAGCACGTTCTCTTTCAGCGAGAAGGTGCCGTCGATACCATCCAGCGGCGGCCACACATTCGGCGTCACGCCGTCTTTCATCATGCGGGGCGGGAAGGGCGATGGGTCGAACTTGCCGCCCTTGAACGGAGCCACGATCTGGAACACGCCAGCAGTCGGGTCGCGCGAATAAGGGAATTTGGTGAGGTCGCCGTGTATCTCGATCACCCCGCCGCGCGAGATGCCTGCCTGTAACCCGTGACCCAGGTAGGTGCGCAGCTTCTCGGGGATGCTGGTGGGAAGATAGCGGACGATCCGCGTGACCTGCGCGTGCTCGAACTTCGCCGTCAGGTCGAGCGAGCCGCGGCCGTGGCCGGGATTGCTGTAGTTAGCAGTGGCCGAAGCGACCGCGTCCGCGTTGGCGACGCTCAGTTCCGGGACAGTAATAGCAAACGCCTTGTGGGCTTCACCTGGCGCTGCCGGCTTGACCGTCCAGCTGCCGCGACCCTTCAGGCGGTCGAATCTGAGGCGCGGGTTGTCGAAGACACCCGGCAGCGTGAGGGCCACGTTGTTGGTGTCGATGCTCATTGCGCCATGGTTTTCGTCCGCGTCGACGCTGCCCCACAGGTTTTCGACGCCTGGCAAACCGGCCCGCGGGTGACCCAACGGGGTGAGCCCTGGCGGCGGCTCCTGGGCTGCAACGCTGATGCCCTGCAGGTCCGCCTTGAAGCGGTAGCGTACGATCGGCTCGGCGCCGCCTGTATTGCGTTCGCTGGCCGCTTCGCCGGATTCCGGCCTGGCCCGTTCGACCTCGATCAGGTAGTTCGCCACCAGGCCGCGAGGATCGAAGCGCACCAGTTCATTCAGAAGGTGCCCCGAGAGCGGCAGCGCGCGGCTGAATTCGGCGAGTATGCCGAGATCGACACGGTCGCCAGTCACGCTGAACAACTGGCCGTGTTGTACCGATGCGCGACGGTAGTGGCCGCTCAAAGTTGTGAGGGCCAGCGTGCGGGTGAGCGGCGTGCCGTCCTCGAGCGGCGGCTGGCCGAGTTCCGCGTGCAGGTGGTCCAGTTTCAGCGTGTAGTCGTCCGGCCCCATCTCGACTTTCCAGGAGAAGCTTGCGACGGGCACGTCGAGGCGTGGCTGGGTCGGTCGCACGCGCAGCGAGACATCGGAGCCGCTTAGATCGCCGCCTGCCGAGGTCATCCGGCCCTGGGCGAAGTCGATCCAGATAGCGTTGTCGATCCGGCCCGCGAACGTCTCGACCGGAAAATCCATGTAATGAGCGAGGGCGGGCAGGTCGACCGGGCCGGTCGACACGTAAGCCTGGCCGGTCCAGTTGATCGGCTTGCCGATAGCCGACAGCGGCGCATGTTTAAAGTACACGCGGAAATCGAGCGGGCCGTGCAGGACCCGGCCGTCCGGCGGCGCCTGCAACGCGAGGTGGTGGTTATAGCCGTCGTTGAGAATGGCCAGACGAATGTTCTGCAGCGCAAGTTCAGGCGCGTCGTGGCGTGCGTCGTGCCACCTCAATGTGCCGCCGCGCAACACGATGGCCTGCTGGCGCAGCAGCCACGAGCTGAAGGTGTCGTTGCCGGTATGGGTGCTCGGCGCTACGACGCCGGCGACCGAGAGCGAGCCGTCGCTGCCGCGCTCGATCAGCACGTCAGGCTGATTGACGATCAGGCTCGACAGGATCGGCTTGAATCGCCACAGCGAACTCCACGAGACCGTTGCGGTGGCATGCGGGATGTTCAGCCCGACCTTGCCTTCGTGGTCGCGGATCATCAGGTTGGTGACGTCGATGCCAGGCTGAAAACCGGTCCAGTGCGGCGCCAGTTTGCCGATGGTGAGTTGCGCGTGGATCTTCTCGGAGACGAGGGTTTCGATGCGCGGCCGGAACGAATCGACGTACGGCAACAAGCCGTAACGCAGACCCATGAACAGACCGGCTGCAATGAAATAAACGACGAGCGCGATCCCCAGCAGCACTCTCAGGGTGTGACGCAGCACCACGTGGTGGTCGCCGCTCACTGACCTGACTTGTCCGGCTTCCTGTTGCTCGGCGGATTCGTTTCGCTCGGACATGCTGCGGCGGGGATGGGCGTATGGTAGTTTTGCGATCTGACGACGAAATGTAACACACGGGCCAGTCGCGACGAATATCCTTCAAAGCCTGTGCCCATGCCGTCTCGCGACCTGTGCGACGCAGCGCCTGGCTCAGTGATGAGCTGGATACAGCAACGAACGATCCACACCCTTTGATGACCCAAGCCACACTCCTGAGTTCCAGCTATTCGCATTACGCAACGCGCGCGCTGGCGGCCCGTCCCGAACTGACCGAGCGCATTGCGATGCTGGCTGCGCAGCCCGTCACGCGCGAGCGGATCGAAGCCCGCTTCGATGATCTGTGCGCGGCGCTGGCGAGTCCCGCCGATGGAGCGCTGACCGAAGAGGGTCTCAAACGCGCGCTTCGTCAGTTACGCACCGAGGTATTTTGTGCCGTGATGGAGCGCGATCTGGCCGGCCGCGCCGATGTCGCCGAAGTCACCGGAGCCATGACCGATCTGGCTGAAACGACCATCCAGCGGGCGATGGCGGTGCTGTCCGCCGATCTCGAAATGCTCTACGGCGAGCCGCGCGGTCCCGAGGGCGAGCGTCTTGCTCTTGGCGTGGTCGGTATGGGCAAGCTGGGCGGGCGTGAGCTTAATGTGTCGTCTGACATTGACCTGATCTTCATTTATGAAGAGGACGGCGAGACCGCCGGCGGTCAGCGTCCGCCGATTGCCATGCAGGACTTTTTCACGCGTCTCGGCAAACGCCTGATTGCCGCGCTGGCCGAAGTAACCGCCGACGGTTATGTGTTTCGGGTCGATATGCGGCTGCGGCCGAACGGCGATTCAGGGCCGCTGGTGTGTAGTCTTGGCATGCTCGAAGAGTATTTTTACGTGCAGGGCCGCGAGTGGGAGCGCTACGCCTGGATCAAAGGGCGGCTCGTGTCCGAAGGCAGCAGCGAGGCTGCGCGCCGCATGCAGAAGCAGCTCGATGCGATCTGCACGCCGTTTATCTACCGCCGCTATCTGGATTTCGGTGTGATCAGTGCGATCCGCGCGTTGCACCTGCAGATTCGCCAGGAGGCGCAGCGCCGTGCCTCGATGCGGCCGGACAAGGCCGACGACATCAAACTCGGCCGCGGCGGCATCCGCGAGATCGAATTCAGCGCCCAGGTGTTCCAGTTGATTCGCGGCGGCCAGGACGCGGGCCTGCGCGTGCGGCCGACGCTTGCCGTGCTGCGCCACGCTGCGACGCATGGCCTGATCGCGCCGGTCGTGTGTGTGGGGCTCTCGCAGGCGTATCGGTTCCTGCGCGAACTCGAGCACCGGCTGCAGTATCGCAATGACGCGCAGACCCATGCGATGCCGGTGGATCCGGAGGAGCGTGCGGCGTTGGCCCATGCGATGGGTTTCGAGGATTACGCCGCGCTGATGGCGAAGCTCGACGCGCACCGCGAGATGGTCGAACAGCAGTTCGACCAGATTTTCGCCGACAAGATCAAGGGCCGCGACGGTTGTGGTGCGCCGGAAGACGGTGCTGCGGTATGGGTCTGGAGTAGCGCGCTGGCCGACGATAGCGCGGACGCCGCTCTGCAGGCGCGCATTGTCGAGCTGGGAATTCCAGAGCCGGCCGAGTTGCTCGCGCGCCTGCGCGCCGTGTGGAATTCGTCGCGCTATGCTGGGCTCGCCGAGCGTAGCCGGCAGCGCTTCGACATCGTTGCGCAGCGAGCGCTCGAAGCGGCTCGCACGCTGGAGCCGCCCGCGCGGCGTGGCGATACGGTGGCGCGCTTCTTCGACCTGCTCGAAGCGGTGAGCCGGCGTGGAGCCTATCTGGC
Source organism: Paraburkholderia sp. (assembly GCF_026225065.1). Taxonomy (GTDB): domain Bacteria; phylum Pseudomonadota; class Gammaproteobacteria; order Burkholderiales; family Burkholderiaceae; genus Paraburkholderia. The sequence goes on along the minus strand of NZ_JAMFSB010000174.1, from coordinate 8,872 downwards.
GCTGCTGACCGAATATCCGCAGGCGTTGCACCGCGTGCTGTCGGTGCTGGGCGCTTCGCACTGGGCGGCTGGGTACCTGATCCGCCATCCGCAACTGCTCGACGAACTGCTCGATGACGAGGCGATTGCGAGTCCGTTCGACTGGGCCGAGTTCAAGCGCACGCTGCGTTTGCGCCTTGCCGCGGCGGACGGCGTCGAACAGCAGATGGATCTGCTGCGTCACGCTCACCAGGCCGAAGTGTTCCGCATCCTGCTGATCGATCTGGCCGGCAAGCTGAGCGTGGAACACGTGAGCGACCGGCTCTCCGAACTGGCCGACGCCGTGCTCGACGTGACGCTCGAGGCCGTCTGGAAGCAACTGGCCAAACGTCATCGGGACGTGCCGCGTTTTGCCATCATCGCGTACGGGAAACTGGGCGGTAAGGAGTTGGGTTACGCGTCGGACCTCGACCTGATCTTCCTCTACGACGACCCCGACGATGCAGCCGCCGACGTCTACTCCACCTACGCGCGGCGTCTGATCACCTGGCTGACGATGGCCACCGGCGCGGGTACATTGTTCGACGTGGACCTGCGGTTACGGCCGAACGGCGAATCGGGACTGCTCGTCACCGATCTGGATGCGTTCAAGCGCTACCAGTTGCGCGAAGGCGATGCGGCCAACACGGCGTGGGTGTGGGAGCACCAGGCGCTGTCGCGGGCGCGCTACTGTGCGGGCGATGCCGAGATTGGCGCCAGGTTCGAAGCGATCCGCGAGCAGGTGCTGACCACGCCGCGCGAGGCCGGCCCGCTCGCCAAAGAGATTGTCGAGATGCGCGAGCGTGTCGAGGCCGGACATCCGAACCGCACCGAGCTGTTCGATCTGAAGCACGATCGGGGCGGGATGGTGGATATCGAATTCACCGTTCAGTATTGGGTGCTGCTGCATGCCGCGCGTGACCCCGAGCTGATCCGCAATACCGGCAATATCGCGTTGCTGCGTGAGGTATCGCGCTTCGGGATGATGAGCGAGGAGGAAGCTGAGACGGTCGGCGCGGCGTATCGCACATATCGCAAGCTGCAGCACAGGCTGCGGCTCGACGGGATGGAGAAAGCGCGGGTCGAGCCCGAGACTGTCGAGGCGGAACGCGCCGCCGTGCTGGCGTTGTGGAAGCGGGTGTTTGGGTGAGGTGAGGGGCTCTGCGGTCAAGGACGCTGGCGTGCTGTCGCCACTGCCGTCTACGCCGCCAGCATTTCCTTCGCATGCTTGCGGGTGGTGGCGGTGATCTCCAGGCCGCCGAGCATGCGTGCCACTTCCTCGATTCGGCTGGCCTTGTCCAGCGACGTGACGCTGCTGACCGTGCCGCCTTTCTTGTCGGAGGCCTTGGCTACCTGGAAATGATGCTCGCCGCGCGCGGCCACTTGCGGCAAGTGCGTGACGCACAGCACCTGTCGAGCGCGTCCGAGTTGATGCAGCAAGCGCCCGACCACTTCGGCGACGCCGCCGCCAATGCCGGTATCCACTTCGTCGAAGATCAGGGTGGGGATCGGGCTGGCGGCGCTGGCGATCACGGCGAGCGCGAGGCTGATCCGCGCCAGTTCGCCGCCTGAAGCGACTTTCGCGAGCGGTCGCAGCGGCACGCCGGCGTGCCCGGCGACGCGGAACTCGACCTGCTCGAGGCCATGCGCTCCCCCTTCCGGCAGCGCGACGAGCGCGACCTCGAAGCTGCCGCCTTTCATCGACAGTTCCTGCATGCCCGTGGTGACCGCCGAGCCGAGCGCCTTGGCCGCCTTGGCGCGTGCTTTGGACAACTGTTTGGCTTCGGCCAGATAGGCTTCCTTCGCTTTGGCTTCGGCGGCGTGCAGGCTGTCCAGATCCGCGGCGGCGTCCAGTGCGGCCAGTTGCGCGCGGCGCGCGGCGTGTTCCTCGGGCAGTGTCTGCGGCTGCAGACGGAATTTGCGCGCGGCCGAATGCAGGGCGTCGACGCGTCTCTCGATCTGAGCGAGCCGGTCTGGGTCGAGTTCGAGACGCTGCGCATAGTGGCTTAGCGAATACGCGGCTTCCTGCAGCTGGATTTCGGCGGGTTCGAGCGCAGCGAGTGCGTCGTTTAACGCCGGATCGATTTCCGCCAGGTCGCGCAGCTTCGAGACGATCGACGCAAGATGCGTGATCATCGCCTCGTCCGACTCGGAGAGGGCGTTGAGGGCTCCCTGCACGCCTTCGATCAGGTTGGCCGAATGCGACAAACGGTTGTGTTCGGCGTTGACCTCTTCCCATTCGCCGGGCTGCGGGGCGAGCTTGTCGAGCTCGGCCAGTTGCCACGCGAGCCGCTCGCGTTCGAGTTGCAGTTCGCGGTCGCGTGTTTTGGCTGTTTCGATCGCTTGTACCTTGTCGCGCCAGGTGCGCCATGCGCGGTTCACGGCGGCGGCCTTATCCACCAGACCTGCGTGCGTATCGAAAAGCTCACGTTGCGCGTCGGGACGCATCAGTAACTGGTGGGCGTGCTGCCCGTGAATATCGACCAGCATTTCACCCACCTCGCGCAGTTGCGCGAGCGTCGCGGCGGTGCCGTTGATGAATGCACGCGAGCGGCCGTTCGCATCCACCACGCGCCGCAGCATGACGGTGTTGTCGTGCGGATCGGCTCCGTTTGCTCCGTGCGTGTTGTTTGTGCTGCTTGCCGAGCCTAAGGCCTGCTCCTCGAGCCACTGGTCGACCTGAGCGTGCGTTTCGAATTCCGCGGTGATGTCCGCGCGGGTCTCGCCGGTGCGCACGACGCTTGCGTCGGCGCGGGCGCCAAGCGCCAGTGCCAGCGCGTCGATCAGGATCGACTTGCCGGCGCCTGTTTCACCTGAGAAAACCGTAAAGCCGCTGTCGAATTCAAGGTCGAGCGCGGCGACGATGACGAAGTCGCGTATCGAGAGGTGGCGAAGCATGGAGGTCGTCGGGTAGCTTGGGTTACCGGCTGCGGCCAGGTGCTCAGGGTTAGCTCAGGATCGGCGCAGTGTTCGTTCAGGATTCGTTCGGGATCGGTTCAGGGCTTGATGTCGTCTTCGTGCGACGGGTATTCGTTCCAGTGCAGCTTCTTGCGCAGTGTCGCGTAATGGCTGTAGCCGACCGGGTGCAGGAGCGGCACGGTATGGCGCGAGCGGCGCACTTCGATCGTGTCGTTGTGTTCGAGCGCGGTGAACGACTGCATGTCGAAATTAACGTTGACGTCGCGGCCGGAGACGATCTGGATGCTCACCTTCGAGTCGTCCGGCAGCACGATGGGGCGGTTCGACAATGCGTGCGGCGCAATCGGCACCAGCACGATGCCCTGCAACTGCGGATGCAGGATCGGTCCCGCTGACGACAACGCGTAGGCGGTCGATCCGGTCGGCGTGGCGACAATCAGTCCGTCCGAGCGCTGGTTGTACATGAAGCGGCCATCCACGGCCACGTGCAGTTCCGCCATTCCCGAGAAACCGCTGCGGTTCACCACCACGTCGTTGAAGGCCAGCGCGTGGTAGATCGGACTGCCGCCGCGCATGATGCGCGCTTCCAGCAACATGCGTTCCTCGCGCTCGAAGTGGCCTCCCAGCATCTGCGGCACGAGTTCCTGCATGGCCGAAATCGGGATGTCGGTGATGAAGCCGACCCGCCCGTGGTTGATGCCGATCAGCGGCGTGCGATACGGCGCAAGCTGGCGCCCGATGCCGAGCATCGTGCCGTCGCCGCCCAGCACGACGGCCACGTCGGCCCGCGCGCCGATTTCCGCGGGGCGCAGGGCCGGGTAGTCGGTGATGCCGATCTCCGCGGCGGTGTCTGCTTCGAACACCACGTCGAAGCCGCGCCGCGCGATGCACGCGGCGAGCGCGGTCAGCGGCTCGCCAATGCCTGGCGTGTTGTTGCGCCCGACGAGCGCGACGGTCTTGAACTGACTGGTAACTTGCATGCCGGCATTACACCATAGGTGAGGGCTGAAAAGAACCGTCCGCGGCCACATGGGCGGCCGGCGTCAGGCGGGCGCGCCTGTCAGGCTGCAGGCCCGCGCCGGCTGGCCTGCGCAGGATTATCGCCAGAATGATGAACTCCTCGTGACAGGGGTGCGGTATGTGCTGCGTCGAACTCCCGGGTAAGGGTTCGCGCCAGGGGTTGTGCGGGCAAACCGGCACATGCAGTCCATGCCTCGCCAACGAAGGCACGAACGCTGTTATTGTTAGCGCTCGCGGTCGTCGCGTCATTAAGCTAAACTTTTCCGTCATGCTAGATCCCCGCGCACAAACCCTCCTCAAAACGTTGATCGAGCGATATATCGCCGAAGGTCAACCGGTCGGCTCGCGCACGTTGTCCCGCTACTCCGGTCTGGAGCTGAGCCCGGCGACGATCCGCAACGTGATGTCCGACCTGGAGGAGGCGGGGCTTGTCATCAGCCCGCACACCTCGGCGGGCCGCATTCCGACACCGCGCGGCTATCGCCTGTTTGTCGACACGATGCTCACGGTCGAGTCTGCGGCGGACGAGGAAGCTGTCACCCGTACCGTCAAGACCACGCTGCAGGCGGGCGAGCCGCAGAAGATCGTTGCAGCGGCGGCGAGCGTGCTCTCCAGCCTGTCGCAGTTTGCCGGCGTAGTGCTGACGCCGCGGCGCAGCCACGTCTTCAAGCAGATCGAGTTTATGCGCCTGTCCGACAAGCGCATCCTGCTCATCATCGTCACGCCCGAGGGCGACGTACAGAATCGCATCATGGCGACGCAGCGCGACTTCTCGCCGTCGCAACTCGTGGAAGCGTCCAATTACATCAACGCTCACTTTGCCGGCCTTTCGTTCGACGAAGTGCGCCGGCGCCTGCGCGAAGAGATCGACGAGTTGCGCGGCGACATGACCACGCTGATGCACGCCGCTGTCAAGGCGAGCACAGACGAGGCCGATGCCGGCGAGACCGTGCTGATCTCCGGCGAGCGCAATCTGCTCGAAGTGGCCGACCTGTCGTCGGACATGGCGCGGCTGCGCAAGCTGTTTGATGTGTTTGACCAAAAGACCAGCCTCCTTCAGTTGCTTGACGTATCGAGTCACGCCCAGGGCGTACAAATCTTCATTGGCGGCGAGTCGAATCTCGTGCCGATCGAGGAAATGAGCGTCGTGACCGCGCCGTATGAAGTCAACGGCAAGATCGTCGGTACGCTCGGCGTAATTGGGCCCACGCGCATGGCCTACAACCGTGTGATTCCGATCGTCGACATCACCGCGCGCCTGCTCTCGCTAACGCTCAGCCAGCAATAAGCGTCTGCTTCGCGCAACGCTAGGGCGGCACGTTCCACCGCCTTTGCCGCTGCCCGCATCTCCATCGGGCAGGAGCCCGAACTGCATGGTGCAAATGATGCGATGCGGCGCGCAGCTTGCCAATCGGCCGAATGGCCAGCTATCGGCGGCGGACCGCCCCGCTATAATGAGTCTCACCTGAACCGATTTCCCGCTGCGCGCGGCTAGCCCTGTTGCCTATGCGTTTCGACCTCGAGCGGCCATCGCAACCCGCCACATCCCATCGTGTCGCGGTTTTGCTGATCAATCTGGGCACGCCCGACGCACCTACGCCGCGGGCCGTGCGGCGCTATCTCGCGCAGTTTCTGTCCGACCCACGCGTGGTGGAGATTCCGGCAGCCATCTGGCAGGTGATCTTGCGGCTCCTGATCCTGCCGGTTCGAGGGCGCTCGTCGGCCAAGAAGTACGCAGCCGTATGGACTCCGGAAGGCTCGCCGCTACGCGTGTTTACGGAGAAGCAGGTCGAAGGTCTGCGGCATCTGCTGCAGTTGAACGGCTACACGACGATCGTCGACTACGCCATGCGCTACGGCATGCCGGGGATCCCGGACATGCTGAATCAGCTCAAGCTGGCCGGCGCCGAGCGCGTGCTGCTTGTGCCGATGTATCCGCAATACTCGTCGTCGACTACGGCTACAGCATTCGACGCCGCATTCTCGGCGCTCAAGCGCATGCGCAACCAGCTGGAAATCCGCACCATCCGCCAATATGCCGACCATCCGGCCTATATCGCGGCGCTGGCGGCGCAAGTGCATCAGTACTGGCATGCTCACGGCCGCCCTGATTTCGCGGCGGGCGACAAACTGGTGCTGAGCTTCCATGGCGTTCCCAAGCGCACGCTCGATCTGGGTGACCCGTATCACGACCAGTGCCAGCAAACGGGGGCGCTGTTGACGCAGGCGCTCGGGCTGACAACGGTGGAATGCCGTGTCACGTTCCAGTCGCGTTTCGGCAAGGCCGAGTGGTTGCAGCCCTACACCGCGCCGACGCTCAAGGAGTTGGGTGCGGCGGGGGTGCGCCGTGCGGATGTGTTTTGTCCGGGCTTTACTGCCGACTGCCTGGAAACTATTGAGGAAATTGGCATGGAGGTCCGTGACGAGTTCCTTCATGCGGGCGGCAAGGAGTTTCACCGCATCCCTTGCCTGAACGCCTCGCCGGCTTGGATCGCGGCGCTAGGGGAGATCGTCGCCCAGAACCTGCAAGGCTGGCCGGTGCAGGTCGCCTCGGTGCAAGGTACGGTGACGGCGTGAGACTGGTTGACGGAATCGTTTTCAACGCGCCTGAAGCGCGACTTATGACGCCTCTTTGGCACATAGGGCGCCAGACTAACTGATGAACTACAGGATTTCGACCGAACCCGGCGCGCGCCTGCGCATCGACAAGTGGCTATGGGCAGCGCGTTTCTTCAAGACACGCTCGCTGGCGGCTGATGCCGTCGACAAAGCCCACGTAAGGATCGGCGGTGCGGCAGTCAAGCCGGCCAAGGAGGTGCGGGTTGGCGATCTCGTCGAAATCGAGATCGAACGCATCGTCTGGCAGGTGGAGGTGCTGGGCGTATGCGACGTGCGCGGTCCGGCGAGTGTGGCGCAGACGCTTTATGCGGAAACCGAGGAAAGCAAGGTGAAGCGCCAGGTGGAGCAGGAGCGGCGTAAAACGTATCGCGAGCCGGCCGCCGCTTTGCACGGGCGCCCGACCAAGCGCGACCGGCGCACTATCGACAAACTTTCAGGTGGGGATTGAACAGTTGTTCCATCGTGGCATGCACGCCGCCATATTCGGTCGTGCTGTCGTTGACGGCCCCGGACATGCAGATGGTCGTGGTTCCCGCTATGAGCACCAAGGCGACCACGGATATTGCGAAGGTCAATTTCACGGTACTCCCCCGAAATGATGCTGGACGAACGCGCGATGAGTTAATTGAAGTGGTATATACCAGGTTAGGGTAAACGTGCCTTTCCGGGTGGACAGCTGAAGTTTAGGTCAGTCCACGAGGCCGCTCAATCTCAATCTGATTAATCGTTGTAACGAGGCATTTCTGCCGCACTGTTGCGGTGCGAAAAGATCCTTTTGACCGCTTGAATTCGTGCTTTGAGACCCAAACTAAGTGGGCGATGAGCGGTGGTTTGTGTGGCGTTTCTGCAACGCTCAAGCGGGCCTTGCAGAACATCACGCGGCCGCCCTAGGCTTTAACTTTTTTACGACTTTCAGCGACATGGAAAACACGCAAGAGAATCCGACGAGCCAGAATCCCACGCCCGCCGAAGAAGCCGCGCGCCAGGCTGCCGAAGCCACTGCGGCCCAGCCGGAAGTCAACCCGGCGGAAGCCGCGCCGGCCGGCGCCGAAGCCGCGTTGGCTGAAGCGCAGGTCAAGATCGCCGAGTTGCAGGAAAGCTTCCTGCGTGCCAAGGCCGAGACCGAAAACGTGCGCCGTCGCGCTCAGGAAGACGTCACCAAGGCGCACAAGTTCGCGATCGAAAGCTTTGCCGAGCATCTGCTGCCGGTGGTCGACAGCCTCGAGGCCGCCGTCGCCCACTCGTCCGACGACCTGCAGAAGGTTCGCGAGGGTGTGGAACTGACACTGCGTCAGTTGAGCGGTGCGCTTGAGAAAGGCCGCGTCGTGGCGATCAATCCGCCCGCCGGCGAGAAGTTCGACCCGCATCGTCATCAGGCTATTTCGATGGTGCCGGCCGAGCAGGAGCCCAACACCATCGTCTCCGTGCTGCAGAAGGGTTACGTGATCGCCGACCGCGTGCTGCGTCCGGCGCTCGTCACTGTAGCCCAGTCGAAGTAGGCGTAAGGCATAGCTCAGGCGCTCCCGGGCAGGCATCCCGCTATCATGGCCAACCTTCCCGTCGATGCCACGGCGTTTGCCGTGTTCGAGATGCAGGAATTGAGCGCGGAATCGTTCGACTCCGCGCTCGAAGCGGCTGGCGATGAGTTGGCGGTGGTGTTCTTCTGGGGACTCGACTGCTTCAACTGTGAAATAGCGAAGAAGGCGATGCTGGTGCAGCCCGACGCGATCCGCGCGCTCAGGCTCAGATGGTTTCACAGCAATGTCTACGAGCACCGGGAACTGGGCCGCCGTTTCATGCTGCATGGTGTGCCGACCTGGTTCTTTTTTCACCGTGGCAAGCGGCTTGGCCGGGCGACCGGCTGGCACGGCCTCGGGCAGTTCGAGGCAGCGGTGGTAGCTGCCCGGGAAAAGGTTGCTGCAAAGGCCGCGTCAAAGGCTTCGGATGGGGCGACCGGTAGTGGCGGCTAATCGCAATGGCAACAAGCCGGGCAATCCCGGCAACACCAATCCCAAAGCCGCAGGCGATTGAAAAAAATTAAAGACCGCATTGCGTTCAAGGTCTTGAAAACGATGCAGACGCACTTATGTTGAGTGCAGGTTTGAATTGAAGGCGGGTTGCCTTGCCGCCAGATGGGCACAAGGCAACCTACCGCAGCGATCAAAGTCAGGAGATTAGTAAAAATGGGCAAAATCATCGGCATCGACCTCGGCACGACCAACTCGTGCGTGGCGATCATGGAAGGCAATTCGGTCAAGGTGATCGAGAACTCGGAAGGTGCGCGCACCACGCCGTC
>NZ_JAMFSB010000173.1 GCF_026225065.1 Paraburkholderia sp. | reverse complement strand
TGATGCGCTTCGGTGATGCGCGCACGGTAGCTGTACTGTTCGAGCAGACGCGGGTGAATGACGTGGCCTTGGGCATCGTGCACAAGCGGTTGGATAGCAGCGAGTTGCGCGGCCTCAAGGCGCGCCCAGGCTTGCGGCTCGCTCAAAAGCCTTTCGTCCCGCTCTGCCATGTGAGCGGGTTTGACCCATCGAATCAGTGAGCCAATCGTGGTGCCTTGACCGAGCACCGTCACCAGAATCACGGCAAACGAAGCGACGAGAATCAGATCGCGGCCGGGCATCGCATCCGGCAAGGACAAGGCGATCGCAAGCGTAACGACTCCACGCATCCCTGCCCAACTCATGACGGTTGCCGAGCGCCAGTCGGGCGCGGCGCCGCTGCGTCGCAAGAGCGTGCGGAACGCGCTTTTCAACGCTTCGGAACCGAACACCCAAACGAAGCGCGAGAGCACGACGGCCGCGAGCACCGCGGCGACCGCCGGCGCGAAGGCGATCAGTGCATCACCCACGCCACCCAGACGGACGATCACGCCGCGCAGTGACAGGCCGATCAGAATGAACACCAGCGCTTCCATCAGGAAGATGACGACTTGCCAGAAGGCCGTGCCGCGCGTGCGTACCGCGGCGGAGAAAATCTCGTGCTGATACCAGCCGAGCGTCATGCCGCAACTGACCGTAGCGATGACGCCGGAGACACCGAGCATTTCGCCGGCGATATAAGTGATCCACCCGGCGAGTACCGACGCGGTGATCATCAGATAGTCGTCGTCGAGATACGCAAGCAGCTTCACGACGAGGAAGCCGATTGCACCGCCGACTGCGACGCCGCCCAGCGCGAGGATCGCGAAGCTGGCGACAGCGTGCCCGGTACTGAAGGCGCCCGTCAACGCCGCGGCGACGGCGAAGCGAAACAGCACGAGGCCGGCGGCGTCGTTCAGCAGGCTCTCGCCTTCTAACAACACCATCAGCTGACGTGGCAGCGCGACGCGCTCGAGTACCGCTTTGGCGGCGACTGCATCGGGCGGTGAGACGATCGCGCCGAGTGCAAAACAGGCGCCCCACGGCAAGCTCGGCACGACCTGATGCGCGACTACGCCGACCACCAGCGTCGTGAAAGCGACCGCGCCGATCGCAAGCAACAGGATGCCGCCGAGGTTGCGTTTGAATTCAGCCCAGACGGAGAAGTAGGCGCCGTCCATCAGCAGGGGCGGCAGGAACACGATCAGCACGAGAGCGGGATCGAGCGTGACGGTGGGCAGGCCGGGTACGAAGGCCATTGCAGCGCCGCCTATCAACAGAGCGGCGGCGGGTGGCAAGCGCAGGCGCTTCGCGAGCAGTTGCAGCCCGATCATCGCGATGAGCGACAACAAGACCAGTTTGAAGGCCACAACGGAGGACATAGGGTGGTCTCGGCGAGTTCACGTTATGGAGGGGTGAACTTGCTTTCTACCATAGGTCGGTGGCCGCCTGGATGTGGTGGCGGGGCGACGCGAGGTTTCGCGTGGGTGGAGGTCGTACCCGTCCTTCCTGATAGCGCCGGATTGTCAAATTGTGTGGCCTCGACCAACGGCGCTGTTGGTGTATGGTCAAATCACTTACTGGCTCGCAAGCAAGAGTCAGGACGATATGGCATCGGAATCATATTGCATGCTTTCGCGTCCCTCGATTATGCATCTATCGCAACTGAGCGTACGCGGCGATAGTCACAAGAACGCTTCCTTGAACTCCGGCCGCTTTGGCGAAATGCAGCGCATTCCACATCGTAAGGTGTATTAATACATGATACACTTCAACCGTACGGCAGGTCCGAATAACGTACTATGATCCGATCGTTTAAACACAAAGGTGTGCAGCGCTTTTTTGAGACGGGTTCAGCAGCAGGAATCCAGGCGGCTCACCGGGCGCGATTGGGCCGTCAGTTGACGGCGCTAAACAGGTCAAAATCGCCGCAGGATATGAATCAGCCCGGTTGGGGATTGCACCCACTTAGGGGAAGCGAATCTGGGCTGTGGGCGATAGAGGTAAACGGCAACTGGAGGCTAACATTCGCATTTGAAGGCGAAGACGCGATCTTGGTTGATTATAAGGACTACCATTAGAGCATCAGTTCGCCTGGCCCTGCCGCCGCGATGTGGTACGAAAGTCGCCCGGCACATCAGATTTTAGTAGTGACTAAAGCCATGTCCAAAATGTTCAATCCGCCGCATCCTGCGGCCATCCTTCGCGAAGACGTTCTGCCCGCGCTCGGCCTGACGGTCACCGAGGCTGCGGAGCAACTCGGAGTCTCTCGGGTTACCTTGTCTCGTCTGCTGAATGAGCGCGGCGGGATTACGCCAGAAATGGCGCTGCGCATCGAACAATGGCTCGGAGTCGAGCGTGGCGGTCGCGCCGATTTGTGGCTCGGCATGCAGCTAGATTACGATCTTTGGCACGCGCGCAAGCATGCCCCCAAGAAGATCAAACGTGCGCCGGCCGTAGCAGCAGCCTAGGCCACCGCTCCGGATTCGCCTCAAGCCTTCAGCGGCGAAGCCGCCACATCTTCCCGCGACTGCACCTGTAGCACCGCATCGCGCTTGTCCAGCAAATGCTGCCGCAAGATCGCGCTCAGCCGCTTCCCATCGCGCGCTTCCAGCGCTTCCAGCATCTCGCCATGATCGTGAATTGCGCGGTCCCACTTCGGAATCTGAAAGTTCGACCGAAACCGCAGCGCCTGCAACCGTCGGTTCACCGAAATATAGGTCTGCCGCAACGCCCCATTGCGTGCCGCCTCATTAATCTTGTCGTGGATCGCCTGATTGCGGCTGTAGTACCCCGCCAGATCGTTCTGCGCGCGACACGCTAGCATCGCGTAATGCAACGCCTTGATCTCGGCCAGTTCTGCCGCGGTAATACGTTCGGCTGCCAGCTCGCCCGAAAACGCTTCGAGTCCACTCATCAGCTCAAAGGTCTCGCGTAACTCTGCCTCGGACATCTTCGACACCGACGCGCCGCGGTTCGGCCAGATCTCGATCAACCCTTCAGCCGCGAGCACCTTCAGCGCTTCGCGCAACGGCGTGCGCGAAATGCCGAGCGTCTCGCACAACTCGCGCTCGTTGAGCTTCTTGCCCGGCTCCAGTACGCCTTCGACGATAAAGCGCCGAATGTGCTCAACTACGGTGTCATGCAACCGTTGCCGCTCAACCTTCGGCATCAGCGGGCTGCTGGCGGTATCCGCTTCAAATTCCGAATTTTGCATACAAAAACCCTCATTATCATTGGAGGCGATTTTATAGGAAGCCGGCCCTTTAGGTAAGATAGCGGGTAAACACTGGTGTCAGCAACCCACGTTTGCCTTGGGTTAGTCATCGATCGTCTGATATAGTTTTTTGCATGCAAAATTCAATCGGAGAAGACCCATGCTGAAACTCGATTTTCATCCTGCGGGCCGTCACTTCCTGCAGATTCCGGGGCCGAGCCCCGTGCCCGACCGCATCCTGCGGGCGATGAGCTACCCCACCATCGATCACCGCGGCCCGGAATTCGCCGCGCTCGGGTTGAAGGTGCTGGACGGCATCAAGAAGATTTTCAAGACCCAGCAGCCGGTGGTGATCTACCCGGCTTCGGGCACTGGCGCATGGGAAGCCGCGCTCGCGAATACGTTGAGCCCTGGGGACCACATACTGATGTTCGAGACGGGCCACTTTGCGACGCTGTGGAAGAAGATGGCCGAAAACCTCGGCCTGAAGCCAGAGTTTCTCGGTCTGCCGGGTATCGAAGGCTGGCGCCGCGGTGTGCAGCCGCAAATGATCGAAGCGCGTCTGCGTGAAGACACACAGCATGCGATCAAGGCGGTCTGCGTGGTGCACAACGAGACCTCGACGGGCGTGACCTCCGATATCGCCGCGGTGCGCCGTGCGATCGACGCGGCCGGTCACCCGGCCCTGCTGCTGGTCGACACCATCTCGGGTCTGGCCTGCGCCGACTATCGTCATGACGAGTGGGGCGTCGACGTCACGGTGTCCGGCTCGCAAAAGGGTTTGATGCTGCCGCCGGGCATCAGCTTCAACGCGGTGTCGCCGAAGGCGATCGCCGCCGGCAAGCAGGCGAAGTTGCCGCGCAACTTCTGGGACTGGACTGAGATCATCGAGATGAACAAGTCCGGCTACTGGCCGTACACGCCGAACACGAACCTGCTCTATGGCTTGTCGGAAGCGCTCGAGATGATTTTCGACGAAGGCCTCGACAACGTCTTTGCACGCCATGAGCGTCTCGCCGAAGCCTGCCGCCGCGCCGTGCGGGCTTGGGGTCTTGAGATCCAGTGTGCGGACCCCGCCGTATATAGCCCGGTGCTGACGGGCGTGATGATGCCGGAAGGTATCGACGCCGACGCCGTGCGCAAGACCATCTACGAACGCTTCGACATGTCGCTCGGCACGGGCCTTGGCAAGATGAAGGGCCGTATGTTCCGCATCGGCCATCTGGGCGACTGCAACGACCTCACGCTGCTGGCGACGCTGGCCGGTTGCGAAATGGGCCTGAAACTGGCGGGCGTGCCGGTTGCGGCGAGCGGGTTGCCGGCGGCAATGGACTGGTTGACTGCCGAGGCTCAACGGGCCGGTCTGAAAGCCGCGGCCTGAGCTGTCTGCATTGCGGGTAAAGAGTAAAGGGGGAAGAGGAGGAGTCTTCCCCTCGCGGTAAACGGTCTTAGCGGCCGTAGCGGTCCACAAGGCGCTACGGCCACGCAGCGCACGCCAGGGGAATAACGACGCAGCGTGCCGTTTCAGGCACGCAGTCGATCGCAGCAACGGAGACAGACGATGAAGCGGTTTCGTGTGACCAGTGCGAGCAGTATCGTTCTATTGATGCTCTGCATCATGTACTTCATTACCTATCTTGACCGTGTCAACGTCAGTACCGCAGCAGCTGGTTTCGGTAAGGAGTTCCAACTTTCACATACACAGATCGGTCTGGTCTTTTCCGCCTTTGCGTACCCGTACCTCGTGTTTCAGATCATCGGTGGCTGGGTAAGCGACCGCTTCGGCGCGAAGCGGACCCTGATCTGCTGCGGCGCGGTCTGGGCAGTGGCGACGATTCTTACCGGTCTCGCAGGCGGCCTCACGTCGCTGCTTGCCGCACGACTGCTGCTCGGCTTCGGTGAGGGCGCGACGTTTCCGGCAGCGACCGCCGCCATGGCGCGTTGGGTCGCCAAAGAGAAACGCGGCTTCGCGCAGGGCATCACGCACGCTGCCTCGCGTATCGGCAATGCGGTGGCGCCTAGCGCGATCGTTCTGGTGATGGCCACCTGGGGCTGGCGCCAGTCGTTCTACATTTGCGGTGTGTTCAGTCTTCTGTGGGTGATCGTCTGGGCGGTGACCTTCACCGAGCATCCGAAAGACCATCCGCGCATCACGTCCGATGAGCTCGAGGTGCTTCCCGTACCCAAGCCGAGGGCTGTCAAAGTGCCGTGGATGGCCTTGTTTCGTCGCATGGTGCCGGTCACGATTGTCTACTTTTGTTATGGGTGGACGCTGTGGCTGTTCTTGAGCTGGATTCCCCAATACTTTCTCCATAGCTATCACCTCGACCTGCAGAAGTCGGCCCTGTTTGCCTCGACGGTGTTCTTCGCGGGCGTGCTCGGCGACACCCTTGGCGGTATCGTCACCGACAAGATTTTCACTCGCACTGGCAGCCTGAAACGCGCGCGTAGCTGGATGGTATCGCTGTGCATGCTGCTGACGCTGATCGTGCTGGTGCCGTTGATGTTTGCTCACAACCTGTACGTCTCGATGGCATGTCTGTCCGCAGGCTTTTTCTTTGCGGAAATGACGATCGGACCGATGTGGGCGATCCCGATGGACATTGCACCGGAATATTCAGGCACTGCCAGCGGCATGATGAACACGGGCTCGGCGCTGGCCGCAATCATTTCACCAGTCGTGGGGGGGTTCCTGATCGACCGCTTCGGTAGTTGGGAGCTGCCGTTTCTCGGCAGCATGCTGCTGATGGGGATCGGTGTCGTGCTGGCCTTCCGCATGCAGCCGGAAAGCAAGTTCGGACAGAGCGCAGCAGCGGGCGCTCAACCTGCGCCGGGCCTCAACGTTTGAGCCTCCAGCAGGTTCTGGCGCCAGGCTATTTCCAACCAATCACTCATCAAGAATCAAGATGAACTTTACCGATACCTCCCCCTTGAGCCAGCGCCTCGCCGAAGCGCGAGCACGCCATCAGTCGCTCGACAGCCTGCCGCCGGAACAGATACCGGCTGACTTCGGCGCCGCCTATGCGATCCAGCACGAGATCCTGCGCTTGTCGGGTTCGGAGATTGGCGGCTGGAAGATCGGTTCGAAATCCGACACGGGACCGATCCAGGGGGCACCGCTGCCCGCAGCCGATGTCTACGAAGACGGCGCCAGACTGTCGCGTGACGCCTTCACGCCGCTCGCACTCGAGCTGGAGATTGCGTTCCGTTTTGGCCGTCGCTTCGAACCAGCGCAGGAGCCTTATAGCGAAGCCGAGGTGCTGGCGGGTATCGGATCGTTCGGTACAACGATTGAAATCGTCGCGAGCCGCTATGCCGCATGGCCGAACGTCGACAAGCTCGCGCAACTGGCCGATCTGCAGAACAACGGCGCGTTGGTGGTCGGCGAGTTCGTGCCGTATCGTGAAGACTTTCCGTTTGTCGCACCGTCGCTGCGGTTCAGCTTCGAGGGGCGCGACGTGGTGGTCGAGGCCGCGAAGAATCCGGCCGGCGACCCACGCCGGCTACTCACGTGGCTCGTGAATCACTGTGCAGTGGTTCGGGGCGTTGCTGTCACCCCGGAGATGGTGATCACGGCCGGCTCGTACACGGGTATGTTCTTCCCGCAGAGCGCAGGCACGGCAAGCGGTCGCATTGAAGGACTTGCTCCAATCAGTGTGACGCTGTTCTAAAGTTTTTTTCAGGTTGACGCTATGACGAATGCCGCTTCCCCCTTACTCGTCAAACCCATTCATCTGGTGCCGTCCAGTTCCCGGATGACAACGCCGCTCGCTAAACGCCTGCGCGAAGCCTTGCGCGGCGATGTGCTATTCGACTCCGCAAGCCGTGGCCGCTACTCGACGGATGCGTCGATCTATCAGATCACGCCTATCGGCGTCGTCGTGCCGCGCGATCAGGACGATCTGCGCATCGCACTCGAAGTAGCGCGCAGCGAAAAGGTGCCGCTGCTCGCCCGCGGCGCCGGCACGAGCCAATGTGGGCAGACGGTCGGCGAGGCGCTGGTGATCGACACCAGCAAGTGGCTGAACAACGTCGTCTCATTCGATGCCGAGGCGCGCACCGTGACGGTCGAACCGGGTGTCGTGCTCGATCATCTGAACGCGTGGCTCAAGCCGCACGGATTGTGGTTTCCGGTCGACGTTTCGACGGCGGCGCAATGCACGATCGGCGGGATGGCCGGCAACAACTCATGCGGCTCGCGTTCGATCGAATACGGCAACATGGTGCACAACGTCGATGCCATCGAAGCGATCCTCGCCGACGGCAGCGAGGCACGCTTCGGCTCGGTGCGAGACGCGCCACAAGGGGCGCGCTTGCAGCAGATTGTCGAAGGCGTGAAGCGGATCGCGACGCGCGAACGCGACGAGATCGTGGCGCGCGTGCCGAAGGTGTTGCGGCGCGTCGCCGGTTATAACATCGACGTGTTCGACTGCCAGAATCCGCGCGCCTACACCGATGATGGCATCGCCAACCTCGCGCATCTGCTGGTCGGCTCGGAGGGGACGCTGGCGTTCAGCCGGCAGTTGACACTGAAGCTCTCGCCGTTGCCCGCGCACAAATCGCTCGGCGTGGTCAACTTCCCGACCTTCTGGCAGGCCATGGACCTGACGCAGCACATCGTCAAGCTGAAGCCTGTGGCGGTTGAGCTGGTCGATCGCACGATGATCGATCTGGCGATCAGCAACCCGGCCTTCCGCCCGGTCATCGAGAAAGCGCTGGTGGGCCATCCCGAGGCGATCCTGCTGGTGGAATTCGCCGGCGAAAACCGCGACGAGCAACTGGCCGGTCTCAAGCAATTGACCGAACTGATGGCCGATCTCGGCTTGCCCGATTCGGTCGTGCAGATGCCGGATGCCAACGAGCAGAAAGCCTTGTGGGAAGTCCGCAAGGCCGGCTTGAACATCATGATGAGCATGAAGGGCGACGGCAAGCCGGTGTCTTTCATTGAAGACTGCGCGGTGCCGCTCGAACACCTGGCCGAGTACACGAGCAAGCTGACGGAGGTGTTTCACCGTAACGGCACGGAAGGCACCTGGTACGCGCATGCGAGCGTCGGTACGCTGCACGTGCGGCCGATTCTCAACATGCGGCACGATGGCGCGCTCAAGATGCGGGCGATTGCGGAAGAAGCC
The DNA here is from genome assembly GCF_026225065.1 of Paraburkholderia sp. Taxonomy (GTDB): domain Bacteria; phylum Pseudomonadota; class Gammaproteobacteria; order Burkholderiales; family Burkholderiaceae; genus Paraburkholderia. The sequence goes on along the minus strand of NZ_JAMFSB010000173.1, from coordinate 32,319 downwards.
GCTGCCCTGGTGCAGGAATACAAGGGGGCCTATTCGGGCGAGCACGGCGACGGGCTGTGCCGCGGCGAATGGGTGGCATGGCAATACGGCCCACGCCTGAACGAGGCGTTCAGCGAGATCAAGGCGCTCTTCGACCCTGACAACCGTTTTAATCCGGACAAGATCGTGCGGCCGCCGAAGATGGACGACGCGCGCAATTTCCGCTTCGCGCCGGGCTATCGCGTACGGGCTTTGGATACCGCCCTCGACTGGTCGGCATGGAACGTCGACCGTGATCCGCTTAGCGGCAAGGAGACGCTGCCGGGTACCGGCAACGACCTCTCCGGCGGCCTCGGCAAGGCCGTCGAGATGTGTAACAACAACGGCCATTGCCGCAAGTTCGACGCCGGCACCATGTGCCCGAGTTATCGCGTGACGAAGGATGAGCAGCACGTGACGCGCGGCCGGGCCAATACGCTGCGTCTGGCGATTTCGGGGCAGCTCGGTGATGAAGGGCTGGCGAGCGACGACGTCAAGGAAACGCTCGACCTGTGCGTCTCGTGCAAGGGCTGCAAACGCGACTGTCCGACCGGCGTCGATATGGCGAAGTTCAAGATCGAGGCACGGGCGGCGCGCGTCAAGCGGCACGGCCTGAGTATGCGCGACAGGCTGGTGGCGTTCATGCCGCGCTATGCGCCGTTTGCGAGCAAGGTGCCGGGACTGATGGCACTCGCTGAGAACGTGCCGGTGCTGTCCGGATGGTTCAAGCGAACGGTGGGTTTTGCGCCGGAGCGCACGCTGCCGCGTTTTCGCAAGTCGTTCCTGGCGGGGGCCACTTCGACACGTTCGGTTCGTCCGGCGGGTTCGAATGCGTCAGTGAAAGAAGTCCTGTTGTTCGTCGATACGTTCAACAACAACATGGAGCCGGAGAACGCGCGCGCCGCCCAACAGGTGCTGGAGGCTGCCGGTTATACCGTGCACTTCAACACCCGCCAGGGTGAGCGGCCAGTGTGTTGCGGCCGTACGTTCCTCGCCGCAGGTCTCGTGGACGAAGCGAAGCAGGAAGCGCGGCGCATGCTCGACACGTTCAAGCCGTTTGTCGATCGTGGTGTGCCGATTGTTGGACTCGAGCCGTCGTGTCTGTTGTCGTTGCGCGATGAGTTTCTGCACTACGGTTTTGGTGAAGAAGCGCAACGGCTGTCCAAGTCAGCCTTCCTGTTCGAAGAGTTTCTGGTGAACGAGCAGAAAGCCGGGCACTTGACGCTCGACCTCAAACCGTTGCCCACACAAAAGGCCCTCGTGCATGGCCATTGCCATCAGAAAGCCTTCGACGCTTTCACGCCCGTGCAAACCGTGCTGAAGTGGATTCCGGAGCTGACGGTGTCGACGGTCGAGTCGTCGTGCTGCGGGATGGCGGGCAGTTTCGGTTACGAAGCCGAACATTATGCGACTTCGCAGGCGATGGCGGAGTTGTCGTTGCTGCCGGCGGTGCGCAAGATCGGCGCCGACACGGTGATGGTGGCCGACGGCACCAGTTGCCGGCATCAGATTCACGACGGTGCCGGTGTCGACGCGGTGCACGTGGCGCGTGTGCTAGCGATGGCCTTGAAGTAGACAACGAGCCAGGCGAAGCCAGCCTCGCCGATCTTATGCCGCCGTGCCTACCGCTTGCCGGAACAGCATCGGCGCCACGCCCGCCGCTTCACGGAAGCGGTGGCTGAAGTGGCTGGCATTCGCATAACCGCAGCGCGCCGCGACCTGGGCGAGCGGCAGCGCCGTGGTGCGCAACAGCAGCCGGGCCCGCTCGATACGCTGCTGGGCGATCCACGCAGCCGGCGGCAAACCGAACGAAGTGCGGAACATACGCGCCAGGTGGTACTCCGACAGACAGGCCACTTCGGCCAGATCACCCAAGGTGAGGGGCTGGCTGAGATGCGCGTCGATATAGTCGCGTAGCCGTCGGCGCGTCGCCACCGAAAGGCCGCCCTTGAGTTCTGCGTCCGCGCGGCTTACGCCTTGCGACCTCAGCAGGAGGCTCAACACTTCGTGCGCTGTTTCATTGGTCCGTAGCAGACCATCGGCGTCGTCCCAGCTTTCCTCGATTAGCGATTGGCACAGCGTAGCAATGCGCGCGTCTTCGAAATAGGTGCGGTCAGCCAGCGTCACTTCCCGCGGCTCGCGGTCCAGTTCCCGCACGGCGCGTTGCGTGAAGTGCTCGGGCAAAAAATACAGATGCATGAAGTGCATCTTGCCGCGCACCCACCAGCGCGATTCGTGGTCGCCGGGCAGCGCGCACAGCCTCGTCGGCGCACCATACAGCCCCGGCATTTTTTGACGCTCGGTGCGATACCCGCCGTCGATGTAGCACGACAACGTGTGATGGCCCGGATTGTCGTAGACGGTTTCGGCTTCTTTGGTTTCGCGAGTCCACTCCGCCACCGCCAACTGGTCGCCGAGCCACGCGAAGCGCTGCAGCGTCGCGTTGGCGTCGCGCAGCGTGTGACACACCGACTGGATGCCAAATGGCGTCTCGGTGGAGTCGATCACGGCGCCGGGCTGGATGGCGGTGTTCACGGCTGAAGAAGTGGCGGATTGCATGGCTTACAGTATAGAGCGGGCGGCGCAGTGCCCGCTCGGCGCCGCCAAAAAGTGCGCAATCCTGGACAAGTGGTGGCGAGTCCGCCGGCGCAGACTCGGGTGGTCGAATCCCCGAATTTCATCCCGCAAGCGTTGCCATGAACCTGTTTCTCTACGCCTTAACCGTTCTGATCTGGGGTACCACCTGGATCGCCATCAAATGGCAACTCGGCGTAGTGCCGCCGCCGGTGTCGATTGCGTGGCGCTTCGGGATCGCCGCGCTGATCCTGTTCGCAGTGCTGCGCATCATGCGCCGGCCTATCTGGCCGCCGCGCGCCGCATGGCGATATCTGGTGGCGCAGGGCCTGGCGCTGTTCTGCTGCAACTTTCTGTGCTTCTACTACGCCGAGCAGGTTGTGCCGAGCGGTCTGGTTGCCGTGATCTTCTCAATCGCGCCGCTGCTGAATTCGATCAACGGCCGGCTGTTCATGGGACGGCCGCTGCAGCCCACGGTCATCGTGGGGGCATTGCTGGGTTTGGTGGGCATCCTGTGCCTGTTCGTGCCGCAGATGGCCGGACACCTCGGCGACCAGACCGCTTGGCTCGGGATGGGCGTCGCGTTGCTCGGCACGTTGTGCTTTTCCACCGGCAGCCTGCTGTCGAGCCGGATGCAGTCGATGGGTCTGCACCCGCTCGTCACCAATAGCTGGGCCATGCTGATCGGCGCCAGCATCCTGACCGTGGGTAGCGCTTTGGCGGGCTTGCCGTTCAGCGTCGAACCGGATGCGCGGTATCTCGGTGCGCTTGCGTATCTGGCCGTGTTCGGCTCGGTGGTCGGGTTCACGGCCTATCTGATGCTGGTTGGACGCATGGGCCCGGAGCGTGCCGCGTACTGCACGGTGCTGTTTCCGATTGTGGCGTTGGCGGTCTCGACCGTATTCGAGGGCTATCACTGGACTGCTTTGGCTGTCGTTGGCCTGGTACTCGTGGTGGCCGGCAACCTCGTAGCGTTCGATCTGACGCGGCGCTTCTTCGCGCGGCGCGCCCCCACCTGATCCGCCGTCGCGTTGCCGGTTTCCTGTGTCGTTTGCGGTGAGGCTTGAGTAGGCGCAGCGCGCACTCTCATCTCTTTGAGGTGAGTCTTTTCGGGAATCGATTGAGTGCAAGCCGATGCATCAACGCGTCAAGGTGAGGATGTTCGGGAGTGGCGTGCGGCGGATGGACGACCGATCATGATCGGTATATAACAACGTTAGAGATTCATTCACCATCGCCACAACTGAGAGACGCTCCATCATGACGCGTGATGTTTCGCAAAAGCAGGAAGCGGGCGAAAAGCCTGATCTGGAACACCTTGACGCGGCTATCAGCCACGTCGACCAGTTGGTGAATTCGGGCGGCATTGCATCGGGCGCGGCCAGAGGTCTGCTGTACAGCCTGATCGAGACGCTCGGCACCCTGGTGGGCGACCCGGATTTGCCCGAGCACGCCCGTTCCGGGTATGAAGGCTTGCTGGAAACGGCGCGCGAATTACGGGTCAAGCTCGATCACTGAAATTGATCAGTCGATTCACGCTTCCAGACTTTCCTGCGCTGGTAAAGCTTCGAGCAACTCCGGCGGCGCCGACGTGATCTGCACTTCAGGCGTGCCGTGCCAGTCGGCGCAACGCTGGATGGCGCGCCGCAGATCGGCTGCGAGACGGCCGCTGACGCGCACCCCGGGCTCGAGATGCAGCGCCTTCAACTCGAAGATGCCGCTCGCGCGGTGTGCCTTCGCATCGGCCCGCCCAATCAGCTTGCCGCGGTTCAAAATCGGCAGCACGAAGTAGCCGTATTTGCGTTTGGCGGCAGGCGTATAGCATTCGATCACATAGTCGAAGTCGAATAGCGCCGCGGCGCGCTTGCGATCCCACACCACCGGATCGAACGGCGATAGCAAGGTCGTGACTGTCGAGGTTAGTTTGCCGCTCGCCGCATCGTCGATCAGCGGCGCGAACTCCTGATGCACGTACGTATCCTGCTTCCAGCCTTCGACGCGAACCGGAACCAGCTCGCCCTGGTCGGCCAGCGCGTGCAAGGGTTCGACGTACGGTCGGCGCGGCAACCGGTAGTAGTCGGCGACCCAATCGGCGCGCACCACGCCTAGCGCACGGCAACTGCGTCGCAACAATTCCGGCTCGACTGCCGCCGCCGGTTGCAGATCGCGTTTGTCGTTCCAGTCCGGCAGCACCCGCTCGGTCAGATCGTAGACGCGATGAAAATTGCGCCGCTCAGCCACCATCAATTCGCCGATGGCAAACAGCACTTCGAGGTGGCGCTTCTCAGGCTTCCAGTCCCACCAGCCGTTGCTCTTGCCGGCCTCGCGGACGAAATCGGCCGAGCGCACCGGCCCATTCGCGCGGATTTGCTTGAGCAGCTGGTCGATCTCCTTGCGATACTTCTTGTGCCACTCGGCTGCGTATTTCCAGCCCATGCCGCTTGGGTCGAGCATGCGGTGACGTAGCAGACCGTAGTCTTCGATCGGCAACAGACAGGCCTCGTGCGACCAGTATTCGAACAGCTTGCCTTCGGCCAGATGCTCGTCGAGCCACTGCGGCGTGTACGCGCCGAGGCGGCTGAACAGAACGAGGTAAGGGCTGCGCGCGACGACATGAATCGTGTCGATCTGCAATTGCGCCATACGGCGAATCGCGTCGATGACGTCGGCTTTGGTGGCTTTGCGGCGCAGCGGGGTCAAGAGACCCTGCGCGGCCAGATGGAGAGTGCGGGCGGCAGATAACGGGAGAGTCTTCACGCGGTCGATCGCTGAATGGATGGAGCCGGCGCAGTGGCGCGCTGGCGAAGTAGCGGCGTGAGGCTGACCGAAGATGCGTCGCCCGGCCGGACAGCCGCTACTTTAGCGCGAAAGCGTCGTGCGTCATGCGCCCAGCGCAATCGCCTCCTCCGCGGTCACCGCCAGCATCTGATGGATCTGCGACACCACAGCCGCCCCTTCACCAACCGCCGCTGCTACGCGTTTGGTCGAACCGGCGCGGGCATCGCCGATCGCGAATACGCCGTCAACCGTGGTGCCAAGATCGCAGGTGGAGTTCAGGCCTCTTTCGCCGGTCAGCACGAAGCCCTTGGGATCGAGTTGCACACCGCAGGTTTGCAGCCATTCCGTGTTGGGATCCGCGCCCGTGAAGAGGAACAGATGACGCGTGTCGAAACGATCCGTGCCATCCGCTAACGGCTCTTTCAACAACACTGACGCGAGGCCAGTCTCATCAGCTTCGAGCTGACCGATCTCCGTGTGAGGATGCACAAACACGTTCGGCAGCGAGCGGATCCGGTCGATCAGATAGCGCGACATGGTCGCTTCGAAACCACTGCGCCGAATCAGCACGTGCACCTTAGCCGCGTGCGTGGCGAGATAGACGATCGCCTGCCCAGCGGAATTGCCGCCGCCTACCAGCACGATTTCCTCGCGCTTGCACAGCTTGGCTTCAACCGGCGACGCCCAGTAATAGACACCCTTGCCGTCAAAACGCTCGAGACCCTCGAGAGCGGGCCGCCGGTACACCGCGCCGCTCGCAATCACGATAGTGCGCGCCTTCACGCTGCCACCGCACTTGAGCTCGAGCCGGTGCGGCGACTCCTCGCAATGCAGGGCTTTGACCCTGACCGGAATGGCGACGTGCGCGCCGAACTTCTGCGCCTGCACAAACGCGCGTCCGGCCAGCGCTTGACCGCTGATGCCGGTCGGAAAGCCGAGATAGTTTTCGATGCGTGAACTGGCGCCCGCCTGGCCGCCCGGCGCGCGGCTGTCGAGCACGATCACGGAGAGGCCTTCCGAAGCCGCATAAACGGCCGTGGCGAGTCCCGCTGGCCCTGCGCCGACGATAGCAACGTCGTAGATCAACGAGGCGTCGAGTTCGGGCAGCATGCCGAGGCAGGTTGCAAGGTGAGGATCGCTCGGATGACGCAGCACGGTACCGTCGGGGCAGATCACCAGCGGCAGGTCTTCAGGCTGCGCACCGAACTGCTCGATCAGGCCGAGTGCCTCGTCGTCGCGTTCGTCGATCACCGAATGCGGATGACCGTTACGCGATAAAAAACCTTGCAGCGAGACGAGCCGCGCGTCGTTGCTCTTGCCGACCAGGATCGGGCCGCCCGCGCCTTTTTCGATCAGCGAGACGCGCCGCAGGATCAGCGCACGCATGATGCGCTCGCCGAGCTCCGCTTCTGCGACGATCAACGCGCGTAGCTTGACAGGCGGAATCAGCAACGCATCGACGGGTTCCAATGCGATGCCGCTGACGAGACAGACGCGCCCGGACAATTGGCCCACTTCGGCAAGGAATTGCTTTGGACCACGTTCGGAGACAACGCGCTCGCGCCCGAGGCCATCGCGCTGGAAAAGTTTGACGCGTCCCGTGAGCGTGACAAACATGCCCGGGCCGATGCGACCGGTTTCGAACAGCAGCTGACCGGGTTCCCAGTGCTGCACTTCGCCGAATTTGCTCAGCCGCTTGATTTCTTCCCACGTCAGTTCGGGGAACATCTGATGTTCGCGTGTCGCCAACGAAGAGAACGGCGCGTCGGCAACCACAGCTTGTTGTCCTTCAGCTTCTTGAATCTCAACCATCAAACCACTCCTTCTGTCGTTTGATCCAGCATGGGGTACAGCGAGGCAGCGCAGGCGACAGACGAACTGCTAGAGGCAACCGGACTGGACGTGCTACACCGCCGGCGCTACGCCGTGATGCACTTCATCGATCGGCTCCTCTTCCAGGGGTTCGAGTTGCCGTCCCGCGTCGCGCCACGCGTCGAGACCGCCGCGCAGCGGCAGGACGTCGGCGAAGCCTGCTTCGTTGAGTTGTTTGGCCATCCACGCCGCCGAAATCTCATTCGGGCAGGAACAGTAGATGACGAGTTTCTGGTCTGGCGGATACCTCGCGATAATCTCGTTGAGCTGGCGCTCGTCGGCAAACTGGGTGCCCGGGATCACAAACGGATCCAGCTTGCGCTTCTCACGCGAACGGATATCGAACAGCACCGGTGGCTGGCCGGATGCGATCAGGTTGCCCAGCTCATCTATCTCCATGCGCGCAGTAGCCAGTTTGCTGATGAGCTGGCGTCGTCGGATCCACCGGTAGGTGGCGTAAAGCAGCAGCAACGCGACGATTACCACGCCCGCCATCTTCCCCAGGCGCCCGGCGCCGGCCATCAGCATGTCGATCTGCTGCGCAAACAGGGCGCCAATGATGAGGCCCGTTCCAGACCAGAGGGCAGCGCCGATGCTGTCGTAGGTCAGGAACATGCGATACGTGGTGCCCATCGCACCGGCCATCGGGATCGAGACGATCGACAGGCCCGGCACGAACTTCGCCACGGCCAGCACGCGCACGCCCCAGCGGCCGAAGAAGCGCTCGGTCTTCTTCACGCAGGTGTCGCGCGAGAGAGACAGCTTGCACAGCGTCTTCAACGTGTTGCCGCCGTAAATGCGGCCGGCGAGGTACCACGCGCTGTCGCCGATCAGCGTGGCGAAAATGGACAGGATCAGCACCGACGCGAGCTGTGTGCCGACGGTGCCCGGATGCATGGCCGCCATCGCGCCGAACAGGACGAGACAGGGCATCGCGGGCACGGGCAACCCTAGCGATGCGGCGAGCACATTGGCGAAGACGAGAGCAGGCCCGTACTGCTCCACGAGGTCATGTAGCATCGGCTTACTTCCGCGACCGTTTCCGGCGGGAAGCGAAGAAGTAACTTAAGGATTATGGACGCATTTCCGAGACGTGCAAGCGTCCGGTAATGTGGGGCGCGTATGAAGCGGGAGAAGCTTTGCCGGGTTAGGCGCGGCAGGCGTGGACCGCGAGTGGGTCGAGGCTCCGGCCGGCCGGCCGTTTGTTGCTGGTCATTCAACGCTGAATTTCTCAATCAGTCTGGGCGGTGGGTGAACGGCGTTCGCGTGCACCCGTACCGCTGCTGCCGTTTTACGTCCGGTGATTGTGCTGTTCGCCCGGCAATTCGGCGCCATGCGCGCGAATGGCCGCAATCAGTTCCGCCGGCGTGATTTCATAACGCACTTCGCGGTGGATGCCCGGCTTGCGCTCGTCCACTTCGATCAGAAGAATACCCTTGCCGTCATCTGTCGACTCGAGGCGCAGTGAGCGAAGTTCGCGCGCCGTCGCGTCGTCGAATTCGGTGAGCAGGGCCATTGACCCGGAAGACCCGGTAGTGCGCATCGAAGTTGTCCTCGTTCCGTTGTTTATCAAGCCATTGTACGGGCAGCCTGGTGCGCGATGTGCCGCACACCTGCCAAACCGATAGCATCCCACAAACTGCCGAAACCCGCGCTGCGCTTTGTTATCCGCGATGCGAGGATGTCGTGCCAGCCAGTTTAACGCGACTCATTGTGTCGCCGGATGCATTTTTCGTGCCCCGCTGCGGTGCAACCGTTCCACCCGATTGTCATGGCCCTGACGCGTAGCAGGGTTAGGGCTTCGACTCGCGACTGAGCGGCACGCGGTTGCGCCGCCCGCTGGTAGGGCACCTGTGCTGTAAACGATGCACCCCCTGCAGCCGTTGACCGGCATGTGAGGCAATGCGCTACATTGTTGTTATGAACCTTGATCGTGAAATCCGCTGTAAGCCGGTGTGCTCGAGCGCCGTCCGAAGCTTTGGCGGCCGTTTCTCTCTGGTGATGTCCTCGTCAGGTATTTATTGCCGCCCTTTGTGTCCTGTGCGATGGTCGGGATTCGCAAATTGCCGTTTCTACGTGAACGCTGCATGAAACACTACTTGACGATTCTGAGCCCGCTCGGCGCGATGTGGTTACGCGCCGAGGACGATGCGCTCACGGGCGTGTACTTCGTCGGCCAGAAATACTTCCCGCCGGACGCCGTCGACGCCGCAACCGGCGCGATGACTGGTCGCGACGCCGATACATTCGCCGATGTATCTATCGGCAAGCCGCCGCGCGTGTTAGCGGAAAGCGCGGAGCAACTCGCCGAATAGTTTGCTGGCGAGCGGCAACAGTTCACCCTGCACTTGCAGATGGCCGGTTCGCCGTTCCAACGACGTGTCTGGAGTGAGCTCGTCAAGATACCGTTTGGCGAGATCGAGAGTTATGGCCGGCTCGCTCGTCGGCTCGGTCTCCCGATCGGCAGTGCGCGCGCTGTGGGCGCCGCGAACGGACGCAACCCGGTGTCGATCATTGTGCCGTGCCATCGCGTGATATCGAACGCGGGCGAGCTCACGGGATACGCCGGCGGACTTGAGCGCAAGGCGGCTTTGCTTGCGCTCGAGCGGCCCGCGTCGAAGCTCCCCCGCCAGCTCGAATTACTGGATGCCGGCGACGCTTTCTAACGCGGGCGTGGCGTGCGCGAGGCGCGCCGACAATGCGGCCACTGGCGTTTGCCCGATGGCAAAAAATAGCCCGTCCGAAGAAGGACGGGCCGCTAAAACGCCGTTTTACATGGGTCAACCGCCCCGCACAACCAGGGCGCTGACGCACTCATGCTGATCCGCGTCGAACCCTTTGTCGAGGTGGGAGTAACGCCGATCTATCAGACTAAACGGCATCCAGCGCTACGGCGCCCTGCTGTTTGCTTCGCTATGCCGACTACGTGACGTTTGCCGGATGCGTCGAACGCGCTACACTGCGCCGGATAGTGCGGTATGGCCGCAGACACGGCAGCTTGCAAACATCGTCGCCGGTAGCCCGTCTGTGCGAATGACGCGAACGACGCGAACGACGTGACCCGATGCAGAATACCCTCGACCGTACCCATGCGTCGCTGGCCGAAGCTTTTGCTTCGCTGGCAAAGAACGCACAGCGCCAGCGGTACCACTACCTCGCGGCGGTGCTGACGCTGATGGCCATCGTGATGGTGTCTGCGGTGCTGGCTGCGGTGCTGGCCGCCGGCAAGCAGCTCGACTATCGCCGCGGTCTCATGACCCAATACGTCGCCGAAACTTCACTGCTTTTGCATGGCGAGGTTTCATTCTTGCGGCGCACCGAACTGACTATCCAGTACTATCAACAGACTGGCGATGTGCGGAGTCTGCCCGCTGGCGTAGAAGCTTCGATCCGGCAAACCGGCGTGGCCCGCGGCGATGCTGGCACTGATGGGTCGCACTTCGATCTGCTCGTATCGCCGGCCGTGCGTAACGCATGGAGCGCATCGCTCAGCGACAAGCTGTGGCGTCTGTATGAAACGGGGCAGTCCACGCTTTCCACGCAGCGGGCCTTCGAGCTGAATCATCGCGCGATGCTGATCGGGCTCACGGACGACTATGCGGTAATCACGCCGTCGGTAGAGAGTCGGGAAGGTGGTCGCACGCGGCCGCTGCAGCCATCCGACGTTCCGCTAATACGCGCTACGCTCTTGCAACAGCTGCAGGCGCGGACCGGCCTGCGTGTGCCTGCCAGAAACCAGCGCGTGTGGGTGGGTCCATATGTGGATACAGAACTGGGCGTGCCGGTCATGACCGCGCTCAGTGCCTACTACGAGGGCGATACACCCACGATGCTCGCGACCATGAGCATTCCCGTCGACGCGCTCGTGGAGCACCTCTCCCGCCGTTTTCCGAAGGGCACCGTGATGCTGCTGACCGACGATCAGCGCATCGTCGTCTCCTCACGTCCGGTCTCTGTGGAAACCGGGCATATGTTGCAAACGAACGCAGCGCAGATGGGCAACGATACTTATCGATACACTCTGCACGGCGCGATTTTGCGCGAGCCGCTGCTGTCCGGCTTCGGTCTGGTAGTCGGCTATCTCCCCTGGAGCGGGCTGGCGGCAATCCTCGGCTGGCAACTCGCGGCGATCGCGTGCGGCGCGCTGCTTTTGCTGGTCGGCATCGCGTTGACCGCGCATCTGTGGGGACTGCGCCTGCTGCGCACTGCTTACGATGAAGCCACGCGCGCGCTGGAGAACGAGGCTATCAACCATGTTCTCGTGAGCGCCACGCCGATTGGCCTGTGCATCGTCCGGCAACTCGACTATTCGATTCTCAGCGGCAATGCGCTCGCCGCCCAATGGCTCCAATACGCGCCGTCTGTGAATACGCTGCCCACGCATATAGTCGAAGCTTTCCGGGCCGCGTTGCCCACCGCGGAAGAGGCGCAGACAGTCGTGTTTGCCGCGCCGCTTCACCCCGAGGAAATCGACAGCGCGAACTCCCAGGTCCTGCAGTTCACCTGCGCGCCGGCCCGATATGCTGGTGAAGACGTGCTGTTCTGCGCCATCCTCGATATCACCTCGCAGCATGCGCTCGAGGTGCAACTGCGCACTGCGCAGCGCGCCACTGAAACGGCGATGCGTGAGCGGTCGAATTTCTTTGCGTCGATGAGCCATGAGATTCGCACACCGTTGAACGCGTTGCTTGGCAACCTGGAGTTGTTCGCACGCACGCCGGGTCTGGAGGCCCACGAACAGCGTATGCGCACGCTCGGCGTCGCGGCCGATGCGCTGCGACGCATCGTCAACGACATCCTCGACTTTTCGAAGATCGACGCGGGCGAGATGAAGCTGGTAACGGAGGCTTTCCGGCCCATCGACGACTTCGAAAATCTCGCGCTGTCATACGCGCCGATGGCGCCAGGGCGGCCGATTCGCTTCTATTCCCACCTTTCTCCGACGCTCGTTCGGACCTTGCGCGGCGACCGTACCCGTATTGCGCAGATCGTCAACAACCTGTTGAGTAACGCCTTCAAATTCACCTCTGCCGGCAAGATCATGCTCGGTGCCGAGGTGCTGATCGATACGCAGGGCCGCAGTATTCTCAATTGCCGGGTTTGTGACTCGGGGATCGGCATGGATCCGTCGATGGTGTCGCGCATCTTTCACCCGTTTGTGCAGGGCGAAGCAACCACGTCCAGCCGGTATGGCGGGACGGGACTTGGATTGTCGATCTGCGCAAGCCTGTGCGAATTGATGGGTGGACATATCTCGGTGGAAAGCGTGAGGGGGGTGGGGAGCGCTTTCAGCATCTCGATTCCCATGGCGCTCCTATCCGACGAAGAGCATGTTGCGCAAATCACGCCTGCGAGTCGCGGCAGCGTGCTGGTGCTGTGTCAGGAGGCGGTGTCGGGTCAGCTCATCGGTGAATGGCTCGGGCTTTACGGATGGTTCTGCTGCAGTGTCACTTCGGCGCGCGCCGCTGAAGAATGGTTGCGGACTAACCGGCCTGAGGTGCTGGTGGTGACCGGCGAGTATGAACTCGATGTGGTCGCTACATTGCGCGCGGTGCGGCCGGTGAACGCGGTGTGGATCACACGCGGCGGACCGCATCGTCCGACGCGACGCGGCGAGGGTGTACTCGAGGTGAGCGAGTTCAGTCACACGGCGATTGTGGCGGCGGCAGATCTTGCCGCACCGCAGGCGCAAGACGGCTTAGGGCGCGCCGACGCTTTATCTGGTGCCCCGGCATCCACTCGGGAAACACTGAAGCCCAGTGCGCCTCCAGCAACTCCCCAGCCCACATTGCTAGGTCTGGTGGTGCTGGTCGCCGAGGATAACCCGCTGAACCAGTCGTTGATTGTCGAACAGTTGCAGACGTTGGGATGCGAGCCGATTCTTGCCGGCGATGGCCGCCAGGCGCTCGCGATACTCGAGCACACGGAAGTTGACGTCGTATTGACCGATATTCACATGCCGGTCATGGACGGCTATGAACTGCTTGCCGCGCTGCGACAGGTTCATCCCGGCTTGCCCGTGTTCGCGTTCAGCGCGGTCACCGACACGCAGCAGGCTGAAGAATGGGATCAGCGCGGCTTTACCGGTTACATTCCCAAGCCCACGTCGCTTGGAGAACTGGAAGCGGCGCTCGATGTGTTGGGTACGAACGAGGATGACGCGGCGGGGTCGGTCGTAGCCCGTGAACCGGCGATCGCCTCGGGCGCGACGCCGCAGGCTCCGCTCAAGCCTACGCCTGAGTTCGATGCGCAGACCAAAGCGCGTTATGTCGCCATGCTTAAGGACCATCTCGAGACTGACTTGCCCAAGCTGTTGGCCATCGTCGAGAGCCACGACCGCCTGGCGTTGCGCGACTGGGCGCATAGTGCGGCGGGCGGTTTCCTGATCGTGGGCGAACCGCAGTTCGCGACGCAATGTCGTGAGCTCCAGGATCTATGCCGCAAACAAGAGCTGTGGAGCGAGCAGATGGCGAACCTGGCCCTGGCGTTGCACGAAGGTCTGCGCAGCCACTTCGGCCTCGACGAGGCGTCGCTGCGCTGAGGCAGGTGCCAGGCGGCGCCTTCCCGTGTCACCCATCAAGCTTCTTCGAACCCAAACCTCAAGATTCCTGTGAGCGCGTCGTAAACGAGTTTGCGGGCCGTATGCGTCACGCATCTGGCTTGTCCCTTGGGTAGACCTACCCGCCTCGGTCCTCTCGCCACGCCTAATAAAACGCCACAGGAACTTGTACGATGAAACGCTTGGTTGTCGCTCTGTTTGCAGGTCTTACGGCCCTCTATGGACCGCTTGCGATGGCGGATGAAGTGTACGGGCAGATCGGCACCGAAGGCGCCGGTATTGGCTACGGTCACCCACTCGGCTCAGTCGCCAACGTGCGGGCTGAAGTCAACGGCGTCAGTTTCTCGCATAGCTTCAACTCGGGCGACCTGCACTACGACGGAACGGCGACGCTCATCCATGCCGGTCTTTACGGCGACTTCTTCCCGGCGCCCAGCGTCGTGCCGTTTCGCCTTACCGCCGGCTTGCTGATTGGTGACGACCATGTGAATGCGAACGCAACCAGCCCGTCCGGTACCTATACCATCAATGGCGTCGCCTATTCGACGCTGGGTCAAAGCATTCACGCGAAGGCCACCTACCCGGCCGTGCGTCCGTACCTTGGCATCGGCTTCGGCCATTCGCCGCTCGCTACCAAGGGGTTTTCGATGTTCTTCGACGCAGGCGTCGCCTATGGCAAGCCGCATCTGGACTTCGATGTGCCCGCCGATATCGTGGCCGAAGCGGGTCAGGCGAACGTCGACGCCGAGAAGCAATCGCTGCAGAACACCGTGGACCGTTACCGTTTCTACCCGATCGTGAAAGTCGGCGTGACGTACCGTTTTTAAGGCACGCCTTCGTGCCTTCGTTCGAACCATCGCGCCCCGGCCGCTTTCAACCAGGCCGTCGCGCGATGAGGTCGATTTCCACGAGTGCGTCGCGCGCAAGGCCCGTGACGCCGATACAGGTTCGCGCGGGCAGGGCATCTGGCGGAAAGTACGCCCGGTACGCGTCGTTCATCGCAGCGTAATCACGCTTGAATTCCGTCAGGAAAATGCGTGCGTTCAGGACGTGTTCGAGTCCCAGTCCAAGACCTTTCAGCACAATCTTCAGATTGTCCATGACGCGCTGTGTCTGCGCGACGACCCCTTCCGGTAGCGGGGCTGCGTCGTCGGTCGGTGAGGTGGGCATCTGTCCCGTCACGAATACCCATCCATCAGATTCGGCTGCGTGTGAAAACGGAGCCACGGGTGTTGGCGCGTCCGGGATCATCCAGAAGGTGGGGCCTTGCGTCATGCTGTTTCTCCGCTTGGATCATTGATGATGAAATAGCCGGACTCGCCGGCGAGGTCGAAAGTAACTCGCCAAAACGGGCCCGTGCGATGTCACGCGGAAGGCATTTTGCGCATGCTACGATGGGTAGCGATGCGACAGAGGGTTGGGCGAGCAATGGCAACACTATACGAGAAGCTCGGCGTTCAGCCGAGCGCGACTGAAGACGAGATCAAGCGCGCCTACCGGAAGGCGGCAATGCGCTGGCATCCAGATCGTAACGCCGGTTCAGAAGAGACGGCACGCGCTGCGTTTCTGGATATCAAGGACGCGTACGACATTCTGTCCGATCGTGCGCAACGCAAAGTTTACGACGACGTCTTTGCCCAGAAGATGCGCTCATGGGAGGCCCGGGTCCAGCGCATGGAGCGGGAACGAGCCGAGCGGGAAGAAGCGGCTCGCGCAGCCGAACAGGCGGCTTACGCGAAGTTGTTGTCGCTCGCGATGCGCTTTGCGAACGAAGGCTACAACCGCGATGTGGTGTTCGGTGTGCTGCTCGGGCAGCAGTGCGAGGCCAGCCGGGCCGGCCAGATTGCCGACAGCGTGCTGGCGCTGCATGCATCGCGTCAGCAGAAAAATGTGTCCACTGAACCGGTGACTGATAACGATAGGTCCGCCCAGGCCGGGGGGCATACCTTGGCACAGGATGATCGTGCCACGGCTACGAGCGGCAGTACGCTCAGCGGACTGTGGTTTCAATTCCTTAACGGCCTGCGATCTTGAGTCGCGCACAGTTTGTCGCCGGCTTCAAAAAGAGCGCTGCCGTTGGGCTCCGATTGCTTATAGTAGAAGTGTGCCGGGTCGACAGAAGAAACGGGTCTGCCGTTTCCTGACGCGCACATTTGACGGGGAACGGTGCGATGACAACAGCAACCGGTTCAGCCTACACGATGCGAACGAGCACACCCGCGTCGTTGCGGGAGCTTGCCAACTACCTCGAACTGGCGCTCGATGCCGGTCAATCCGTGGTAGTGATGCGCTATGGCGAGGGTCAGCGCTCGGTGTACATCGGCGAGCCGGCCAACTCGCTGGATGCGCTATCGAGCAGGGACGCGGTCGCGGCCCACCTCGCGGATGAGATGCTCGCTTTGACCGAGCCGGGATTGAACCGGATCACCGCGGATGGCCAGGTCTATCGTTTTACCCGGACACACCGGTATATCGAGGACCGGCAGGCAGTGATCTTTGCGCCGGCGTGAACGGGCCGACACGACTTCATCGCCCACCCACGCCAACCGCCCCAGCACGCTCACGCAATAAAAAAAGCGAACCTAAGTTCGCTTTTTGCAACGATTCGCCGCCCGCGGGCAGCGATCGAAACATCCCGTTTGCGTCTGACGCTTTACGCGCTGGCCGAAACGGTTGCCACGAATTGCTTGGCAGCCTTGCTAGCCGATTCATACGTTGCGTTGGCAGCCGAAAATGCCGAGTTCCATGCTGCTACCGCGCCTTCGCTGCCAGCCGGTGCATTCTTTGCCAGGCTTTCGATAAAGCCTTGTGCGTCTTTCTGGGCTTTCTGAAACTGTGCGGTGGCGGCGCTCGAGAATTCGGCTTGGGCACCTGACAGGATCTCATGCACATGACGGCCGTATGCAGCCGCTTTTTCCGATGCCGGTTGCGACAGGCTAGCCGACAGCGCGATCAATTCGCTCGGATCTTTCACCGAGAGGGCCTTGGCTGCGATTTCCTGCGTTTCGGCGAGCGAAGCTTTGCCGACTTGCAGGTTCAGTGCGACCAGCTTCTCGAAGCTTGCGAACGCGAGGTTCGTGAAGCCGAAGAACGATTGCAGGCTAGCTTGCTGTGCGGCGATCAATTGTTGGGGGGTAGGCGTGCTCATCACTGCTCCAAAGGGTAAGGCGGCGAGTGCGAGAAGGCTCTAAGTGAACAAAATCCGCGCGCCGCAAGGGCTGAAAGTGGTTTGCTGCAGTGCAACAAAAACCCATTGTACGGGGTAATTTCGGGAAGTCAATCAATTTCGAGAGAAGGGGAGACGGGGCTGCGGAGCCGCAGTGGCGGGTTGCGAATTGGTTGAAACAGGCGTGAAATGCCCATGCGGCTGGCGCGCAGCAGACCTGAAGCGGATGTGACTGTAGCCGTCGCCGGACCGCCCGTGGCATAGTGCGACCCATTCACGAGCGACTGCGTACAGGAGTAAAGCGAAGCCGATGACCAGCCCCCTCGATTCTTACCAGCAAGACCAGGTCGTCCTGCTGGATGACGTGCCTAGCCCCGCCGCCGATACCCCGGAACCGTTTGTCGTCGCAAATGAAAGACGTGTGGTGATTGCCTATCGGATCGCCGCGACAGATTTCGAGCGCTTCGGCCCGTTCGATGAAGATGACGATCCGTTCTGCGCGGTGGAGTTTTCGGCGGCGGCGTTCCATCAGTTCGGGCCACCCAACGACGAAGGGCTGTACGCCCATCCGTTGGCCGCGCAGGGTCTACGCGGCTATTGCGCGCATGAGGTGGTGAACTCGTCGCTGGTGGCCGATTCGTGGGGGCCGGCGGCCGGGCAAGAAGGCTATCGACACTACGTCCTGACGTTCCAGGACAGCACGTATGAATGCGTGGCCGCGGACTGCACGGTAGTGGGGATCTACGGCAATGGCGACATCGCCGCCCGTGAAGCGTTTTCGTTATGTAAGTAAGTCTCCTGAGCACAACTCATGGGCGATTACCGTAGGCGGCGCGCCTCGGCATCGCGCGCTGCGTCGCGGCAATGCAACCCCTCTTGTTCCTTCCTCCAAAAGATTCGTATAATTTACTTCTTTGCGACATATTGCGGTAAAAAATACCCATCCCCCAATTGAATGGTTGTGATCCAACGAATCGAACCGGTTCGTCGGATTGCCTGCGCAACATTGCGACAGGCTGCGTGGCAGCGGGCCATCCGACGGGCAGCGACGCGAAGTCGAATACCTCTTTAGCGAAGATAAGGCTGCGCGATGGCTTGCTTGCTAAGGTCAAAGATACGCGGCTCGCAAAAGCTCATGCCACTGAAGAAAATATGGAGTGCGAAGGATTAGTTCAAGCGAGCTCTAGTAAGCAAAGAAAGCTTCTTGACCCCTGCATACGGGTCGACATTCGATTTTTACTGGCTTTAGAAATCTGGCTGCGATATTTATAGGGGTGGTCAGTCTGCGTTACCCCCTATCCATTCGTAGAATTCCGTGATTGAAATTCCTTTGTCCGATGACGACTGGATGCATGTCGAGCATCTATTTCGTGAATCCCCGTCGCCACGTGGGAGACCGCGCCGCGCTGCGCGCGATATTCTTAATGCCATTCTATGGATTCAACAGACCGGAGAAAAGTGGCATCGGTTGCCGGCGAACTTTCCGCCGCAACAGACCTGTTACGCGAAGTACATCGCGTGGCGCCGCTCCGGTGAATTGCAGCGCGCCCTGGAGCTTCTGTGCAAGCGGCAGCGCGGCTGCGGCTGATTTTTACGAGATATTTCTGCACGATCCAGCAGCCTTCTGACGGCTAGCGCCGCGCGTACGTGTTCGCGCCGCCCGGCCGTAACACCGTAACGTGGCCGACGTAACAACACGGCCATGACAGCCTCTCCGTGAGCTTCATGCGCACTCGACGCCATGTCGTGCCCGCGAGGTAAAGCCCTGTTTTGAAAAGGCTTTACCAAGCCTTGCTCGCTTCTCCATTCGCTTTGACCCGGCACTGGCACGCAATGTGCAATCGGTGGCCCGGTTAGCATTCTTAGCGACAACGCATCATGCACCTTGTTCAAATCAACGATCAGTCTGCGCATCGGCGCCCATCCGTCTATGCGACCGGCGTCACGGGGCAACAGAAAAATCAGATGAACGACGTACACGTACACGATGGTCTGGCGAAGCGCATCTCGCAAGGACTGCACGCCGACGAGTTTCACTTGATGTTTCGGGGCGCCTATCAGGTCGGCACGGGGCAGCTGTCGCATGTCGAGGCGCAAGTGCGATGGATGCATCCGGATTATGGGCTGCTGCTCCCCGGCGTATTCATGCCGCAGCTCGAGCAGTCCGATGTCGCGTATGAAATGAGTTGCTTCATGTTCGCGCGCGCGTGTCGTGAACTCAGTGTCTGCCTTAGCCAGGGACTGCAGCCTTGCCCGGTTTCGATCGGCGTCCAGGCATCTGCAGTAGTGCACGAGCGCTTTGCGGAAGACATCCGCGACGTCGCGCTGTTTTATGGCATTGCGCCGAATCTGCTTGAGCTTGAATTGCCCGAAAGTGAGGATGCGGCTCGTGTCCTGTCGATTCGGGCGCTCACTGCGGACCTCAGGGATCTGGGCGTAGGAATCTCGTACGGAGAGTTTGGTGCAGGACGGGCTTCACTTGCGAGCTTGGGTGCGCTCGATATCGATACGGTGAAGCTGGCGCGAGAACTGGTGGCAACGGTGCCGGGCGAGGCGCGTTCGTGCAAGGTCGTCGAAGGCCTGTTAGCGCTCCTGGAGTCGCTGGATATACGCGTGGTAGTGAACGGCGTCGAGACGGAGGAGCAGGCGCGCTGGCTCCGGCAATGGCCTCGTGTTCTGGCCCAGGGTGCCCATTGGCCGAGGCCAGTGCGAGCGCTGTCTGAGTTGATGTCGCCGGCGTCATCGCTTTAGAGAATGGATTTCGCCATCCGGTTCGTTACGTGCCGCGTTACGTAACGGTGACGTCGCCGCGCGGCGCCTGGTGGTTGATTGGGTGGACCAGTTTTTCGAAACATCGGCGGCAAGCCCCGTCTGACGTACGTCGGCGGCGAGGCGTAGTGGCAACGTACCATGAAATACGCGTTGGCATAGTTGCTGCTTTAGAGATGGCGCAGCGCACAAAGCGATAGACAAAAATAGTAAGGGTGTCAGTGAGTATCTGTTTCAAATGACCGATCAGGTCCGGGGGTAAACCGGTCGGTTTTCAAGCATGCGGTGTGGTTCCGGCGTTCGCTCGGATCGTGCCGTGCCAGTGCAACCGGCGAGGTAGCCCGGTGAAGCTGGATTCCCCTTGGACGTAGCGACGTGAAGGTTTGACGCCGGGCGCAGTTAGCAAGCCGTGTGACTGTGTGCCGCGAAGTGGATGTTGCAATGCGCGCGTTTAACGCGTGCGGGGAAAGTATTGCCTTGCGAAAGATGGGCTGACGTGGGGTTGTCTGTCGATCCGGGGGGATCGCAAACCCACTAATAGAGGATAACTAACCATGCCTGGACAGATACAACAAAGTCGGAATGCCGATCGCCGGGTCAAACCCGTGATGCACAGCGCGTTCCTGGCGACTTTTGCAAACGTCTGGGCGTTCCCGAGGGGCGGTCAAAAATGATGAACGTTGCAACCCTCGCACAAGAAACGCGAAAGATGCATGGGCTTCAGGGCCTCGTTGCGCGCGCGCTGGATGTCGCGCTGATCGTTGGCGGAGCGACAGCGGCGGCGCAGATTCGCTATGACGATCTGTTGCGGCATCACACGGATGCTGCCTTCATCGCATTTGCTACCGCGCTGGCGATCTCCCTGTTTCCTGTCTTCGGTATCTACCAGTCATGGCGTGGCCGCTCGATGCTGCGTCTTGCCGGCCAGATCTCGCTCGCGTGGGTGGTTGTCCAGGCGTGCGCGCTGGTACTGATGTTTTCTTTGCACAGAACCGATCTGATCTCGCGTTTGTGGTTTGCCTACTGGACGGGCCTGACCGGCGGTGCGTTGATCGTATCGAGGCTGACGGTGCACGCTGCGTTGGGGCGCGTTCGTCAGGCTGGCCTGAACCTGCGCAGGGTCGCAGTCGTGGGGCAGGGGGCGCATTGCCAACGCATGGTGCGCAACATCGGAGCTGCTCCTTCGAGTGGGTTTCGCGCGTCTGCCGCCTATGACATTTGCCCCGAAACGGGTCTTGCCAGCCTGGGCATGCCCGTGTTCGACGACCTGACGAAATTCGCACGCCATGTTCGCTCAGAGGGCGTGCAGGAACTGTGGCTGACGCTTCCGCTGTCGGAGGAGCGCACGATTTTGAAGGTCGTGCAGGAGTTCCGCGATGACCTCGTGAACATCCGCTTCATGCCTGACGTTAGCGGTCTAGCCCTGTTCGATAGCGGGATGATCGATCTGATCGGCGTGCCTGCGATCAACCTCGTTGCATCGCCGTTGTCGTCGCACGCGCTTGGCAAGAAGGAGATGTTCGATCGCGTCTTCGCGGCCGCCGCGCTGCTCGCTCTGGCGCCCCTGCTGATGGGTATTGCCGCGGCAGTCAAGCTGTCTTCGCCGGGTCCCGTGATCTTTCGGCAACGGCGTAAGGGCGCCGATGGAAAGGTCTTCCAGATCTACAAGTTCCGGACGATGCACGTGCACAGCGAAGAACGGGGTGTTGTCAGTCAGGCCAGGCGTGGCGATTCGCGCATCACCAGGGTCGGCGCCTTTTTACGGCGCACCAGTCTCGACGAGTTGCCGCAGTTCTTCAACGTCCTGAGTGGCGATATGTCGGTGGTCGGGCCGCGGCCGCACGCGATCGAGCACGACGAGCTTTATCGAAAGGTCGTGAGCGGCTACATGCACCGCTATCGGGTCAAGCCAGGCATTACAGGGTGGGCGCAAGTCAACGGCTTTCGCGGCGAAACGGACCGGATCGAGAAGATGCAAGGGCGTGTCGAGCATGACCTGTATTACTTGCGCAACTGGTCGTTTGCGCTGGATATGCGGATTGTTGCGGCGACTATCTGGCGCGGATTTCGGCACACGAACGCGTATTGATTGCGACGCTCGCCAAATGAACAGGAAGTGTTAGTCATGTTCGATTCGATCCTCGTGGTATGCGAGGCCAACATGTGCCGCAGTCCCATGGCGCAAGCCATTCTCGCCAGACGGTTGCGGGGCACGACGGTCGTCTCGGCCGGCACCCGGGCGATACCGGGCCGCGCGGTCGACGGGTTTACGTCGAAGTTGATGGCGACCCGTGGTTACGACTTGCGGGGGCATGCGGCGAATCTGATTGGCTTGCCACAGGTACGAGCTGCGCAACTCATCCTGACCATGACGATGATGCAACGCGCGACGGTAGAACGTGCATACCCGTTCGCGCGAGGCAAGGTTTACAGGTTGGGGGAGCACGACGATCTGGATGTCCTCGACCCTTATCTCGGTTCCATCCAGACGTACGAGACGTGCTTCGAACAGATCGAGCGCGGAGCTGCTAACTGGATTCAGAGGATAACGAAATGTGGCTGAACCGACTCAAGAAGACCGGTTTGATACCGGATGGACTGTGCGCACTGGTGATATGTGCGTTCGCAGCTGTGATGTCGCCCGCTGCACAGGCTCAGTTGTTCGCGGCTGCTGCTGCTCATTCCGCCAGCAACGCGTCGTCCACGGCAGCCCAGCGAAGCAGCATGGGAAATAGCCGAAGCGCGACGGACCCACAAGTGCCGTTAGCGGAGCAAGCCCTGTTGGGCGGACCGAGCGATGCCGAAGATGGCTACCTCGACGGCTTAGGCGGACCGATCGATGCATCGTCGGAACAGTCGGGTGCAAAGAGTCTGGAGCCGCCCACGCCGACCGAAGCGTTAATCGCGGGTGCCGATGACGGCACCACGAAAACCGGAACCGACAACGCGAGCGAGTCGGAAAAGCGGCCTTCTGCGCTGGGGCGTCAGAGCACCGCAAGCAGTGTTTATGGAATGCCGGAGACGTCAGCGGGTCGCGGCCTGATCGCATCGCCGGGCGCTTTGCCGTTCGACGGGGCATCGGTGTACCCGTCTCCATGGTAAGCCGATAGTGAAATCGATAGGTTTGCGAACGACATACAACGGGGTAACCGACAGGAACAAACAGACACCCGGCCAGCCTGCCGGGCGAACAAAACAGTTAGCTTCAGGATGGATCTAATGAAACCCAAGCAAAAAACAAAAATGGATGTATCGAGGGCAACACGATGGCAATGGAGTGTTCGTGCGGCATCGGTTGTGGGATTGCTGGCGGGGCTATCGGGCTGTGGAATCGCGCCTGGCATGCGGATGTCGCCGAACGCAACTCTACCGGTTTCGGCCGCGACCACGGATCATGCAGCGGTGCAGCTCCCCGTGCCGGTTCGCGAGATCGACGTCTCGCTTGTGCAGCAACTTCACGATGCGCCTGCCACACCGTTTGAGTCCGATCTGTCACCGCTGCTGAGCGACACGGCGCAGCCCTACGTGATCGGACCCGGCGATGTTCTGCAGATTACCGTCTGGGAT
This sequence comes from Paraburkholderia sp., assembly GCF_026225065.1. Taxonomy (GTDB): domain Bacteria; phylum Pseudomonadota; class Gammaproteobacteria; order Burkholderiales; family Burkholderiaceae; genus Paraburkholderia. The sequence continues at coordinate 9,016 of NZ_JAMFSB010000173.1, read as the reverse complement.
CACCCCGAACTCGACGCCGCCGGTACTGGCGGTGGTCTGAATAGCACGCCAGCGCGTCCCGCCGATCCGGCTGCGGGCTTCGTGGTGAATAGCGCCGGAGAGGTGCAGTTTCCCTACATCGGCAAGCTGAGAGTGGGTGGCGAAACCACGGACGAAGCTCAAAGCGCGATCACCAAGGCGCTTACCTATTTCAAGAATCCTCAGGTCACTGTGCGGATTGCGTCGTTCCGTAGCAAACAGGTTTACGTCGAGGGCGAAGTCCACACGCCAGGAATCCAGCCGATCAACGACGTGCCTATGACGCTTTACGAAGCAGTCAACCGCGCTGGCGGATTTGAGCCGTCTGCCGACGAGAGCCGCCTTGTCCTGGTCCGCGGCGGGAAATCGTACCAGGTAGATCTCACCGCGATGCGAGATCAGAAAATTAGCGGATCCCAGATCGTGCTGAAGAATGGCGATGTGTTGCGTGTGACTTCCCGCGACCAGAACGGCGCATACGTGATGGGAGAAGTGAACAAGCCGACGTTTGCGACGCCGCTACGCGACGGCACATTAACGCTAAGCGATGCACTGACGCAAGCGGGTAGCCTGAACAATAACAGCGCGGACGCAGGGCAGATTTTTGTCATTCGTGGTTCGAAATCAACAACTCCACAGATCTATCACCTGGATGCTGCCTCGCCGATTGCGATGGTGCTAGCCAACCAGTTTGAGTTGCTCCCGAACGATGTGGTCTACATAGATGGAAACGGTCTGGTACGGCTTAGCCGCGTGCTTAGCTTGCTGTTGCCCGCTATCAATGCTGGTTTAACTGGAGCGGTAGTCGCGCATGAATAACCTATACCACCCCGAACAAAACCTTATCCCGCCCGGCCGATTGTCCAGTCATCGCGGCCGCGACGATCTATCGAGTGCCGATGAGCCGCCGCTTTCCGAATACGTCTCGGTGGTGCTGCAGAACTGGAAGCTTATCGCGATCGTTGCCCTGGTCATCCTCACATTGGGGATGAGCTACGCGATCTTCGGCACGCCCGTCTATCGCGCGGACGCAATGATCCAGGTGGAAGATGGGACGGCCGACGCGAAGGAGCCGCTGGGCGAGTTGGCGTCGCTGTTCGACACAACCGCAAGTACCGCGGCCGAAATCGAGCTGGTCGGCTCGCGACTCGTCGTGCAAAAGACCATGCGCGATCTGCATCTCGACATCGACGCCAAGCCGGGCTATTTTCCTCTGCTGGGTGCGTTTATCGCACGTCACGTCAAACCCGGTAAATTGGCCGCGCCATGGCTGGGCATGAACCGCTTCTCCTGGGGTGGCGAGGAAATCGATGTAAGCCGGTTCGATTTTCCGTACGACGCTGCTTTTACGTTGATTGCAGGCGCGGGGCATACGTTCGAAGTACGAGACAGCGATGACGATGTGATTGCTCGTTGTGTCGTCGGTCAAGCATGCGCGGGGACAATCGACGGTGAGCCGGTGACGGTACGCGTTGAGCGCCTCGTCGCCAATACCGGAGCGCACTTCGCGCTCAAGCATTTCCGTGAGCTCGAGACGATCGATCGTCTGCAGGACCAACTCGACATCGAAGAAAAGACCAAGCAATCGGGCGTGATCAGTGTGACGCTCAATGGCGCGGACAAGAAAAAGGTCACTCGGATAGTTAATAGCATCGGGATGAACTATGTCGAACAGAACGTCAGACGAAAACGTGATGAGGCGCAGTCGACTCTCGACTTTCTGTCAAAGCAGTTACCTACGCTGAAGGCCAGGCTCGAGAGCTCCGAGAACGCATATAACGCATTTCGCAATCGCAAGGGAACCGTCGATCTCAGCGAAGAAAGCAAATTGTTGTTGGGACAGCTCGTCGACCTGAAGTCCAAGCAGATAGATCTTGAACAGAAGCGCAGCGAAATGCAGCAGCGCTTCTCTGATGATCACCCTGCCGTGGTCGCGCTTACCGACAACATCGCTGCGCTCGCCGATGAGCAAAAGAGTCTCTCCGACCGGGTAGGCGCGTTGCCCAACACCGAGCAGGAAGCGCTGCGGCTTTTGCGTGACGTGCGGGTGGATACGCAGTTGTACACCAACCTGCTCGACAGTTCACAGCAGCTGGCAGTGGTAGAGGCGGGGCAACTCGGCAATGTACGCGTCGTAGACTGGGCGATGCAGCCCGACGATCCTGTCAAACCGCGCAAGCTGATTGTGCTGGGCATTTCGTTAGTTCTCGGCATCGTTGTTGGCGTGGCGGTTCCCTTTGTGCGACGCTCGCTGCAGGTTCACATTGAAAATGCGGAGCAAATCGAGCAGATTCTCGGCACGCCGGTGTACTCGGTGGTTCCACATAGCGAGCGACAAGGTGCGATCGAGCGTCAGATTCGCAAAGGACGCACCGGCCAACTTCTGCTCGCCCGGACCGCTCAGGATGACGTAGCAATCGAAGCAATTCGCAGTTTACAAACGGCCTTGTATTTCGGCGCGTTCGACGCAGTCAACAACATTATCCTTATCACCGGGTCGCGTCCAAACGTCGGCAAATCATTTGTGGCGGCGAATCTTGCGGCGGTGATGGCTGCTGGCGGAAAGCGGGTTTTGCTGGTCGATGCCGACCTGCGGCGCGGAAACATCCACACCTACTTCGGCACAGGGCTGGTTCCGGGGCTTGCCGATGCGCTGGCGAGTGACACGGCGGATCCGTTGATCCAGCACAACGTGCTCCCCGGTCTCGACTTCCTGCCGCGCGGCGCGGCACCTGCCAATCCTGCCGAACTATTGATGGGCGGCCGGCTGAAGACGCTGCTGGATCGATTCTCGGAGCAGTACGACGTCGTGGTGATCGACACGCCACCGGTACTCGCTGTTACCGATGCCATGCTGATTGCCCGCCATGTCGGAACAACGCTGCTTGCGGTGCGCCACGGCCAGCAGACCGTCAACGAGATTAGCGAGGCGGCACGGCGCATACGCAATGCAGATATCGTGGTTCGCGGCGTCGTTCTTACCGACGTTCCGCAGAGCCGTCTCGGGTATGGCAGCTATAGCACGGGTTACTACGCGTATGAAAGCCGCTAGCTATCGTACTGGGAGCACACCCGTTCTTTCGCGTTCGAGTGTCCCGAACATGCCTCGACGACTCATCAACATCCAGTTGGTGCTCGGACTGTTGCTGTTGTCGGTGCAGTTCGTGCTGATCGGCGGCGCGCAACTGGGGCAGATGTGGGCTGTCGCGCTGATACCGCTACTCATCATGAGGAAGGCGATTCGCGTGAAAGGTCACGAGATGCTGGCGTACCTCCTTTTTATTGGCGTCGCGCTTTTGCTCACGTCACTGAGCGGCTATCCCCGGATCAAGGCGACAGAGCAGATCGCGAAATTTGTGGTGGTCTACCCCGTGTTTTATCTCGTGGGCCGGGCCTTTGGCAGACACTACCTCCGCCATAAGTTGCCGTTCGGTTACATCGCGCTATTCATGTTCCTGGCGTACCAGGTTGCGCTTCAAAAGCTAAACATTCCGATTCTGTATAAGACCGTGGATTTCATGCAGGACGCTTTGCATGGTTCGTTCAAGGAAAAAAACTGGCTAGCCACGTTTTTCTTTCTTTGCAGCTATGCATTATTCCTGCAGTCGAAGCGTGGAAAGGCAGACGCCCTGTGGTTCATTGTGTTGAGTGCCGTTGTCGCGTTGCTTAGCGAGTCCAAGACCGAATTGATTCCTTGCGGGATCGTCCTGATGACGCAGATCAAGGGCCGCACAGCGCTAAAGATCGTGGCAATCGCTGCGGGTGCGGCGCTCTACTATTTCCGTTTCCACAGTGCGCTGTCGAGCGATCAACTGAACGTTCGGCTGGAACAGGAGCGCGGTCTCGCCTTCATGATGAGCATCGCGCTGGTCGTTAAAGACTGGACGGGTTATGGCTTCGGTTTCGTAGAAAGTTACTTCGCCTCATCGCCGGTCAGTGTGATCGGGTTGGGTGCAGGAACAAATTCGATCTTTTGCGCGCCTCTCGACCTGATGCTGATCGCAGGCGTACCGGGCGTGATTTTATGGCTGGTGTTCTTTTGTGGAGCCGGGCACGGTTGGCGGACCATGTTATGCCTCGCACCGGTCGCGGCGTGGTCGCTTGTGAACCCCATGCATCAAAGCGAGATGGTCTACCTGTTTTGTGGCTATCTGGTGTCGTGGGGGAGTGGTGTCTTCGCACCACGTGAAACCGCTACGTTCGCCGACGCCTCGTACTTATTCCCTCAAGCCGCAGGTTCACGTCAATTCCGCGGGGGAGGCGCATGAAATTCTCTCTCGTGATGGCCACGCTCGGCCGCAGCATCGAAGTCGAGCGTCTGTTCGTCTCGCTAGCGGAGCAATCGTGCCGCGATTTCGAACTGATCGTGATTGACCAGAATCCGGATGATCGTGTGAAAGCGATCGTGGACCGCTTTCGCGAGCAGATGGAAATTGTTTATCTGCGCTCTGAAAAGGGCTTGTCTCGCGCTCGCAATGTGGGTCTTCGTGCCGTCCGCGGGGAGATCGTCGCTTTTCCGGACGACGATTGCTGGTATGCACGTGACGTGCTTTCCTTTGTCGCCGCCAGGCTTGACGAGGACAGAAGTCTAGGGGGTATCACAGGCTGCAGCGTGGATCACACCGGCAGGTTGTCACAAGGACGCTGGGCGAATCAGCCGACACTGGTTGACCGGTTTAACGTCTGGACAAGTGCGACGTCTTATACGATTTTCCTGCGTGCGCAGGCCGTCGCCGCGGTTGGCGGGTTCGACGAAAGGCTGGGCGTGGGATCCGGCTCGCGGTGGGGCGCCGGCGAGGAAGTCAATTTTCTGTTGGGCGTCTTGCGCGCAGGCGTTGCCGTTCGGTACGACCCGGCTTTGCGCATAGCGCATCCGGAGCCGCTGCAGAGCTTCGATGAAAGGAGTTTCACTCGCGGGCGTTTGTACAACCGGGGCTTTGGCCGCGTGCTCGGATTGAACGGTTATCCGTGGCATTTCGTCCTGTACCTGCTTGCAAGACCGATGGCGGGCTGTCTGCTGGCGCTGTTCGATGGAGATGTTGCGCGCGCCCGCTACTACTGGATTGCCTCAACGCAACGCATGCTCGGCTGGGCCGACAGGGGATGAAAATGAACTCTACCTCCGTAAGCGTGCCTTCGCGTCGCACCTACACTGTCTACGCGGACCTGCGTTGGCCGGCACAGACGGGTATCGGCAATGTGATGACTGCGTGTCTCGAACGCGCACCCAGTGAGGCGACGATCGAGCCGCTGGACGTGCAGGGAGCAATTGGCAGTCCGCTTTCACCCATGTCGATCTCGAAGGCCTTGTTGAGCAGACGCACGAGCGGCGTATTTTGGAGTCCCGGTTTTGTACCGCCTGCCTGGGCCGGCTTGCCTTCCGTTGTGACCGTGCATGACCTCACGCATCGGCATTTCTATTCGCGGCTGCATAGAACCTACTACGACCTGCTGTTGCGTCACATGTATCGGAGATGTACAGCGATCGTGTGCGTCACGGATTGCGCTCGCAATGAATTTCTCGCGTGGTCCGGGATCGACGCCCGGCGGGTGCATGTGGTTCCGAACGGTGTGGGTGAGGCCTACGTGCGCAATACTCAGACGCTCGATCTTCCCTACCGCTATGTGCTTTATCCAGGCAACCGGCGCAACTACAAAAACCTTGACCGGTTAATGACGGCTTACGCGCAGTCGGCGTTGCCTGGGAAGGGAATCCACCTCGTGCTGACCGGTAACGCTGACCAAAACCTGAGCGGGCTTGCCAAAAAACTGTCCATACAGCCGTTTGTGAAATTCATCGGAAAGGTAGCCGATGAGGACATGCCGCGCTTGTACCGAGGCTCGCTCTTCGTCGCATTCATATCGCTATACGAGGGATTCGGACTGCCAATCGTCGAAGCAATGGCGTCGCGCGTGCCCGTGTTGACTTCCACCGTGTCAGCAATGCCTGAGGTTGCGGGCAACGCGGCGTTACTTGTGGACCCTTTGAGTGTTCCGGACATCAAGACGGCAATGAACCGTCTGGCGGATGAACCCGCATTGCGTGAGGACCTCGTTGGAGCAGGTGTTGCACGAGCGAGGCGGTTTAGTTGGGACGAGACCGCCGCTGGTCATTGGAGCATCGTCGAAGGCGTGTCTCAAGCAGCGTAAAGACTGCTTGCCGCGCCAGTACTGGTTGTTCAAATCCGGGGGGAGTATGAGCATTCAAGTTCGCTTGAACGTCGTGATCGTGAATTTCCGGACGCCGGATCTCACGCTGAATTGCATCAATTCTGTTCTCGCGCTAAAGATCGCGCAGCCTGAAGACGTGGTGGTAGTCGAAAATGCTTCGCCCGACGATTCGTATCAGCGACTTCGTGCGCAATTGCCGGCTGGCGTTCGCCTGGTCCGTTCGTCCCTGAATCGCGGTTTTGGAGCTGGTGTGAATCTTGGCGTTGTCGCGGGCATGCACGACTACGTGCTCGTTCTGAATCCCGATACCTACTTCGTCGACGATAGTCTGCAAAAAGCGCTCGACGTGCTGGCAGCGGCACCAGCAATTGGTCTCGTCGGACTTGATCTCACCAATCCGGATGGCACGCGCCAGTACTCGGCGAGGCGCTTTTATAGCATGCTCGATATCGTAGGGCGGCGTACGTCGCTCGGAAGATCGGGAATATTGCGTGAGCGCATCAAGAGGCATCTTATGGTGGACGCCTGGGCGCCGGGGGTTCCCTTTGACGCGGACTGGGTGATGGGCACCGGTTTCGTTGTGCGGCGTTCCATTTTTGAAGAGTTGAGCGGCATGGACGAAAGTTACTTTCTTTATATGGAAGACGTCGATCTGTGCGCGCGAGTGTGGCATTCAGGTTATCGCGTAGTGTGTGTACCGGGGGCGCGCCTTGTGCATGAACATCAACGGCAATCGGCGGGCGGATTGATGAATCGCGCCAGCCGCTATCACCTGCAAAGCCTGCTTCGATTCCGCAATAAATTCCGGGTGCCACTGACCTTTCCGCCTGGTATCAACGGTATCGGCAGGTAGTGCGGCATGGCCGCGACCTGGACCACGTGTTTTCGCACTGCCAGATATCTTGCATACCTTCTGCTCGCAACACACTGTCTGGCAGCTTATGCGGCCGGGGGATCCTTGTTGATCAACGGGGACTTCTCCGCAGGACGAAGCGGGTGGTGGGGCGACGCGGCGAATGTCGTCAAGCAGTCCGCGGCCGGTGATGCACTGGAATTAGCGGGAGGCTTCGTCGCGCAAGATCGAATTGCCGTCCAGGGCGGACTGCACTATCGCATCCAGATGAGGCTTCGTACCGTTGACGCGCCCGCAGGCTCCACTTTTGTCCAGGTCAGCTTCAGGGGGCCAAACGTGGACGCTGGCTGGCGCGGCATCGAGCGTGTGGCGCAGCCTTGGGGGCACGAAGCCGCGGTGATAGTGGACCGCGAAGCAAGTGGTTCGTGGACGAGCTACGACGTGGTCGTGCAGGCACCGCCCCAAGCGAATCAGATACTGCTTTATCTACGCAAGGCGAAAGGAACTGCGGGCGTTGCGCAATTTGCTCAGGTCACGCTCACAGCCACCGACGAACCGGTCACGACGGTGGCGGCGATACAAGCGGCGCAAACGCGGGCAAGTCTTTTTCGGGCGCCGCTCCCCGACGCGGCCCGCGAAGCGGCCCTCGCGGCGGTTATCCGCTCGGGCGGAGCGGCCGCAACGCAGTTGCAGTTGGCGGTGGATGGCGTGACGCGTTACCACATCCATGTCGGCGCGAATGCAGATGCGATGACGCTGCACGCGGCAAGCGAACTTGCCGACTATCTCAAGCAGATCACCGGCGCCGATTTCTCGACTATTTCCGATGACAACGCTCCGCAAGGTGGACCGCTGATCGTGATCGGCCGGTCCAACCGTCTCGCGGAACCGCTATGTCCGCTTGCTGATTTCGATGCGTTAGGAGACGACGGCTTCGTTCTATGTACGTCGGGCAGAAACCTGGTCATTGCAGGCAATACGTCGCGCGGCACCATGTATGGCGTCAACTGGTTTCTCGATCGAACACTGGGGGTCAAGTGGCTGGCTCCCGACGCGACGTACGTGCCCACGCTGACCACGTTGAGAGTCGCTGCGCCACATGAAAGACAGATACCGCGCTTTGCCTATCGCGAAGTCTTGAGCAGCGAAGGCCAGAACAAGGCGTTCCGAGCCCACAATCTGCTCGACGGCGAATCGCACGGCCCTTCGTTCTCGGCATCGCCAGCCGGAATTGACGACTGGGATCACAGCTGGCTTGCGAAGGGCGGCGATGCATCTTTCTGGGATTTGTTGCCGCGTGAGCGTTACGCAAAGGAGCACCCCGAATGGTACGCAGGCGGCCAGGTTGCAATGATGAATCCGGCTGTGCGCAAAGTGCTGGCAGCGAATATCGTCGCGAGAATGCAGCGCTTGCCGGACTACACCAAAGTCTGGTTCGGCCTGCACGATATGGATTGGGGTTGGGACATGGACGCGGCAAGTAAGGCATTCGCCGATCTCCATGGCGGCAATCCGTCTGCTCCGCTGCTAGACATGGTGATGGACGTTGCCGCGCAGGTGCGCGAGGTTCTGCCTGGCGCCAGGTTTACCTTCGACGCGTATCACTGGGGTTTTGCTCCGCCAACGGGGATGTCGGTCCCGGACTACATTCTGGTCTATCCGATGACGATTCAGGTGGACTACAGCACACCGCTGGACTCGGGACGCAATGTTGAGCTTGGCAAAGATCTGGCTAGCTGGAACGCCATTTCTCAGCATATGTTCGTGTGGGATCACGTCACGAACTTCGGAGGTTCGATACAGCCGACGCCCAATATTTACCCGATCGGCGCGAGCATCCAATGGCTCGCGACGCTGAAGCACGTCACGGGTTATTTTGCAGAGGGAAGCTGGTTTACCCCGGGCGCCGAGTTTGCGAGTCTGCGGGTATGGCTGATCGCGCGGTTGTTGTGGGATCCCTCGCAGGATGTTCAT
>NZ_JAMFSB010000172.1 GCF_026225065.1 Paraburkholderia sp. | reverse complement strand
TCAAGGGATTTTTTAGTGGTTACGATGTGTCTATCGTCACTTTGTATTCATCACAAGAGATGGACTACCGCCAAATACCCCCAATGTTCCTCGCCGACGCGCCCGGACTGGATTTTCTGAATTCGGTGGCGACGCCCGTGGATGAGGAAGTTGACTGGATCAGCGATGGTGAGGGGCTATTGGCCTGGCTGGACCAGGCAGCGTTTGTGCCTCGTGAAGCACTTGAAGCGATCAGGCGCGGTTCGACGACTGCCGAACTCGATCAAGTGGCAGCGAAGGCGCGCGACTTGCGCGAGTGGTTCAGGGGATTTGTGAAGAAGCACAAGGGGCGGCCGTTGAGCGCCAAAGATCTGCGCGAGCTCGAACCGGTGAATCAGTTGCTCGAGCGTGACGAGCAGCATGGGGAAGTCGTCGCGAACGCCGTGGATGGCGTGACGACTTTCGAGCTTCGCGCGAAGCGGCGCTGGCAGTCAGCCGAGTCGTTGTTGATGCCGGTAGCCGAAGCGCTGGCAAGATTGGTCTGCGAGGAGGACTTCACGCTGGTGAAAGCGTGCGAAGGGGTGAATTGCACGCTGCTGTTCGCGGATCACACGCGAGGTCACGCGCGCCGCTGGTGCAGCATGGCGCTGTGCGGTAACCGCGCGAAGGTTGCGGCTCACCGAAAGCGCATCAAGGCGCAAGAACTCAGCCAATAAACGTCGGCTTATTCGTAGGAAAAGACGTCGCCGTATTTGTCGAGGCGTTCGAGCGCCATGCCGGAGCCACGTACAACGCAGGTCAACGGAGCTTCGGCGACGAATACGGGCAGACCGGTCTCCTCGGCGAGCAGACGGTCGAGATCGCGCAGTAGCGCGCCACCGCCTGCGAGCATGATGCCGCGCTCGGCGATATCGGCGCCTAGTTCCGGTGGTGTCTGTTCGAGGGCGATCTTGACCGCCGACACGATCTGGTTGAGCGGATCAGTCAGCGCTTCGAGGATTTCGTTGCTGGAAACGGTGAAGCTGCGCGGTATGCCTTCGGACATGTTGCGGCCCTTCACTTCGATTTCCTTGACTTCGGAGCCGGGAAACGCGGAGCCGATGCCTTTCTTGATCGCTTCGGCGGTCTGTTCGCCGATTAGCATGCCGTAGTTGCGGCGGATGTAGTTGACGATCGCCTCGTCGAACTTGTCACCGCCCACGCGTACCGAGCCTTTGTAGACGATGCCGCCGAGCGAGATTACGCCGACTTCCGTGGTGCCGCCGCCGATATCCACTACCATGGAGCCGGTGGCTTCGGAGACGGGCAGGCCGGCACCGGTTGCGGCGGCCATCGGTTCTTCGATCAGATAGACTTTTGCCGCGCCTGCAGTATGTGCCGCTTCCCTGATTGCACGGCGTTCGACCTGGGTCGATCCGCACGGCACGCAGATCACGATGCGCGGCGACGGCGCAAAAATGTGCGGCGCGTGCACCATCCGTATGAACTGCTTGATCATCTGCTGGGTGATGTTGAAGTCGGCGATCACGCCGTCCTTCATCGGGCGAATGGCTTCAATGTTGCCTGGCACCTTGCCAAGCATCTGCTTGGCTTCCTTGCCGACCGCAAGGATGGTCCGCTTCCCGTTCGGGCCGCCTTCCTGCCGGATAGACACGACTGAAGGCTCGTCGAGGACGATGCCCTTGCCACGCATGTAAATCAGCGTGTTTGACGTGCCGAGATCGATCGCCAGATCGTTCGAGAAGAAGCTGCGCAAAAAACCGAACATTCAACATCCTGTCTGGCTTGATGCCAGGCGGTTGGCCCATCACATGCGACCATGCCACGGTCGGGAGAAGAGAGAATAACAGTTTCCCTGACCCCGAGACGGGGCGCCGCATGCGCAACGCCAGCCGGGTTCCTTGAGTTAGAACCGTGCCGATACATAAGGCCGCCACTTTCTGGTGCTGCGCGTCCACTGTCCTGGCGTTCTGTAGTGAACCGCGTCGACGTCTTTGGCGTCGCTTTCTGGTGCGAGCGGCATGCCGTCATCGGTCGCCGTCTCGCCTGCTTGTCGCTGTTTCCTTATTTCGGCTAATGCTTCCGCTTTCGTACGGCCATCTTTCATGCTTTTCTCCCACCATGAGACAGACTCAATTGCACGAGACGCTTTCCCGTTGCGCAGCAGGATGCTGCGAACACACCTCGCTGACTTAAAAGGCCGGCGTTTCGCCGGCCTTTCCTGCGCTCGCCGTGAGTCGACGAACTGGCGTTTCGTTTGAACCGCCAGGATTCGGTAGGCGATGCGGCCGCCAGCGCCGAGCCATTTTGGGCTTCCCTGATCCATTGCTTGAGATAGCACGTCTCGCGAGTGATGTTCGCGATCATGGACCTAGTTGAATGTATACCCTCTGCATGGGAAGTACAGTGATTCCACCACTGCCCCTGGCTCGCTCAGACCGTGCCGCGAGCAGAGACGGTCCCGCAGCGTACAGACGTGCGCCCTGATTGGGCAGATGATGTCTGGCATGTTCCCCGTCACGCGGTCGTGTTTCACCGCCACCGATTGGGTCGCGAACCGATTAAAAGGAAATGCATGACATTAGCAATGTGGGGAATCGTAGCGGGAATGGCGTTGATGTTCGCCACCTCGCTATACAGGTATTCGCAACGGGCCGCGGGCTTGCAGTCTGCTAACCCGTCCGCCATACGGCCCGCCGAGGAAGGGCGGCGCGATCGCTACGGTCTATAGCGCCGGGCACGTTGCGCTACGGAACGTAGCACGAGGGCGCTACCGGTCCGGAGCCGACCTGCGCTCGAACTCTGTGAAGAGCTTGAGCAACCGGGCCACGCGTTTGGTGCCGTCGGGCAGGAGGGCCTGCTGGGACTGCAACGCTGTGACGCGTTGGCGCCAGTACGGGAGTGACAACGGATTGCCCCGCTCGAGTAAAGGCACAACGTACTCGAGGTGCGTCAGATCCTTGGCGAACTCGTGCAGGGTCATCTTGTTTCCTTTGGGAGGCTGGTCAATGCCTCTGCGGCAAGTTACGCCGGGCCAGGGGGCGGTGTCTGCACGTTACCGTACAAGCTGACAATTCAGTCATCTCGCTTTAACGGCCGCTACGCCGCCGCAACTCAAGACAGCGGCATAGCAGGTCGGTCGCTTGAGCCGGGTTCTCGCACGTGAGGAGCCTGGTGCCACGAAGTAGAAACGGAGTATCGAACATGCTGCGCAACATAGAGTTTTTGCAGGGATCCACCGTCACGGCAAGCGACGGCGACGTCGGAACCGTGACGCAAGTCTATTTCGACGACGAAGCCTGGGGCGTGCGCTATCTGGTGGTCGAAACAGGTGACTGGCTCAGGGACCGGCAGGTGCTGATTTCGCCGTATGCCGTTTCTCATTCAGATCCTGGATCGAAGGCGGTGCACGTGAAACTCACGCGGCAACAGGTGCGCGACAGCCCGAACATCGACACGCATAAGCCCGTCTCGCGCCAGCACGAAATCCAGTATCTGCGGTACTACGGCTATCCGACGTACTGGGGCGGGGCGAATCTGTGGGGGATGGGCGCTTATCCTGCCTTCGACGGAGCTTCTGCGACCGCGGCTCTGCCACTGGGCGCTTTCCCGGTTGTGGACCCGGACCCCGAGGCCGATGAACCACCCGCGGACACGCATCTGCGTAGCACGGACGGGGTGAAGGGTTACCACATCGAGACGATCGACGGCACCATGGGTCATGTTTCCGGCTTCATCTTCGATGACGAGGCCTGGGTGATTCGCTACCTGAGCGTCGATACGCGCAACTGGTGGCCTGGCGGCAAGGAAGTCCTGCTGGCGACAGAATGGATCGAGTTGATTGACTGGTACGGATCGAGCGTTTCCACGACGCTGACGCGAGACGCGATCAAGCAAAGCCCCGCGTACGACGATGCGATTCCAGTCGGTCGGGACTACGAAACGGCACTGTACGAGTTTTACGGCCGCGAGGCCTATTGGTCGAAGGAAGGGGGCTAGATCGCGCGCAGGTCGGGCAACAGCCGGTCGAACTCGCGTTTCACGACGCCATAACATTCGCAGACGCGCTTTTCCAGCCCCGGTCTGTCCAGCACCTCGATATGACCATAGCTGTAGCGGATCAAGCCGGCATCCTGAAGTTTCGTGGCCGCTTCGGTAACGCCGGGGCGGCGCACACCCAGCATATTGGCGATCAGTTCCTGAGTCATCTTCAACTTGTTCGAGGGCAACCTGTCGATGCTCAGGAGCAGCCAGCGGCACAACTGTTGATCGATGGAGTGATGCCGGTTGCACACGGCGGTTTGCGCCATCTGCGTGATCAGCGCCTGCGTGTAGCGAAGCAGCAACCGCTGCACGGGGCCGGCGCGATGGAACTCTTCCTTCAGGATGTGGGCGTCTAGCCGGTAGGCGTGCCCTGCGCTTTGCACGACGGCGCGGCTGGGCGTGGTTTCTCCGCCCATAAAGAGCGCAATGCCGACGAGCCCTTCATTACCGACAATCGCGATCTCGGCGGACGCGCCGTCTTCCATAACGTAGAGCAGCGAGATGATGGCGGTGGTGGGAAAGTAGACGTGATCGAGGCGGTCGCCCGATTCGTATACCACCTGCCCCAGCGGCATATCGAGCAGCGTGAGATGCGGCTCGATGCGCTTCCACTCTGCCTCCGGTAAGACCGATAGCAGGTGATTCTCTTTGGGATGATGCACTTTGGGCATCCCACTCCTCGGCATTCTGTTGAAAAGCGGCGTCGGTTTCCACTTGCCCTATTATAGGACAGCACTACCAGTGTTGCGTTTAGGTAGGATATGGGCTGACTTGCGTTGGAAAAACCAATGAACCTCGACCCTCTGAGCGACAACAAGATCATTGATTCGTGGCGGCATAACGCTTCGCCGTGGACTCATGCAGTCCGCGCTCGCGAAATCGAAAGCCGGCGCCTGGTCACGGACCAGGCCATCGTGGATGCGTTGCTGGCCTGCGCACCCAAAACCGTCATCGATCTCGGCTGCGGAGAGGGCTGGCTAGCGCTCGCGCTGCAGCAACGCGGGATCGGTGTCACGGCGGTGGACGTGGTGCCTGAACTGGTGGCCGCTGCGAAGCAGGCCGGCGTGATCGATGGCAGAGTTCTGTCTTACGAAGAGATCGCGGCGGGGCAACTGAGAGCTGGCGCCGATGTCGTAGTATGCAATTTTTCGCTGCTCGGCAAGGAATCGGTAGAGGGTCTGCTGCGGATCGTTCCAACACTGCTCGAACCGGATGGGAGCCTGCTCGTGCAGACGCTCCATCCTCTTGTTTCATGCGGCGATCTGCCGTACGTTGATGGCTGGCGCACGGGCTCGTGGGCAGGGTTCGGCCCGGCATTCACCGACGCTCCGCCGTGGTACTTCCGTACCATGCAGACATGGGTTGAGCTGATGCGCGATAGCGGGTTCATCCTCCGTGCATTGCAGGAGCCGGTGGACGCGAGAACCGGCAAGCCCGCCTCGGTGATTTTTCACGCCCAAGTGCAGGCCTAGGCACGAAGTCCAGGTACGGGCTGGCAAATTGAGTAAGTGACAGGAAACGCGAATCATGATTGAAGATAACCCACTGTCCGACACGAAGCGGTGGTTGCAAGGACTGGTTCAGGCCGGTGAGGCGGCTGTCCAGGCGGCGGAAAACTGCCCGGAGGCTAACGATCCCGCTAGCGAAGTCGGGATGATGGTGGCGTCGCAGCGCGATCTCGTACGCGGCGAGGTGGTGAAGTTTCGCGCGAAGCTGACGTCGCATACGCCGGTCAGGCGGATCGAGAAAAAGTTTGCCGTGACCTTCGACCGGCGCTATTGGAAGCAAGGCACGTTCGTGTATCCGCTGCACGTTTTCCATGACCCCGAGCACCGCTTTTCGGCGGAACAGGTCCAACAGGTGCAGGCGCTCAAGGTCGGCGAGACGGTTGACCTCGCCGATGGCCGGATCGTTCAGCGTCAGGAATAACGAGTCGGTCACGCCGGGAGCCGGGGCAGTTCGTTTGATCCGGCCTTCGGGTCAACCCCAGGCCTAGCGGAAAATCTCGGCAATCAGATTCGCCACGGTGCGAATCCGTTCACTGTCGCGCAACGCCGGATGCAGCACCATCCACACGTCCTGATCGAGCGGCTTGATATGTCGCTCCACGCAGACCAGATCGCTGGTTGTGTCGCCCGCGAGCTGGGCGAGCACACCAAGCCCCGAGCCACCCAGGACGCCGTCGAATATCCCCATGCCATAGCTGCTTCGAAGCGAAGGCGCTGGCGCACCCGTCAGGGTTTTCAACCATTGCGTGGCGGGATGATCAGGCTGCCGGTCGTCGTAACCGACGAACGACAGCTTGTCCCACTCCTTCCTGCCGATGGCCGCTTTGTGCCGCAGATAGTAATCGCGTGAAGCGAACAGCCCGAAGCGGATGCGCCCAATCCGGCGCACATACAGGTCGCCTTCTTCGGGACACTCGGACCACAGCGCAATGTCTGCTTCGCGCCGTGCGAGGCTATAGGGCCGTCGCGACGTCAGCACTTCGATCTGGAGACCGGGCAGCCGCTCCTGAAACGAGCCAAGCAGTTTCAACAGAATGTACGACGGCCATTCGACCGCATTGATCCGCACCGTGCCGTGCGGCCCGCTGCTGCCGGTCACGTCCGCGGCGCGCTCGATCTGATGGGCGAGGTCTTCCATCTGCTCGGCGCACGCCAGCACACGCGCGCCGAAGGCCGTCACGGTGCAGCCCGACGGCACCCGGTCGATCAGCGGCTCGCCCAGCCGGCGCTCGAGTTCGGTCAGGCGCCGCGACAGGGTGGGCGGGCTCAGATCGCAAGCCGCCGCGGCCGAGCGCATCGTGCCGCCGCGTGCGATTGCCACCAGAATCCTCAGATCGTCCCAGTCCACGTGTTCCATTTTTGAAACGCCAGATTTTGAAATTTGGCATAGCATAACCGAGATCGCGAGGATAGGATTGGACCTGCTCAGGCTTGTCCCAGCATCTGGTGGCAAGCCTGACGTCCTAACCCATCACAATTCGACGGCTATCAATACGTAGACCGAACGAGCGAAGGAGACATCAATGATTCGCCATTTCCAACCGGCGCGACGTCGCGCTATCGCAGTCGGTGCAGCCTTCCTGGCCGCGTCGGTTCTGCCCATGTCCACCGCGTTCGCGCAAACTCCGCACAAGCCGAAGGTCGCGCTTGTGATGAAGTCGTTGGCCAACGAGTTCTTCCTCACCATGGAAACCGGCGCCAAGGATTATCAGAAGCAGAACCCGGACAAGTTCGACCTGATCACCAACGGCATCAAGGACGAGACGGACACCGCCAACCAGATCCGTATCGTCGAGCAGATGATCGTGTCGAAGGTCGATGCGCTGGTCATTGCACCGGCTGATTCGAAGGCTCTCGTGCCGGTGCTGAAGAAGGCGGTCGACGCGGGCATCATCGTGGTCAATATCGACAACCAGCTGGATAAGGACGTCCTCAAGTCGAAAGATCTGAACATTCCGTTCGTCGGCCCGGATAACGCCAAGGGCGCGCAGAAGGTAGGCGACTACCTCGCCAAGCACCTGAAGTCGGGTGACAACGTGGCGATTATCGAAGGTGTCTCGACGACGACCAACGCGCAGCAACGCACGCTGGGCTTCAAGAATTCGATGGCGGCCGGTGGCATGAAGGTGGTTTCGCTGCAATCGGGCGATTGGGAAATCGATAAGGGCAACGCGGTCGCGAGCCAGATCCTCAATGCAAACCCTGATGTCAAGGCGCTGCTGTGCGGCAACGACAACATGGCAATCGGTGCGGTCTCGGCGGTGCGCGCGGCTGGCAAGGCCGGCAAGATCCAGGTGGTGGGCTATGACAACATCAGCGCGATCAAGCCGATGCTCGCCGACGGTCGCGTTCTCGCCACGGCGGATCAATACGCCGCCAAGCAGGCCGTATTCGGTATCGATACCGCTTTGAAGGCAATTGCCGAACACAAGAAGCAGTCGGAATTGTCGGGCGTCGTCGAAACGCCTGTCGATCTGGTCACCAAGTAAGAACGGTGTTACGCGTGGCGCCGCCCGGTGCCACGCGCCCGCTTCTGGTCCGATTCAGTCAAATTGATGTCTACTCCGAACCTTTCCGTTGTTGATGCCCCGCCCGTGTTGCAGGTTCACGGCATCGGCAAGACCTATGCAGAGCCCGTGCTCGCGGATATCTCGCTAGACCTGCGCGCAGGCGAGGTGCTGGCGCTGACCGGCGAAAACGGTGCAGGCAAGAGCACCTTGTCGAAGATCGTTGGCGGTCTGGTGACGCCGACCACCGGCTCGATGACGCTCGGCGGCACGGCCTATACGCCGGCGAGCCGCAAGGATGCTGAAGCGCTTGGCGTGCGGATGGTCATGCAGGAACTGAACCTGCTGCCGACCTTGTCCGTTGCCGAGAATCTGTTCCTGAACCGCTTGCCGCAACGCGGCGTGTTCGGCTGGATCGACCGCGCCAAACTGCGCGAAGATGCGCGGCACGCCATGGCACAGGTCGGGCTCGACGCGATCCATCCCGACACGCTGGTGGGCACCTTGGGCATCGGCCATCAGCAGATGGTCGAGATCGCCCGCAATCTGATCGGAGAGTGCCGTGTGCTGATCCTCGACGAACCCACGGCGATGCTGACGGCACGCGAAGTCGATCTGCTGTTCGAGCAGATCGAGCGGCTCAAGTCACGCGGCGT
>NZ_JAMFSB010000171.1 GCF_026225065.1 Paraburkholderia sp. | reverse complement strand
CTGAACATCGATGGCATTCCCTCTCATCTGCGCTATCTCGTCAGGCGGGTTCGGCAGCGTCGGCCCGATGCGTCGATTGTCGTTGGACTATGGCCGCAGGGACAACCAGAAAAGTGGAGCGACGATCTGCAAAGCGCGATCGGTGCGGACTGCTACGCAACGTCGATGCAGGACATGCTGAATGCGTGCTGCCGGATCGCCGCCACCGTCGCTGTGGAAATGGAACCGGCGCACGCCGTCGACGATATCGCGGCGTGATTCCGGAATATCCGTCGACCTAACCGCCCGGCGCTTTCGCCGGGGCCGCATCCGTCGCGCCGGTAGCGTTCCCAGCGGGTTGCCATCCCCCGCCCAACGCCTTATACAGTGCCACGAGGTCAGTGCTGACCTGCATGGTTTCCTGCGCGTACTGCTGCTGCGCATCGCTCAACTGCCGTTCTGCATCGAGCACATTGATAAAGGTGACGAGACCCTTACGGTAGCTGTCGCGCGCAAGTTCGAAGGCCGCCTGCTCCGCCGCGACGCTATCGCCCAGCGACACCTGACGAGCCTGATCGGTGCGGTAGACGGCGAGGGCATTGTCGACGTCGCGCAACGCCATCAGCACCGTCTTGCGGTAATCCAGTGCAGCCTGCTGCTGTTGCGCCTGCGACAGATGGAGGTTGGCCACCAGCGAGCCGCCCTCGAAGATCGGCAGCGAGATGCTCGGCCCGAATGAGTAGAACAGGCTCGACCAGTGAGTCAAGCCGCTCGCGTTCGTGGCGCGCGTGCCGATCTGGCCGGTCAGCGAGAGATCCGGGTAGAACTGCGCCACCGCCACGCCAACATCGGCGGTCGCCGCATGCAAACTCGCCTCGGCACGGCGAATGTCCGGACGTCGGCGTGCCAGCGTCGACGGCATGCCGACCGGCACGCTCGGCGGCACAGGTGGCACCGCGGCATGCGCGGACAATTCATCTGCGAGCGACCCGGGCGGCTCGCCGAGCAGATAGGCGAGCCCATTGAGCGCCTGCTGGATCTGCTGATCGTACTGGGGCAACTGCGCCTGCGTCTGCGCGTATTGTGCCGCCGCGCTTTTCACATCAAGCTGGCTCGCGAGTCCCACCTTCGCCTGGTTTTGCGTCAAGGCGACGATATCGCGCTGCTGATCGACGAGGCTCTGGGTAATCTGCCGCAACGCCTGGGCGCCGCGCAATTGCATGTACGTTTGCGCGACCTCGGCCTCGAGCGACACCAGCGCGTCGTTGCGGCTTTCCACCGCTTCCTCGGTTTGCGCATGCGCCGCCTCGACCGAGCGGCGCACCCGGCCAAACAGATCCAGCTCCCATGAGGCATCGAAACCGACCTGCCACAGGTTGATCGGCGCGGTCAGCTGGTTAAGGACATTGTTGGCGCCGTTTTCCAGCGTAGCGCCCGCACCCGGGGCGATCTGGTTGACCGGCGAGTTCGGCGCGCCCAGCTGATCGACCTTGTTGTAGACGCCATCCGACTCGAGAAAGCCCTTGGCACCGAGCTGTTCGCGCTGATAGCTGCCGCTCGCGCGCACGTTCGGCAGACCTTGCGCGGCCGCGCTCTGCTCCTGGGTGCGTGCTTCGACGATACGTAGCACGGCTTCCTGCAGGTCGAGGTTGTCGCGCGCAGCGCGGTCGATCAGACCATCGAGCGTCGGATCCGCGAAACTGCGCCACCACTGCGGATCGGGATCCGAGTCCATGGTGGGCACGGATGCGACCGATGGCGCCGAAGCAGGAGCAGGCGCTGCGGCACGGGCCGACGCCTCCGAGGCAGCCTGCTGCGGATCGTGCCATTGCGTTGGCACGTCGGCTTGCGGAGTGTGGAACTGCGGCCCAACCGAGCAAGCGCCGAGCAGAACCGCAAGAGGAAGTGCAACGGGGAGTGCACGCCGGAGCGCGGCACGTCGTACGCGGCGAACGTGGCTCATATCAGTGTCCTCCTCCGCCGCCTGCGGCTTTGGCCGGAGAAAAGAAAAACGTCACGGGAATGACCATGGCGCAGAAAAGTGCGAGGTAGCCGAACACATCCACGTAAGCGAGAATGGTCGCTTGCGAGATGAAGGTCGTGTAGAGCTGCCCGGCGGCGCTTTGCATCGCCTGCGCAAGCGGCTGACCGGTCATGCCGGCAATCGTATGCGCCGTGCGCTGCAGCGTGTCGTTATAGTTTTGCGAAAGTGTCGACATGTGGACGGACAGATGCGCCATGCGCGCCTGGGTGCGTTCGCGGATCAACGCGGTGGACAATGAAATGCCGATCGACCCCGCCACGTTACGGAACATCGTAAACAGCGCCGACGCGTCGTCATTGAGTTCTCGCGGCACGGTCAGATAGGCAAGCGTCGTGATGGGCACGAACAGAAAGCCGATTGCAATCGACTGCGCGCTACGCATCTTGACGAGCGTGTCGTAGTCGACATACGGCACGAGCGTATGCGAATAGGCGAGGGCGCAGGCCAGCAGCAAAAAGCCGGTCGCCACCAGAAAACGCGTCTGGATGTATGGCATCGCGCGGCTGATCAGCGGGATCTCCATGACGATCAGAATCGCGCCTGGCGATAGCACGAGCCCCGCCAGCGTCGCCGTATAGCCAAGTTGCTGCTGTGCCAGTTGCGGCACGAGCACAGCGCTGCCATACAGCATCATCGCAAAGGCCGCCATGGTGACGCAACCGAGCGCGAAGTTGCGGTCTTTCATACACGCCAGATTCACCACGGGCTTCTTCGCATAGCGCAGCCACGCTATCGCCCCGGCTATGCCCGCCACCGCCAGCGCTGCAAAGATGCGAATGAACGTCGACGAAAACCAGTCGTCGTCTTCGCCGCGATCGAGCATCACCTGCAGGCAGCCGAGACCGATCGCGATCAGCGTGATGCCGATATAGTCGATCGATAGCTTGCCGCTGTCCTTGTTACGCCACGGCGGATCTTCGACCAGTTGCATCACCGCCAGCGAGGTGAGGATACCCACGGGCACGTTGAGCAGGAAGACCCAGCGCCAGGAGAAGTTGTCGGTGATCCAGCCGCCGAGCGTCGGGCCGAGCACCGGCGCAACCACAATCGCCACCGCCGAAATCGAAAACGCGCGGCCGCGCTGTTCGGGCGGGAAGGTGTCGAGAATGATCGACTGCTGGTTCGGCTGCAGGCCGCCGCCGAAGAACCCTTGCAGCAGCCGGAACACGATCAGTTGCATCAGGTTGGTGGCGAGCCCGCACAGCAGCGAGCAGATCGTAAAAGCGATGATGCAAACCAGGAAGTAGCGCTTGCGGCCGAGCACCCGGCCAAGAAAGCCCGAGATCGGCAGCACGATGCCGTTGGCCACCAGATAGGAGGTCAAGGTCCACGTGGCTTCGTCGTAACTCGCCGACATGGTGCCGGCAATATGCGGCAGCGCCACGTTCACGATGGTGGTGTCGAGCACCTCCATGAACGCGGCCAGCGTCACGACGATCGCGATCAGCCATGGATTGCCTGCCGGCTTCCAGTTGGCCTCGCTCATTTCAGGAAGACCTTCGGCGACACCGAGAGTCCGAGACCGAGCGGCTGGTCGCGCGGCATGCCGTCGTCGATCACGATCTTGACGGGCACGCGCTGAACGATCTTGACGAAGTTACCCGTCGCGTTTTCCGCCGGGAAAGCCGAGAAAACCGAGCCGCTGCCGAGCTGCACGCTGTCGATATGGCCATGCAGTTCGAGCTTCGGATACGCATCGACCTCGACGTTCACCTTGTCGCCGGGGCGCATGCGCTCGAGTTGCGACTCCTTGAAGTTGGCCGTTACCCATACGTCCGGCGTAACGATCGAGAACAACGACACGCCCGCTTGCAGGAAGCTGCCGTACTGCACGTTGCGACGTGTAACCCAGCCGTCGGACGGCGCCCGCACTTCGCAGTACGAGAGGTTGAGGCGGGCCTGTTCGAGTTGCGCCTCGGCCTGCTGAACCTGCTGACGGCGCTCTTCGACCGTCGCCTGGGTTTGCCTGATCTGCTGCGGCACGAGGCTCGCCGTCTGCTGCTGGGCTTGCGCCTGCTGCACACTGGCGCGGGCGGTTTGCTGTTGCGCGTCGGCGGTGTCGATGTTCTGCTGCGAGGTGGCGCGCTGGTCGACCGCATGCTGGCGCACGTAGGCAGCTTGCGCCTGCTTCAGGTTGGCCTCGGCCGAAGAGGTTTGCGCCTTGGCCTGCAGGTACTGCGCCGGATACTGCACCCGCGCGATATCGAGCTGCACCTGGGCCGCATTCAGTTGCGCCTGGGCGAGGCCCAACTGGGCCTGAGCGGCATCCACCTGGGCCTGGTACTCGCGCTTGTCGATGACGACCAGCAGCTCGCCCTTGTGCACGTAGACGTTGTCGTTGATCGCCAACTGAACCACGTAGCCCGAGACCTGCGGCGCAATCGTGATGGCGTTGCCGTCGGTGTAGGCGTCGTCGGTCGTGACCTGGTTGCGGGTCGCGAACCACCAGATAAACGCGCCGATCAGCAGGATCACGGCCACCACGGCAAGAATGATCAGCGGCTTTTTGCTCTTGTTCTTTCCGGAGCCGTTCGCGTCCTTGCCGTCTTTGCCGTCCTTTTCGTCCTTGCTGTTGCCGTTACTGCTGTCCTTGTCGTTCTTGCTGCCGTTGTCGTTCTTGGTGGACCGGTCGTTCGCGCCGTCCTGGCCGCTCGCGGCGCGCCCGGAGTCGCCGGCGCCGGAATGCCGGTCGCGTTGCTGGTCTTCATCACCGTGGGATGGAGCGGTCTGGTCAGACATGACGGTTCGTTCCGATAGGGCGGTGCCGGGTGCGGCAGCAATCGTTGTGCCCAACCGCCTTGCGGATCGCGTCGCAACGCCCTTGAACGCCATAGAGCCTGCTGTTCGCGCCATATGTTTGTGTCTGGGCGCGGCCTGTCGTACAGTCAGGCGAAACCGAATTAGGGTCGCGCGCAGTATCAGGCACGTCGCCTGCAAGCCAACAGTTCGACCTACACTGAATTTATCGATTCGTCAGAGGAGATCGTCACGTGCAACATGCGGAGCGCGCCGTCGTCGACTTGCCCCTGCCGTTACGCAACTTTGCTGCAACGCGGCGCATCCTGCTCGTGGTGTTTGTAGCCTCGATCCTGTTTCCGCTCGCGTGTCTTGCGGGCTACGGATACTTCGACTATCAGCGCCGGATTGCCGATTCCGACAATATGATCGACCGGCTGGCGCGCGTGACCGACGAGCAGGCTGTCAAGGTGCTCGATCTGAACCAGCAGATCATCGCCCGCATTCTCGACCTGCTCAATGACGACGACGCGGCTGCGATCCGTGCCCACGAGGGCGAAATCTTCCAGCATCTGCGCGAGATTGGTGGCGACTTCCCGCAGGTGGCGGCCATTGCGATCTTCGATCCGGCCGGCAAGCTGCTCGTCAATAGCCGAGCTTATCCCGCTCCGGACGTCTCGATCGCCACACGCGACGACTTTCTCTCGGCAAAGGCGATCCGCCCGTCGACTTACTTTTCGCTGCCGATGTACGGTCAGGTTTCGCAGACCGATGTGTTCAACACGACGCTGGCCCGCTCGACGGCGGACGGGCGTTTCCTCGGCGAAGTCTCCATCGCGCTGCGCAGCGACTATTTCTCGCGCTTTTACAGCGACCTGACAGGAGGCGACCCATCGCTCGCACTCGGCCTGTACCGCCAGGACGGACAGTTGCTGGTGCGCTATCCGGGCTGGCCACCGGGTACCGAGCTGTCGGCACATACGCCGTTCACCGACGCGCTGCGTGACAAGGAACTGTTCGGTCACGTGCGGATGACTTCTAGCGTCGACGGGGTCGAGCGGCTGCTGGCGTTCCGGCGGGTCGCCGACTATCCGCTGTATGTCATGAGCGCCTATGCCACCTCCGCGATCTTTGATCAGTGGTGGCACCACTTCTTCCTGATCGCCACTATCACGGTGGTGCCGTGCATTGCCATCTGGCTGCTGGTGTTCTTCTCGCTGCGCCAGCTCGAGACCGAGCGCCAGGCCTGGGAGCGCTGGCAGGGCGAAGTGGCGATGCGGCTCTCCGCCGAGGCGTCGAGCCGTCAGTTGCAACGCATGGGCGCGCTCGGCAACCTGGTGGCCAACGTCGCGCACGACTTCAACAATCTGCTGATGGTCGTCTCGTCGAATATGCAGATGGCCCGTCACAAGGGCTTCAACAACATCGAACACGAGGTGAAGGCGGTGGAGCGCGCCACCTCGACGGCGGAGGCGTTGACGCGCCGCCTCTTGAGCGTGGCGCGCAAGCAGCCGCTCAAACAGGAGCCGGTCCAGCTGGTGAAATGGCTGCCCGGCGCTGCCACGCTGATCGACGCGGCGGTAGGCGACAAGGTGCAGGTGAAGCTCAGTCTGATGGACGAGATCTGGCGCGTGCTGGTCGACCCGACCGAACTCGAGTTCGCCATCATGAACCTCGCGGTCAACGCGCGCGATGCGATGCCGCGCGGCGGGCGCTTCGCAATTCGCTGCCAGAATGTCCGGCTGGTGTCGAGCGACACGCTGCTACCGGATGGCGAATACGTGCTCATCAGCTGTTCCGATGACGGCGAGGGCATGGCCGAGGCGGTGGCGCGCCGCGCTTTCGAGCCGCTTTTCACGACCAAGCTGCACGGCTCGGGCACCGGCCTCGGGCTCGCGCAGGTGCTCGCGATGTGCGAGCAATCGGGCGGCACCGCAAAAATAGACAGTGTGGTGGGCAGCGGCACGACAGTGCGTCTGTATTTGCCGCGTTATCGCGAAGCACGGGCGGCGCAGCCGGCGGTCGACACGGCGACCAGCGACGACCACTCCGTTGGGCAGGGCGTGGTGCTGCTGGTGGAGGACAACGCGGATGTCGCGGCCGGCATCGCGGCCGTGTTGTAAACCTTCGGATGCGAAGTGCATCACGAAGCGACAGCGGATCGCGCGCTCGATGTCCTCACCGCCGGAGAAACCTTCGAACTGGTGCTCTCCGACATCCAGATGCCGGGCAAGCTGAACGGCGTCGACCTCGCGGAACGGGTGCGTATTTCCTGGCCCGCCCAGAAGATCGCCTTGATGACCGGCTATGCCGACGAACTGGACCGCGCCAGGCATATCGGCGTGGCGATCCTCGCCAAGCCTTTCAATATCGACGAGCTGCATGCGCTCGTAACTTGCGAGTAGCGGTCGCCGGGTAAGCCCGGCGAGCAGGTACGTCACAGGTAAGGTCAGCACCTCCATTTGAATTTTCTACACGGCTGCCGCCGTCGCCAACGCGATCTGGCGGACGCGCGTAGACTCAACCCCTGTTGTTGCAGGATGGAAATTGCGTGGCAATCGAGCGGCGCATGAGCAGCACATAAGCAGTAAGCGAGCAGCAAATGCTAAGCAACCTTACGGAGATTATTCGATGGAACAGAGATATTTGGGCGCGTCCGGCTTCAAGGTTCCGGTGCTCAGCTTCGGCACGGGAACATTTGGCGGCAAGGGCGAATTCTTCGAGGCGTGGGGCGCAACCGATGTCGCCGAAGCGCGCCGTCTGATCGATATCTGCCTCGACGCGGGTGTGACGATGTTCGACAGCGCGGACATCTATTCGAAAGGCTCATCCGAAGCCGTGCTCGGCGAAGCGATCAAGGGCAAGCGCGACAAGGTCATCATCTCGACCAAGGCCACCTTCCGTTTCGACGACGGGCCCAACAGTGTCGGCTCGTCGCGCTTCCACCTGATTCAGGCCGTCGACGCCGCCTTGAAGCGTCTGCAAACCGACTATATCGACCTGTTCCAGCTACACGGCTTCGACGCCAAAACGCCGGTCGTCGAAGTGCTGTCGACGCTCGACGATCTCGTGCGGGCAGGCAAGATCCGCTACACCGGCGTGTCGAATTTTTCCGGCTGGCATCTGATGAAGTCACAGGACGTGGCGGACCGTTATGGCTATCCGCGCTACGTTGCCAATCAGGCGTATTACTCGCTGGTGGGACGCGACTACGAATGGGAGTTGATGCCGCTCGGCCTCGACCAGGGCCTGGGCGCGGTGGTGTGGAGTCCGCTCGGCTGGGGGCGTCTGACCGGCAAGCTCAAACGCGGTCAACCGTTGCCGGAGAAGAGCCGCCTGCACAAGACCGCTGACATGGGTCCGCCGGTGCCGGACGAATATCTGTTCCGCGTGCTCGACGCGATCGACGAAGTGGCGGCCGAAACCGGCAAGACCGTGCCGCAGATTGCGCTGAACTGGCTGCTGCAACGTCCCACGGTTTCGACGGTGCTAATCGGCGCGCGCAACGAAGAACAACTGCGGCAGAACCTCGGCGCGGTCGGCTGGAATCTGACGGCCGAACAGATGGCGAAGCTCGATGCTGCCAGCGCAGTGCGGCCCGTGTATCCGTACTGGCATCAGGAAGGGTTCGCGGAACGCAATCCGTCGCCGGTGTCAGGCGGGGCGTTGTAGCCTGTATCTGATAGCGGGTAGTGTGTCTTCAGCTCGTGGCGGGATGCCGCGGGCTGAAGACGAGCGCTGTTATCCCTTCAGCATTTCAATCATGGTCACGATCAGCGTAAACATGCCGATGCAACCACCCAGCGTCACCGCGCTTTGCATGAAGTGCGACATATAGAGAGGTCTCCTCGCGTTCGACGAAGGCCCAATTTAACCTTAAATGAAAGAATAAAGAAAGCTAAAAGAAAGGTTGTATGCGCGAAACACCCCAGGGATAACCCGCAACACAGGCCCTGTTTTGCGGACTGCCGCGTCCGGTAAATGCCTCTCG
>NZ_JAMFSB010000170.1 GCF_026225065.1 Paraburkholderia sp. | reverse complement strand
CATAGAACCGGCCGTTGGTGGCGAGCAGCAACAGCTTCGAGGTGGTCTCGGCGAAGAACGACTGGCCGAGCTTGTCGTCGGTCTTGAAGACAAGGCCGGAGAGATCGGCAACGTGCCCCTTGAGTGTGCGGACCCAGCCCTTGTCCGAGATCACCACCGTGACCGGCTCGCGTTCGACCAGCGATTCTTCGAGTGCTGCGAGATCATGCTCCGGCGCGTCGGCGAAGATCGTTCGGCGCTTGCCGAGCGGCGTCTTCGGTCCGAACGTCTCGCGGACGTGGCGCACCTGCTCGCCGACCTTCGCCCACTGCTCGGTCTCGGACGCAAGAGTCGCGTTGATACCCTTCAGTTCCGCGCGCAGCTTCTTGTCTTCGGTGCGGATCTCGAATTCTTCCAGCTTGCGCAAGCTGCGCAGCCGCATGTTCAGGATCGACTCGGCCTGCAGCTCGGTGAGCTTGAACGCCTTCATCAATTCAGGCTTCGGCTCATCCTCGGTGCGGATGATGCGAATTACTTCATCGATGTTCAGATAGGCGATCAGGTAACCGCCGAGAACTTCGAGCCGGTGCTCGATCTGGCCCTTGCGGTGATTGGAGCGCCGCAGCAGCACGTCACGCAGATGATCGAGCCATTCGCGTAGGCATTCGGTGAGGCCGAGCACCTTGGGGATGCGGCCCTTGACCAGCACGTTGAGATTCAGCGGAATCTTGCTCTCAAGCTCGGTGAGTTTGAACAGCGACTCCATCACCAGTTCAGGATCGACGTTGCGCGTCTTCGGCTCGATGACGACACGAATATCTTCGGCAGATTCGTCACGGATGTCGCCAACCAGCGGCAGCTTCTTGTCGTTGAGCAGTTCGGCGATCTTCTCGATCAGCCGCGACTTCTGCACCAGCCACGGAATCTCCGTGACGACCACGACCCACATGCCGCGCGCGCCCTCTTCCTGATGCCACTTGGCGCGGGTGCGGAAGGAGCCGCGGCCCGTCATATAGGCTTCCGCGATCGACTCCTTGGAATCGACGATGATGCCGCCGGTCGGGAAATCCGGCCCCTTCACCCAGCGCAGCAGCGCCTTCGATTTCGCATCGGGCTTGTCGATCAGGTGCAGCGCCGCATCGCAGAGTTCGGCGACGTTGTGCGGCGGGATAGATGTGGCCATACCGACCGCGATGCCCTGCGCACCGTTGGCCAGCAGATTGGGGAAGCCGCCCGGCAGCACCGACGGCTCTTTGGTCTGGCCGTCGTAGTTTGGCCGAAGCTCAACTGCGTCCTCGTCGATCCCCTCCAGCAGGAGGCGCGCGACGTCGGTCATGCGGGCTTCGGTGTAACGATAGGCCGCGGCGCTATCGCCGTCGATATTGCCGAAATTGCCCTGGCCGTCGATCAGCGGATAGCGCGACGAGAAATCCTGGGCGAGACGCACCATGGCATCGTAGATCGCCTGGTCGCCGTGCGGATGGAACGAACCCATCACGTCACCGACGATCTTGGCGGATTTCTTGAACGGCGTGCCGGGGTCGAGCCGCAGCAGTCGCATGCCGTAAAGGATGCGGCGATGGACCGGCTTCAGGCCGTCCCGCGCATCCGGCAGCGCACGATGCATGATGGTGGAAAGCGCATAGGCGAGATAGCGCTCTTCAAGCGCGTCCCGCAGCTGCACTTCGTGGATTTCAGCCGGCTCCGGCGGAATCAGTCTTTTTCCCATGGCGACGGGTTAGCGCCTGAAAGCGAATCGGGCAAGAAATGAATCGCGACACTGTGGAACCCGTGCAGGTGTGTCGGCTGCCACGGGAATCACCGTGCAAGGCCGGCCCCACCCGCAGCTTTTCACCGGCGTCCGGACCCGGCAACGGAGGCCGCCTGCTTGGCCAGCCGCAACCGTGCTGCCGCGGCCGGAAACAGCTGCAGGGCATTCCGGCCGATCTGCTCGATCTCCTGCCGCGTCAGCCCGGCGAATGCCAGCAACGCCTCGATGTTGGCGACGGCCGTCGCCTCCACCGTGCAGGGGACGCCGCAGTCCGAGCCGTAGACGATGTGATCACACGTCGTCATGGCGAGCGCCGGGGCAAGCGTGTGCGCTGATCCGGTCATCGCGGTGTCGAGGAAAAGGCTGCGAAGATGCTCGCGCATCTCGCTTCGGGTGATGGCATTGGGATTCGGAACCCACGGCTCGGTGCCGAGCAGCATGAGCCGCCCGGACAGCGCCGGCAGCGCCGCGCCGCAATGCGCCAGCACCAGGCGAAAGTTCGGATAGCGGCGAAAGATGCCGGCATACACCATATCGACGACGGTGCGCGCGGTCTCGAACGCGACGTCCAGCAGCGCACTGGGTCGCCCGAACGAGCTCGGTCCGTAGGCATTGGGATGTGCGAACACGACCGCATGCCGTCGGTCAAGTTCGGCCCACATCGGCTCCAAGCGGGGATCGCTGAGATGAACACCATTGTAACAGCATGTGACCGCAAAGCCGTCCGCCCTCAGCCGACCGTCGCCGCGCGCGATCTCGGCCAGCGCACTATCGGGATCGTCAGTCGGCAATGCAGCGAGCAGACCGAACCGCGTTGGATGTCGCGCCACCAATGATGCGCCATACTCATTGGAGACACGAAGCGCAACCAGCTCTTTCGGAATGTTGCTGAGCATCTGCATCGCGATGCCAACGCGATCCATGTAGTCCAGCGTGTCCGGCACATTCCAATCCGGCGGCTTCGGTCCAGTCCAGCCGACATCCCGCATCGCCTGCCAGCGCGCATCACTCTGCTCCGGCGACATTGGTGGCGTGAAATGCGCGTGCACATCAACCCAGTTATGGACGATCATGGCGAACTCCTTCGTGGGCCCCCGCGACACCACGGTACGCGCTGTCTGAATAACGCTATATAGTGAATTTCGGACAATCAGTTTCGGAGTTCGGACATGCCCCGCGAGACGCCCAGCCTGATCGGTCCGCCCCCGGCACCGATCTCATTCAGAATCGTGGATTTTCCGGCTGGGACGATCTTTCCGGCGCAGCGTGCTGCCTGGGGCAAGTTGCTCTATGCCGTCAACGGCGTGGTGGACTTCACCATTGCGAACGAGCGCTACCTGTCGCCACCGGCCTATGCGATATGGATACCGCCGCGCGTTGCGCACGATTCACGGACCCTGCACGACATCCGTTATGCATCAGTCTATGTTCGGCGCGAGCTTTGCCGCGGACTGCCCGAGACGCCCTGCACGCTGAGGCTCAGCGCGCTCGTCAAGGCCATTGTCGCAGACTTCGCGGCG
Source organism: Paraburkholderia sp. (assembly GCF_026225065.1). Classification (GTDB taxonomy): domain Bacteria; phylum Pseudomonadota; class Gammaproteobacteria; order Burkholderiales; family Burkholderiaceae; genus Paraburkholderia. The sequence goes on along the minus strand of NZ_JAMFSB010000170.1, from coordinate 3,836 downwards.
CGCAACCTCGCCGGTCCGGTTTCAGTCGCAGATCGCCGGCTCGCCCAGGTTCTGTTGGACCAGTTGCGGCTCGCTAAGCGGCACGAGAACTACCTGCCGACAACCGACGATCCGCTGCTTGCACCGGTACTGACGTCGCTGCGATCCCTGCCCGGCGATCGACGTTCGCTGGCCGCGTGGGCCGCGACAGTGAATACGACAGAACGGACTTTTGCGCGGCGATGCCGACTACAACTTGGAATATCGTTCGGCGAGTGGCGGCAAAGGCTGAAGCTGGTCACGGCGTTCGCATTGCTCGACGCCGGTCATCCGGTGCAGAGGATCGCGTCCGAACTGGGGTACAACAGCACGTCGGCCTTCATCGCCATGTTTCATCAGCTCACCGGCATGAGCCCAACGGAAACCCGCAACCACCGGCGTGGTTAGGTGTCAGCATTCAGATCATAGAATTTCAGATATTTCGCCACCGCGTTGATGAACCCCTCGCGCGCGTCGGAGTGGCCCTGCCCGCGCGGCTCCAGCACATTGCGCAGCAGGAAGCGGCCGGTCAGTTCGAAGCCGTCATGCAGATCCTGTCCGCTATAGCTGTTGCGGCCGTCTTCCGACGCGCGCAGAAACGGCGGCAACCGCAACAGGCGATCGCGCCAGGGATCGCCTGCCTGACGCGACACCGCGCCGCCGGATTTCGGCGACACATAAATCAGCTCGGTGGTCGAGCCGGTGGCGGCGCAGTTCTCAAGATCGAGGCCGAAGCCGAGCTCACCGAGCATCGCGAGCTCAAACCGGATCAGATGGATCGCGGCTTCTCCGGCATCGTTGAAATCATCCAGCGTACGCTCGAGCATCTCATAGATGTCTTCGTGCGGATCGCGCTCCGGCAGCAGCCGCGCCAGCGACGCCAGATGCGTGACGCCGTAGACCGCGTAAGAGGACGCCAGCACGGTGGCCGCGCGCATCCGCGTCGCCTCGATCTGATAATAACCGAGATGCTCATCGAGCCGCGCGCGCCAGACTGCATTGACAGTGTTTCCAGGTTGTAACACTGGCCGCAGCCGCGCGCCCGCACCGCCTCGCACCAAACCGAGATGCCGGCCATGCCCGCGCGTCAGCAGCTCGACGATCGCGCTGGATTCGCCGTGCCGCCGTACGCCGAGAATGATGCCTTCGTCTGTCCATTCCATGTGCAGAGTCTACATGATTTTACCGATCAAGGCAGCCGTAACATCACGTAACATCATGTACAAATCTACATGTTGGGTACGCGCCTGATCTCATCGACCGCTCCGTATTATGACGGAATTTTTGTCGCGATCGATGTGCCCGCAACGGGTCCGAAGACCGCCACGATGAGACGGTGCGAGATCGATACTAATCTATGGACGCAGATGCCCTCACGCGATTCACCACTCTCGAGCGCAAGCTCGCCATCCTCACCGGCGAACTCACACAGACACATAACGATATACGCGCTCTCAAACTGGCTTACGATCTCGCCGACCTGTCGCGTCGCAAAAGCAAATCGCGAATGGTGCTTTTCTTCGGCCGCGATCAGTTCGTTGACAATTCGAAATATTTGTTCACGCATGTCGCACACTCCCAGTCGCAATTCACGCCGGTCTGGTGCTCGTTCAACAGCGCGCTGGTTGCTGAGCTGAAATCTCACGGCTTCGTCGCTTTCGACATGAGCCAGGACCATTCCCGCACCGTCGCGCTGTTGCTGTCCGCCGCGGTTGCGGTTCACTGCGTCAACCCGAATGAATCGCTGCGGCTGGCGGTGTTCGACGCGGCGCTTGCCGGCGCAGTCAGATTGCAACTGTGGCACGGGGTCGGCCATATCGGCACCAAGAAGATCGACCTGATGCTGTCCGATTACATGAACCTGCTCAATCCGTCGAACGTCGATCAACTGCACGGGGCCAGTTCGATCGACGTGATGGTCAGCCCGGCGCGCCGCTTCGACGCATTCTGGCGCGCCAGCTTCGGCGTCCGCGACATTCTTCGTGCCGGGCTGCCGCGCAATGAAGTCTTGCTGCGCGAGCCCACCGCGATCGACAATATCGGCGCAGTCACCTTTCAACCGGAATGGCGCCGGCATCGCGGCGTTCGGCTGCTGTGCGCGCCGACTTTTTCCGCTGCCGGCGACCTCCCTCTATGGGCGAGACCGGAGATCGTATCGGCCATGCTCAGCAGCGTCGCCGATCGCAATCCGTTGCTGTTCGTCAAGCCACACCCCTTCGATCAATCGAAGATCGATCGGGGCCTGCTGCCCGCCTCGGGCGTCGTCATGCTGCCCGCGGTCCGCGACATCTATCCTGTGCTCAACCAGTTCGACATGTTGATCACCGACAAGTCGTCGCTGCTGTCGGACTATCTGTTGCTGGATCGACCGGTGCTAATGCTGAACGAAACCGCGCAAAACGATCCGAATATATGGATGGCCTATGGCGATGCGCCGTCACCGGGCATCGAAGCCACCCATGCGGACGCGGCCGAGGCGCTGCGCGCCGCGCTGCTTGACGATCGCTACGCAGAAGCGCGGGCCGCAAACCGCAAGGTGATGTTCGAAACCGATCCCCGGACGGCCTGCGCCGATATCGCCCAAACCATTGCCGAAATCGTGAACAAACGCAGCCCCTCCGCCGAGGCGGCTTATGCATGATCCCGGCAACTTCGTAGGACTGATGAGCGAAGCATCGTCCGTCAAATCAACCGTTTCAGGCGGCTGGGTACGCCTTCGGCTAAGGGGCGCATTCCAGCTTCATAATTGAGGTTTTGATTTTCGCTTTGGTGCTGCTCGTTCTCTCTTCGCCGCAACCCGCTGTGCCGCCGCCAGCGCGGCTCGCGCCCAGGTGACAAGTTCGTCGGCTTCGTCGAACAGACGTTCCGGAGCACGCCAGAAGGAAAGATCGATGATTCCGCCCTTCTTCTCGTAATTGAGAGGCGGAAAGGACTGGGCTTCCTTGAGCACCGCTCGATTGTCGTCATCCACACGAAAGTAGAGCGTGTTGTCTCTCACCATCCCGAACATCAGCCCGTCGCAGAACACGCCGGTCTTACCGAACATACGCCGCATCGTGATGCGGCCGAGCGGAGCAAGCTGCTCGTGCAGAAATTCGGCAAAGCTGTCGCTGGCAACCATGCTCAATCCTCTGCCCGGAAGACGGATGAGCGAAGAATAATCCGCCAATTCAAGCCGTTTCAAGCGGTGGGTCGCGCCTTCGGCTAACGCGCTCTACGCATTGAACCAGTCGCGCGCGTCGCCGGTGAACGAGAAATACAGCCCCACGGCGGTCAGTGTGCAGGAGATGATTTCGATGGCGCTGTCGAACTGCAAACCGTCGGAGTCCAGGATCTGGAACAGTGACAACACTGAAAACACCAGCGACGCCACCAGTATCCAGCGCGGCCAGCTCTTGCGGCGATGTGCGCCAAGCCAGACCAGATAGACGAACAGCAGCAGCAGTCCGGCCGCGACGATATTCGCCGCCGCGATGGTGGTGTCAGACATGTCCATGTCGGGCGTGCGATCCTGAAACGCGATCGACACCGCATCGAGCATCAGCGAGAGATAAAGCATCACCTCGAAATAGAACACGTTCTTGGGCAGCTTGGCAGAATCGCTCATGAGCTTTTCGCTATTCCCTGATCTTGCTCGCTATCTATTCTTTTGGGAATTCGAGACCCATCTCACGGTAACGATTGGGATCGTCGCCCCAGTTCTCGCGCACCTTGACGAACAGGAAGAGGTGCACCGGCACACCGGTGATCTCCGCAAGTTCCTTGCGCGAGTCCGCGCCGATCGACTTGATGGTGGCGCCGCCCTTGCCGAGCACGAT
>NZ_JAMFSB010000169.1 GCF_026225065.1 Paraburkholderia sp. | reverse complement strand
TCGCCGCGCATCTCACGCTCGAGCAGCAGCACCTTGTTAGGGTGCAGCGGCGTCAAGTTTTCGAACATGATTTTGTGCTTCGAGGCTTCCGGCGGCTGGCCGTTGACCTTGTCGACCTTCACCAGCGCGAAATACCGCTCGCCGTCTTTCGGCGTGCGGACTTCACCTTCGATCGTGTCGCCGGTGTGCAGGTTGAAGCGGCGGATTTGCGACGGGCTGATATAAATATCGTCCGTACTCGCCAGATAAGAGGTTTCTGGCGAACGCAGGAAGCCGAAGCCGTCAGGCAGCACCTCGAGCGTGCCGTCGCCGAAAATCGTTTCGCCAGTTTTGGCGCGCTTTTTAAGAATGGCGAACATCAATTCCTGCTTGCGCAGGCGGTTCGCACTTTCGATCTCGAGGCCATTGGCCATCTCGATCAATTCGGACACGTGCTGAGTCTTAAGCTCGGATAAATGCATACGGAGAACCCGCAGGAGAAGGTGCGACCTGAAATGGAATCTGGGAGGAGAGTGAGCGGAACCGCTCAGGGACTTAAGCGTCTTTTCGACGTTTTGCGGATTCTAGCATAGCACACGCCAATTTAAGCCAGCGCGGCATAAACGCATCTTCTCACGGTTCGTGTTGTCGTGCGACAACACGAACCGCGGTGTTTCAATTAAAACAGATTACAGGTTGCCGTCGAGGAACGCGGTGAGTTGCGATTTCGACAGCGCGCCGACCTTCTGGGCCGCGACGGCGCCGTTCTTGAAGAGGATCAGCGTGGGGATGCCGCGCACGCCGAATTTCACCGGCGTCGACTGGTGTTCGTCCACATTGATCTTGGCGATCTGCAGGCGGTCGCCGTAGTCCTTGGCGACTTCGTCGAGGATCGGCGCAATCATCTTGCAGGGACCACACCATTCGGCCCAGAAATCGAGCAGCACGGGTTTGTCGGATTTAACGACGTCCTGTTCGAACGATGCGTCGCTGATATGCTTGATTTGTTCGCTCATGTATACCTCTCTCGGATCGAGGCCCGCCTGGATGCTCGCCACGATACATCAAACTAAGAAAACTTCCGTTCGCGTTGCCGCAAAGGGAGCCATGCTGAAACATTCGCGGGCGATCTTCTCGACGCGCTCCGGAATGCGCAGAATGCTCGGCTTTACGGGACATTCGTACGTCAGTTTAGCCTAAATTGCTATGCGTTGCCGGTGGTGATAGTACTCATGCAGGCAGTAGGGCTAAGGCCTGCCGGTAGCGCGGCCACCTCTGTTACACACACTATCTGGTGGTGGCGCAGGCGAACACAAGTGGCGTCGCAGCTAACTTTGTTGGGATTTGCTTCGCCTGGCGGGCTGACCGATGGTAGAATCTTTCGTGACGGGCCTCCTCGCATGGAGGGGCGGTCAACCTGGTCAGGTCGGGAACGAAGCAGCCACAGCCGTTTTCCACCAGTGCCGAGGGTCGGGCTCGTCACCTTCCTTTTTGTTTCTGTCGTTGGCCCGAATTTGGCCTCTGCAGTTGGCCTGAAATTCGTTTCGGGTCTGCGCGTATCTGATCCCTACGGTGTCCAGTTTCCCTCAGCGCTTCTCGCGTTGTTGTGGCGTTGCCTCTGCGCGGTTGTCCGCGTGCCCGCGATGCGTTGTCTGTTCGTCGTTCGACGGTTCGCCACTCTCGCTTCCCACTATTTTTTTCTATCGGTCCGGTTGCCGTTTTCAATGAGGCGATCGTGCATGCCCGTGCGTGGTCGAATCGCCTTTGCGCGCTATCGTTACTGATACAATTTCCCGATGACCTATCAAGTTCTCGCACGCAAATGGCGACCGAAGGATTTCGCTTCGCTCGTCGGACAGGAGCACGTGGTGCGCGCGCTCACGCATGCGCTCGACGGCGGGCGTCTGCATCATGCCTATCTGTTTACCGGAACCCGCGGCGTCGGCAAGACGACGCTCTCGCGCATCTTCGCGAAGGCGCTGAATTGCGAAACCGGCGTGACCTCGACGCCGTGCGGCGTCTGCCGCGCGTGCCGGGAGATCGACGAAGGGCGCTTTGTCGATTATGTGGAGATGGATGCCGCCAGTAACCGCGGCGTCGACGAAATGGCCGCACTGCTCGAGCGTGCGGTTTATGCGCCGGTCGATGCGCGCTTCAAGGTCTATATGATCGACGAAGTGCACATGCTCACGAACCACGCTTTCAACGCCATGTTGAAGACGCTGGAAGAACCGCCGTCGCATGTCAAGTTCATTCTCGCTACCACCGATCCGCAAAAGATCCCGGTTACCGTGCTGTCACGCTGTCTGCAATTCAATCTGAAGCAGATGCCGGCTGGGCACATCGTGTCGCATCTGGAGCACATCCTCGGTGAGGAACACGTGCCGTTCGAGGTGCAGGCGTTGCGCCTGTTGGCGCGTGCGGCGGACGGCTCGATGCGCGATGCGCTTTCGCTGACGGACCAGGCGATTGCCTATTCGGCCAATCAGGTAACCGACGAAGCGGTGCGCGGCATGCTCGGCGCGCTCGATCAGAGTTACCTGATTCGCCTGCTCGACGCGCTCGCTGATGGCGACGGTCCGGCAGTGTTGGCCGTGGCCGACGAAATGTCGCTGCGCAGCCTGTCGTTTTCGACCGCGTTGCAGGATCTGGCCAGCTTGCTGCACCGGATTGCATGGGCGCAGTTTGCGCCGTCGTCGGTGCTCGATGAGTGGCCTGAGGCGACGGATTTACGCCGTTTCGCTGAGACGTTGAGCGCCGAACAGGTGCAGTTGTTCTACCAGATTGCGACGATCGGCAGGAGCGAGCTCGGCCTCGCGCCGGACGAATACGCCGGCTTTACGATGACGCTGCTGCGGATGCTGGCGTTTGAGCCGGCTCCGACTGGCGGTGGTGGTGGCCCCAGCACGACCCGTCCCGTGGGTGCGTCGGGCCCGGGCGGCGTGAAACGTAGCGGTTCGCCGGCCGTGGCTGCGCCGCAAGGGCAAGCGGCGCGCGCCGCCGGGGTAAAACCGGTAGCTGCGTCGACGACCCAGGCCGCTGCTGATCATGCTGACGCTGCCGATCGTGAAGCGGTTGTGGCTCGGAGTGCAGAGTCTCACACGGCGAGCGTGCAAGAAAGCGCATTGGTGCAGTCCTCGGGCGAATCCGCGTCTCCTCGGGAATCTGACCTGGCGGCATGGCAAGCCGCGCCTGAAGCAACCAGTCCGGCCGAAGACAACCCGCAACCAGCCATTGAGCCGACACAGGAGCTCACACCACGCGCGGCGAGTGCCGTCGTGACTTCGGCGGTAGAGGCCGATACTCCCGTCGCAGATGCCGAGGCGTTTGCCGACGATCAAGAAGCGGTACCGGCGCGCGGTGAAAGTGCCTCGGAGCCAGCCGTGTCGCACAGCGAATCCGCTGTGTCCAACGCGACTTCAACCGTACCGCTGCCGGTATCTACTGCACCCTCCGTTCGCGAGGAGGCTCCACTTGCCGACGCCGCGCCGCGCCGCGCGGGTGGCGCCAGTGCAGCGCTTG
>NZ_JAMFSB010000017.1 GCF_026225065.1 Paraburkholderia sp. | reverse complement strand
GCTGCGTCCTTGTCCGGATCGTAGCGGTAGATTTCAAATGTACGCTTGGCCATTTCTGAATTCCTTTGACTTGTGCCTTAGAAGGTACGCGCTTTCGGCGGCACCGATTCGACGGTCAGCGGTTGCATGTGAACCGGCTTGTAGTCGAGGCGATCGCCTTCGCTGAACCACAGCGTATGGCGCAGCCAGTTTTCGTCGTCGCGGTGTTCGAAGTCGTCTTGTGCGTGCGCACCACGGCTTTCCTTACGCGCTTCTGCCGACACCATTGTGGAGCGTGCCACTTCGATCAGGTTCGCCAGTTCCAGCGCTTCGACGCGAGCCGTGTTGAAGACCTTCGACTTGTCCTTCAGGTGGATGCTGTCAACGCGCTCAGCGACTTCGCGGATGCGCTCCACGCCTTCGGACAGCAGCTTCGAGGTACGGAACACACCGGCGTGCGCCTGCATGGTGGCACGGATGTCGTTCGCCACGTTCTGCGTGTATTCACCCGACGAGGACTTGTCGAGCTTGTCGAGACGCGAGAGCGCGAAATCAGCGGCATCAGCCGGCAGCGGCTTGTGCTCCTTGATTTCCCGCACGTGCTTGACAATATGGTTGCCGGCGGCGCGGCCGAACACCACCAGATCGAGCAGCGAGTTCGTGCCCAGGCGGTTCGCGCCGTGGACCGACACGCACGAACATTCGCCGACTGCATAGAAGCCGTTGACCGGATCTTCGTGACCCTTCGACGTGCCCACCACCTGGCCGTGAATGTTCGTAGGAATACCACCCATCTGATAGTGGATGGTCGGCACAACCGGAATCGGCTCTTTAATGCAATCGACGTTCGCGAACTTCAGCGCGATTTCGCGGATCGACGGCAGACGCTTCAGGATCGTCTCCGCGCCGATGTGCGACAGGTCGAGCAGCACGTGGTCCTTGTTCGGACCCACGCCACGGCCTTCCTTGATTTCCTGGTCCATCGAACGCGAAACGAAGTCACGCGGCGCCAGATCCTTCAGCGTCGGCGCGTAGCGTTCCATGAAACGCTCGCCGTTCGAGTTACGCAGAATGCCGCCTTCGCCGCGCACGCCTTCGGTAATCAGCACGCCCGCGCCGGCCACGCCGGTGGGGTGGAATTGCCAGAATTCCATGTCTTGCAGCGCGATGCCCGAACGCGCAGCCATGCCCAGGCCGTCACCGGTGTTGATGAACGCGTTGGTCGAAGCTGCGAAGATCCGGCCTGCGCCGCCCGTGGCGAACAGCGTGGTCTTGCCTTCGAGGATGTAGACGTCGCCCGTTTCCATTTCCATCGCGGTCACGCCGAGCACATCGCCTTCGGCGTCGCGGATCAGGTCCAGCGCCATCCATTCGACGAAGAACTGCGTCTTCGCTGCTACGTTCTGCTGATAAAGCGTGTGCAGCAGCGCGTGACCCGTACGGTCAGCGGCCGCGCAAGCGCGTTGCACCGGCTTTTCGCCGTAGTTGGCCGTGTGGCCGCCGAACGGACGCTGATAGATCGTGCCGTCCGCATTGCGGTCGAACGGCATGCCCATGTGTTCCAGTTCGTAGACTGCATTCGGTGCTTCGCGGCACATGAACTCGATCGCGTCCTGGTCGCCGAGCCAGTCGGAACCCTTGATCGTGTCGTAGAAGTGGTAGTGCCAATTGTCTTCGCTCATGTTACCGAGCGATGCGCCGATGCCGCCTTGAGCAGCCACCGTATGCGAACGCGTCGGGAACACCTTGGACAGCACGCAAACCGACAGGCCGGCGCGAGCGAGTTGCAGCGAAGCGCGCATCCCCGAGCCGCCTGCGCCGACGATAACCACGTCAAACTTGCGACGCGGCAGAGAATTCTTGATTGCAGCCATTCTTTTATACTCTCCAGAGAATCTGCGCAGCGTAGCCGGCACACGCCAGCAGCCAGACGATCGTCAGGGCCTGAAGGAGGAGACGCACACCGACGGGCTTGATGTAGTCCATCCAGATGTCACGAATACCTACCCACGCATGGTAGAACAGGGACAGCAGCGTCACGAACGTGGCGAGCTTCATCCATTGCGTCGCGAAGATCGACGCCCAGCCGTCATACGAGAAGTCTTGTGCGCCGAAGAACCACGCGAGCAGGATGATCGTGTAGACCGCCATGATCGTCGCCGTAATGCGCTGTGCGAGCCAGTCGCGCAGACCGTAGTGCGCGCCGACGACGAGACGCTTCGGACCGATTCGGTTATTAGCTGCCATTTTTTTAGAATGCTCCGAAGAGTTTGAGCGCAAAAGCGATCGTCAGAAGCGACGAAACGGCCAGAACGACGATGGAGGTTTGCTTGCCCTTCTCTTTCGTCGTGAGGCCATGGCTTGCGTCCATGAACAGGTGACGGATGCCGGCGCAGAAGTGGAACAGGAAGGCCCACGCGAGAACCAGCGTGATGAGCTTGACGATGATGTTGGAGAGGAAGCCCTTGAACACGTCAAAGCTGAGCTCTGAGGTAAGGCTTTGATCGAAGAGGTACAGCAGGAACGGAAGAAAAACAAACAGCAGCAAACCGCTTGCGCGATGCAAGATCGACACACGCCCCGCTAGTGGGAGGCGATACGCCGTCAATATCTGCCCGATACCGATGTTCCGGAACTCCGGCCTCGGTTTTTTTACGGCTTCAGCCATGCTAGACCCCTACTATGTAGTAACACTAATCCTGAATTTTAGCGCCTTTTCATATCGCGCTGCAGCGAAAACCCCAACGGTCATCTCCTGCACACGCGACAATGGCGTCCTCAAGAGGGCTCCGCGCGTTACGCGCGCCACCCTTAAACACGTCGATCCAGCCTGGACATCCGGGTCTCCGACTGCCCGGTTTTAGCTGAGATCGTTCTGATAGTAGTATCCAGTTGTGACATACCATCCACGCCGCACTTCGACGGGGCGGTCCCCATAGGTATAGGACACGCGCTCCACCGATAGCAACGGAAATCCGGGTGGCACCTTCAGCAGGTCGGCAACCGTAGGGTCGGCCGCCACCGCCCGAATCTTCTCGGACGCCCGGATCATGCGGGTTCCGAACTCAGTCTCGAACATCGCGTAGAGCGGACCTTTGTACTCCGAGAGCCGCTCGAGAGTGAGCCCGCGGAACACGACGCCGGGCAACCAAATCTCGTCGAGCACCGTAATTTCACCATCAAACTGCAAAAGGCGCTTTATAAGCACCACTGGGTCGGCTGGTTTGAGGTCGAGCTGGCGCGCGATATCGGCCGACGCACGCAGGCGGCGGCATTCTAGAAGGCGGCTAACGTGGGGATGTTCGGCGCCGTCATCGGCCAGTAACCTGAGGAAGCGAAACTGGGCGCGATCCTCATTGTGCGTTGCAACAAAAGTGCCCTTGCCCTGACGACGCACCAGCAGGTTATCCGCTGCCAGTTCGTCGATCGCCTTGCGCACCGTTCCCTGACTCACCTTGAAACGGACAGCCAGTTCGACCTCACTGGGAATGATTTCACCCGGCTTCCATTCACCCGACTCGAGGCTGTGCGTAATCAACGCCTTGATCTGCTGATACAGGGGGCTGAAAGTGGGCGATGTAGCGGGTGCAGCAGCAGCGGACGCGCCCTCGCCCGGCCCTCCAGGGCCGTTAGGATTCGGAGTGCTCGCCGGGTTCGAATTCATGCGCGCATTTCATCATAAAGGCCTGTCTGCCGTCTATTACTTTCCCGGCAACAGATATGTCTTATATAAGACATAAGATACTGTTGACTTTGTTTGGGCCGAATCCTACACTCCTTGGCGAGCAAGGGTTCGAGGGTTGTTCAACGGCTTTTTCATGGGTATCCCCGGGTACTGCTGGCAAGCCACCTGGCACTCAAAGCCGCTCTGCATCACGCTGTTGTCCCTCGCGGTTCCGCTTTCGATTCGCCGGTCTTTGTCCCGCCAGACGCTTCGGAAACACACCCTTGCAGGAGCCCGGCACCATGCAGCGGCCACCGGTGTCCCGCGCACCCGCTCGGCTGCACAGGTTTCCGGCATGGCGGTCTTGCCGCAACGCGCTTCCAGCCTCGGCTTTCAGCCTGAGGCGCCCCGCGTAACAGTGAATTCCGCCCTGTTTCACAACGCTTCGCTTAACGCCCATATAGAATGGCGTTTTCCCTAGCGTCTAACGCATCGTCCTGGAGAATTCTCAATGGCTAAGCCCGCAAAGCGCGTTGCCGTCACCGGCGCCGCAGGTCAAATCGCTTACTCCCTGCTATTCCGCATCGCCAACGGCGACCTGCTCGGCAAGGATCAGCCGGTGGTCCTGCAACTGCTCGACCTGCCGCAAGCGCAAGGCGCCGTCAAAGGCGTCGTGATGGAACTGGATGATTGCGCATTCCCGCTGCTGCAGGGCGTCGTGATCACCGACGATCCCAAGGTTGCGTTCAAAGACGCTGACGTGGCCCTGCTGGTCGGTGCGCGTCCGCGTTCGAAAGGCATGGAACGTAAGGATCTGCTGTCAGCAAATGCTGAGATCTTCACGGTGCAAGGCAAGGCGCTGAACGAAGCCGCCAGCCGCGACGTGAAGGTGCTGGTCGTCGGCAACCCGGCCAACACCAATGCTTACATTGCAATGAAGTCGGCGCCGGATCTGCCGAAGAAGAACTTCACCGCCATGCTGCGTCTGGACCACAACCGTGCACTGTCGCAACTGGCTGCCAAGTCGGGCAAGCCGGTCGCCTCGATCGAAAAGCTGGCAGTGTGGGGCAACCACTCGCCGACAATGTACCCGGATTTCCGCGTTGCAACGGCAGAAGGCCAGGACCTGACCAAGCTGATCAACGACGACGAATGGAATCGCAACACGTTCATCCCGACCGTCGGCAAGCGCGGCGCAGCGATCATCGAAGCGCGCGGCCTGTCCTCGGCAGCATCGGCAGCTAACGCAGCAATCGACCACGTGCGTGACTGGGTGCTCGGCACGAATGGCAAGTGGGTCACGATGGGTATCCCGTCGGACGGCTCGTATGGCATTCCGGAAGACATCATTTACGGTGTGCCGGTAACATGCGAAAACGGCGAGTACAAGCGCGTCGAAGGCTTGGCAATCGACACGTTCTCGCGCGAAAAGATGGACGGTACGCTGAACGAGCTGCTCGAAGAGCGCGAAGGCGTTCAGCACCTGCTCGGCTAAGCGCCTGATGTAGACCAGCCGGGACTCCGTTGCGCTGCGGCGGGTTCCGGTTTTTTACGTGCGGCCCGAATCAGATTCCTCAACGAATCAACACGCCCCTGACGCCGAAGATGCGCGCCCTCACACCCGCCGAAGTGCTGTTTGACGGCGAAGCGCCGCCCACAGTCCTGCCTGCCTGCGATCACTACGCCGGCAGTGAAAAGCTGATGCTCAAATCGCTCGCTTTGCAGCAGGAGTTGGGGCCGGTGTTCGACATCACGCTCGATTGCGAAGACGGTGCCCAGGTGGGCCGCGAGGCGGAACATGCGGAGCTGGCGGCGTCGCTGCTGGGCAGCGAGCATGACCGCTTTGGCCGCGTGGGCGTGCGGATTCACGATTTCAATCACGCGCACTGGCGCGACGACGTGCGCCTGATCCTGCGCGCCGCCAAACGCGCTCCTGCGTATATCACTCTGCCGAAGATCCGCAGCGTTCCCGATGCCGCCGAAATGTGCGCGTATATCGAAGCAACGCGGCGTGAACTCGGCATCGCTCAACCCGTGCCGGTGCAGTTGCTGGTCGAAACCCACGGCGCACTGGCGCGGGCGTTCGATCTGGCCGCATTGCCGGGCGTCGAAGCGCTCAGCTTCGGCCTGATGGACTTTGTCTCCGCGCACGATGGCGCGATCCCCGATACGGCGATGCGCTCGCCTGGCCAGTTCGATCATCCGTTGGTGCGGCGCGCCAAACTCGAGATCGCCGCGGCCTGCCACGCGCACGGCAAGGTGCCCTCGCACAACGTCAGCACCGAAGTGCGCGATATGAGCGTGGTGGCCAACGACGCCACCCGCGCCCGCAACGAGTTCGGCTATACGCGGATGTGGAGCATCCATCCGTCGCAGGTGCCGGTTATCGTGGCCGCCTTTGCGCCTCGCGATGAAGAGATCGCCACGGCTGCCGAAATTCTGCTGGCCGCGCAATCCGCCCACTGGGGCCCGACGCGCCATCACGACACCCTGCACGACCGCGCGAGCTACCGTTATTACTGGTCGGTGCTGCGCCGCGCACGCTCGACCGGACGCGCGGTGCCTGCTGAGGCTGCGCCGCTCTTTGCTGCAACCGGTTCCACCAAAGAGTCCGCATCATGAGCGGGCATACAGGAGACTGCTGGAGATGAGCGAAAAGACGCAAGCCGCAGCGACACCAGGCGAGAACGGAGCCCCGGGCGCATTCAAACCGAAGAAATCCGTGGCGCTGTCAGGCGTGACGGCGGGTAATACTGCGCTGTGTACGGTCGGCAAGACCGGCAATGACCTGCATTACCGCGGCTATGACATTCTCGACATCGCCAGCACCTGCGAATTCGAGGAAATCGCCTACCTGC
>NZ_JAMFSB010000168.1 GCF_026225065.1 Paraburkholderia sp. | reverse complement strand
GTTGCCGGAGCACGAGTCATAGGCTTCGCGGGAGGCCCTGAACGCTGCCGATGGGTCATCGAGACGCTCAAGATTGATGGCTGCATCGACTACCTGTCACCCCAACTCGAAGGCGAGCTCTCCATTGCATTTCCGGAAGGCGTTGATGTTTTCTCCGATGGCGTTGGCGGTGAACTGACCGGGCGGGTTGTTGGCCGGATGAACCGACACGGGCGGTTGTTCTCGTACGGATCGGCAGCGGCGTTGTATGCCGCGAACTCGGGCGACGCGTCTGTGGCGCGGGCGACGATGCGCGAGACCTTCGGCATTACGGAGTCTGTCGAGTGGCGATTGCGAGAGCGCCGCATCAAATCCGGCGCGTGGACCGTCGACTCGTTTTATCACGAGCGGGAACAGGCTGAGAACGATCTGTCGCGATTGCTATCGATGCGGCGGATTCGCCCGAACGCGCGCGTGATGCGTGGCTTCGACAACCTTCCGAGTGCGATCGCCGACCTTTATCGGTTACCGCGCGCCGGGAAATTGCAGGTATCGCTGGAATGAGGAAAACTAAATGAGAGCATGGCAACTCGATCGGCTCGGTGGGAGTCTGACATTGGTCGATCGTCCCGTACCGGAAGCACGGCCAGGTAGCGTCGTCGTGCGGATGCAGTCGTCTGCGTTGATGTCCTATATGCGCGATTACGTCGACGGCAAGCTTCCCGTCTACCACGTTCCTTCACGGGCCTTTGTGCCGGGAGGAAACGGAGTCGGTGTCATCGAAGCAGTCGGACCCGACGTGTGGCATCTCAAGCGCGGACAGCGCGTGGTGATCTCCTCGCACTTCGTCGCGCAGGAAAACGTACGCGATCCGGGTCAGATGCTGATCGGTGTCACGGCGGGCAGCGAAGCCGGCTTCAGGATGCAGGATGACTGGCCCGACGGAACACTCGCCGACTACGCGTTGCTGCCCGCATCGACCGTCACGCCCGCTGATGCGGTCAACGACCTCGACGCGCGCAGTCTTGTCACCACGATGCGTTACATCGTTCCCTATGGCGGGATGCTGCGCGGTCGTCTTGCAGCCGGCGAAACCGTGATCGTATCTGGTGCGACAGGCGCATACGGATCGGCGGCCGTCCGGCTGGCGATCGCAATGGGCGCCGCTCGCGTGGTGGCGTTCGGCCGCAATGGAATGGCGCTCACAGCATTGGCGTCGAGCGCCGGGCCTCGCGTCATGCCGGTCGTGTCGACCGGCGACCGCGTCACTGACGTTGACGCGCTGCGTGAAGCGTCGGGCGGTGCTGCGCAGATGGCATTCGACATGGTCGGAAACGCGCAGGATCCGCACCTTACCTTGGCCGCACTGCGAGGACTCGCCGTTGGAGGCCGGCTCGTGTTGATGGGCAGCATGGCCGTGCCCCTGCCGATCCCCTACACGGAAGTGATGTTGAACAGCTGGGAGATTTTGGGCCAGTTCATGTACCCACGCACCGCGTACGCGCAGTTGCTGAAGTTGGTCGGAAGTGGGTTGCTTGCAGCGGAAGCAATCCGGGCGCTCGAGTTCCCATTCGCCGAAGTTCATGAGGCGATCAATGCCGCCGCGAGCGCATCAAGCGCCGAATGCGTCGTTATCAACCACGAGGTCTGATGTGCAAATCCTGAAATCGATGTTCCGTCACTATGTCTCGCCTGAGCAGTTCGACAGTGCGATTGCGTTCTATGAGCAGTTGCAGCTGCAGAACTGTGAGCGCCGTTTGTCGTTTCCCGACGTTGGCGTCGAGGTTGCGGTGGTGGGGTCGTTCATCCTGCTCGCGGGCAACGAAGCTGCGCTTACGCCAGTCAGGCACGTCCGAGCCGCATTTGTCGTCGATTCGGTCGACGCATTCTCCGTCTGGCTCAAAACACACGGTGCCGACGTGCCCACGCAAGTGCATGAAACCCCGGTCGGCCGCAATTTAACCGTGCGGCACGCAGATGGATTTGTGGCCGAGTATTTCGAGCCAACGGCGGCCTGATATGTGAGGGCCCCTGCGCCTCAGGCATCAACGCGCTACCGGCCGTGCCAATTCCGAGTTTTGAGCTTCGACAAAATAGACACAAGGTCCATCTTGGGCGCTCGGTTCCCTGTTACCAAGCAGAGCGCGAAGGCGTTCGCCCAACTCCCGGATAGGGGCATGGCCGCTATCAAGCGAGGCTCGGACGTTCAGACTCAAATCGGAAGCGGCCGCTCCTGTTTAGGGTTGTAGGACGCCTGCCCTGATCCGCGCGCACGCGAATTCCCGCATGAGCTGGCGGGCAGGCGTCCTACAAGCCCCAAGGGAGGAAACCGCGGAGTGTTCCGATGTGACCGGAACGTTTCACCGCTATGGCGATTTATCAGCTCGGATCGCGCACGGGGTGGATTGAAATGCGGATGACGCTGAACCTGGATTGGCAGGATCGTGGCAGCGGCAGTGAAGCGTATCGTGATGTGCTGGGTTTGGCGGGCGCCAAGCTTCCCCTTTGGAGCGATGCGCGCAGGGGTCTCCTATGGGCTCGCGTTGCCGAAGAGCCGACAGTCGATCGATGCACCCTGACACGATGGCGTTCATGCATAGGCTCGCTCAACCGGCGGCGCCCGGATCGGTCTGCTGCGTTGGAGTATGTCGAGGATGATCATCGACGAACCGCAGTGTCGGCAAACAAAGGTTGGCGGTATTGCGGCGCTGGCTACGACGATGGCATCGGATTTGATATGGGCCGGCCCGACGCTCAGCAACTCGCGTAGCTTCGCGAGATTCGCGCGCCGCAAGGGGTTCGCCAGCAGACCGTAATGGCGGATGCGGTCGAAGCCGCCAGGCAGCACGTGTAATAGGAACCGGCGCACGAACTCATCTGCGGTGAGCGTCATAGTCTTGTTGCGTGTGCGTCCGTGGACGCGGTAGTCCTTCCAGTGGAAGGTGACGCCGTGTTCGTTGAGCGCGACCAGACGTTGGTTGGAGATCGCGACCCGGTGCGTGTAACGCGACAGGTAGGCGAGCACGGCTTGGGGTCCCGCGAACGGGTGAGGTTGGGTGCGGATTTCGGATACCAACAGTAGCTGGTTAAACTGGCGACTGGAGGTGCGGAATGTACAAGATTCCCAAGCAGCGTTACACGCAAGAATTCAAGCAGGAAGCGGTTC
>NZ_JAMFSB010000167.1 GCF_026225065.1 Paraburkholderia sp. | reverse complement strand
CCCGGTCCGCCGAGATACAGCTCACCCTCGGCGCCTCGCGCCACCGGCTCCATCCGATCATCGAGCAGGTAGATGTGGGCGTTGGGCAGCGGCGCACCCAAGGGCAAATCGCGGCCGGGCTGCGCCGCTTGCGCGAGAGCGTGCATTGCGATGCCGACCGTCGTTTCCGTCGGCCCATAGTGATTGAAAATGCGGCAGGTAGGCTCAAGCGCGCCGAGGCGTTCGAGCAACGCGGCAGGCGTAGCCTCGCCGCCGACAATCAGTGCGTGCGCCGGCAGAACATCGCGAGGACGCGATGCAGATAGCAAGGCGGCGAGGTGGCTCGGCACGATCTTCAGTACACCGATCCGGTGCTCCGCCATATAGCGTGCGAAGCCGTCTGGATTGAACGCGAGGTCCTGTTCGAGCAGATGCAGCGTACGTCCTGAACACAGCGCGCCGAACAGCACCGTGTGGCCAAGATCGGCGGCGGGGGTCGAGACCATCGCAAACGACGCGTCCGCGTCGACCTGCAATGTCGCGAGCATCCCGTGCACGTAGTTTGCGAGGCCGCCGTGGGTAACGATCACGCCCTTCGGTTCACCCGTCGAACCTGAGGTGTAGATCATGTACGCTGCGCGGTCTGCGTGCGGTGGGCGGCGTGAACGCGATGCGGGTTCGGTCGAAGAGATCCGATGCGCTGACGAAGCTGGCGGGTCGTAGTGCAGCGTGAGGGTCGAGATCCGCGACGCGATGTCGGCCAAGCCAGCAGGCAAGGCACTTGCGTGGAGCAACACGACTGCGCCGCTGTCTGCGATCTGCGCAGCTATCCGTGCAGGCGGCATCTGCGGATCGAACGGCACCCAGGTTGCACCGGCCTTAAATGCCGCCAGCATGCCAAGCACCTGCACGATCGAGCGGCTGGCCAGCACGCCAACACGCGCTTCATCTCCTGTGCCGAGCACGTCGAGTTGGGCCGCGAGCGCTTCTGCTGCGGCATCGAGCGCGCCGAATGTCACGCTGCGCTTGCCGTCGTAGAGAGCGATGCGTTCTGGGCAATCTTTCACGCTGGCATCCCACAACGCCAGCACGTCTTGCATGACGTCTGTGTCCTGTGTGGCAGTGATGTCCTGAACGCCGCGCACATCTTGCATGGTAGTCGCCCCGCAATGCGTCGGATTCGCAACCGCGCTCGCAGCATGCTGCTCCAAAGGCACATCGGGCGCCTCGCCGAGTTGCTCCGCCAACTCAGTAAACAAGCCCGCAAAACGCTCAGCAAACGCGGTATCGAGCACTGCGTCGTCATACGCGAGCAAGCAGTCAATCGTCTCGCCGGTATGGGTGAAATCAAGCGCAAGATCGAAATGAGGTGCGTCGTTCAACAACACATGAAGCCGCGCGTCGAGCGGTGCGAACGCGGCCTCGACGAACGGCTGCTGTTCGGTCAGCTTGACCTGAAACAGCGCCGCCCCGTCGCTCGCGCGATTTGGTAACAGCCCGCTAACGAGGCGGTCGAATGGCACATCCTGATGTTCCTGCGCAGCCAGCACGGTTTCGCGTACGGCATCGACGAGCGCGCCGAAGTCGCGATGCGCGTTCATGCGCGTGCGCATTACCTGAAGATTGATGAAGTAACCAATCATCGACTGCGCTTCGGGACGCTTGCGCAGTGACATCGGCGCACCAACCCGGATGTCGTCCTGGCCACTCAGACGCTGCAGGACGACGTTCAGGACTGCGAGCATCGTCATGAAGAGCGACGCGTGCCGGGTTGCGGCAACGCGTTTTAGCACCGCTGTCGCGGAGGTAGAAAGCGAGAACGTCAAACTACGTTGGCACCCAGCAAGACTCGCGACGTCTGCAACTGCGACCGCAGCGCCTGAAGCAGGTCGCGCAAAGAGTTGCGCAGCGGCGGCGGGGTCGCCATCCGCAGCGAGTTGAGTACGCCAGTACTCGAGCTGGCGCGCAAGCGTGGCGGCATCGAGCGTGGCACGCTCCCACGCGACATAGTCCGCGTGCTGAAGCTGAGGCTCGGGGCCGGACGATGCCGCAACCGGCCCGGCCAGTTGCGCACGATAGGCGTCCGCCAGCGACGTAAGCAACACGTTCACCGACCAGCCGTCGGCGATGTTGTGATGGAGTGCAAGCAACAAGCGATGCTCGCGCTCACCGGTGCTGACCAGGTGAGCGCGCAGTAGCGGTCCGTACTCCAGATCGAAGGGCCGTCGGGCTACCTGCTCTATCAGTGCGTCGAGCACAGCCTCACGTTGCGTAGCGGGCGAGCTGGCTTCGAGTCGCGTCACGGGTAAAAGCACGCGCATGTCGCGCTCGATGACCTGCAAGGGCTCACCGTCGTCGCCGAGCGTGAAATGGGCACGCAGGATCTCATGGCGGCGTACGACGTCGTCAAACGCACACTGCAAGGCGTCCAGATCCAGGTCGCCCGTCAGATGCAGTTCGCCGCTCATGTTGTAGGCGGCGCTCGCGGGGTCCTGGTGCCACGTCAACCACAGGCCTCGCTGGGCGTCGGAGGCGCACGTCCGCATGCGCTGGTCGTCAGGGAGTCGCGCTACCACCAACTCCGGCGACACCGCTCCTTGCGCGCTTTTCTGCTCGATTAGTGCAGCGGCATCCTTGAGAACAGGCACGCCAAAGACATCGCGCGGCGTGTACTCGATCGCCCAGCGCGCCCGCGCAGCAGCGGCCACCTGCACCGCCGCGAGCGAGTTGCCACCGAGTACAAAGAAACTGTCTTCACGAGCGGGGTACTCTTGCGACAAGCTCAGTGCATCACGCCACAGCGCCGCAAGCTCCTGTTCAAATCCCGTCAGTGGCGCCAGCAGCGCAGACGCAGCAACGGCAGCGCCACCATCAATCGCGGCAGTGGCCTCAACCCGCCGTCCCTGCACAAAATTAGCATAGGCATCAAGCGAGCTCTGCTCCCAACCGCGCACGCAGGCCGCACGTTGCACCTTACCGCTCGACGTCTTCGGCAACCCGCCCGGATTCAGCAGCACAACGACACTCGCCGGTTCACCGCAGGCAAGCGCGACCGCTTCGCTCAGCGCAGCGGAAATCGCCTCTGCCGGCGCGAGCTTCTGCATGTTGCGCGACACTTCCGCAGCGATGCCAATGCCTTCCTGACCTTCAATCTCAACCGCAAACGCCGCCACACGGCCGCGACGCACCAGATCGACCTCGCGCTCGAGCACGAGCTCAAGATCTTGTGGATACAGATTGCGCCCACGCACGATCAGCAGATCCTTGATGCGCCCCGCGACGTAGAGTTCGCCCTCATGCAGAAAGCCCAGGTCGCCGGTGCGCAGCCAACGTGCACCGTCGCGTTCGACGAACGTACGGGCGCTGTCCTCGGGCCGGCGCCAATAGCCTGCCGCCACACTTGGACCACGCACGAGAATCTCGCCGATCTGCCCCGCGCGAAGTTCGACGCTGCTCTCGCGATCGACGATCGCCACCGCGTGACCGCTCACGGGCGTGCCACATGAGACGATCGGCACGCCATCGCCGTCACCTTCGCCTTCGGCACGACCGGCTGCGAGTCCAGTTGCAGAGAATGACGGCGCACGCACGCCACTGCCCGGTGCAATGCCACTGACATAGAGCGTAGCTTCCGCCAATCCATAACACGGAAACAGTGCGTGCGGATCAAACCCTACGCCCGCGAAGCGCCCAGCAAACGCATCCATAGTGGCCTTTCGAACGGGCTCCGATCCAGAGAATGCGAGACGCCACGAGGACAAATCTAGCGCAGCGCGCTGCTCTTCGCTGACGCGATCCGCGCACAACCGGTACGCGAAGTCAGGACCACCCGAGATCGTGCCGCGATGGCGCGCGATTGCTTCGAGCCAGCGCACCGGCCGCTCGAGAAAATACTGCGGCGACATCAGCACCAACGGAATCCCGCTAAACACAGGCTGCGACAGCGTACCGATCAGACCCATGTCGTGATACAGCGGCAGCCAGCTCACAAACACGTCGTCGTCGCGAACGTCGAGGCCTTCGCGGATGGCCAGCTCGTTGGCCCACAAACTGCCGTGCGTGACCATCACGCCCTTGGGCGCCGATGTCGAACCTGAGGTGTACTGCAGAAATGCGACGTCGGACGGCACGGCGCGATACGGCTCGAAGGCGCTCGATGCGTCGCTGCCCAAATCGAGCGTGTCCACCGTCACGATTTCGGCGCGCGGTGCGATCTTCGCAAACGCATCGCGCAGTTTGCTGGCAAGCGCAGCCGTCGTCAGGATGAAGCTGGCTTCCGCATCTGCTGCGATCGACTCAAGGCGCGAGAGACGTTGTCCGCGCAACGACTCGGGCGGGTATGCCGGTACTGCGATAGCGCCCGCGTAGAAGCAGCCAAAAAAAGCAGCGACGTAATCGACACCGCTATCCATCAGGAGAAGCGCACGCGGCGGGATATGGGTTTGCGCATCCGGCGCGCCCTCCACCCCGCGCAAGACTGCGCCTATCGTCCGCGCGCGCCGGTCCAGCTCCGCATAGTCGTAACGGTTCTCACCGCCGGCATCGAGCGTCACCAGCGCGGTGTCCGTCGCGCGCGATACGCTCAATGCGTGCAAGCGTTCGATCATGTTCTCAGTCATTTCACCATCTCATGTGACACGCCGCGCCCGCTGCGGCGATCCGGGCAATGCGTCACCCACTCGCTCAATCTTCGCCGCGTTCAAGACGCTCACGGCATTCGCGTTCGTGCTCGGTCTCACCCGGATGCCGGTGTTCGGCGCCATGCCGGAGCGCGTGCGGCGCAAACGGGCTCTCCGACGTCGCAGGTACATGGGGGTGCCAGTGGCGCTCCTGTCTGCCAGAATCTGACCCATACAGCTTGTCCAGGCGCGTTTCCTGAGGCGGCTGCGCATGAACGTCCTCAGTCACGGCGGTCACTGAAACAACCGGCGCCGCATAGGCGAGCGCCCGAGCTGTGGCCTTTTCAAGCTGACGCTTGAGAAACGGACAACGATCGTCGGCGGGCAGGTTGGCGTCGTCGAGGAAGTACTGCTTCCACTCCAGATTGCCAGGATCGCCGTAGAAACCGAGATCGGGATGCGCGGGAATCGCGTCCCACGTTTCGATGCGTTTGCGCACCTGATTGCGCGCCTCACGACCGATCACCTTATTGGTAATGGTGTCGACGAATACGCTGCGCGGCTGAAACAGCAGCACCATGCCAGGCCCCAGATTACGGCTATGCCGCTGGCGGAACGACGGGCACGCGCAAACCACGAAGGTCTCGACGCCGGCAAACGAAAATTCCCAGTCTTCGTGCGATGGATCTGGCTGGGCGTCGGCATGCGGATCGGGGTCGACATCGTGCAGGTGTTGCAGAATGCTCCAGAACCAGTCGTGATACGCCGCGTGTGTGAGCGGCTCGCGATCGGGTTCGAAGAACACCGCAATGTTGTTCTTGCGATATTGCGGCAGCGAGACTAGCTCCGCGAACGTTTGCATCGTCGCGGGCAAATCGCGAGTGTCTTGGTCGTTCACATACGAATAGAACATCTCGCCGCGTTTCTCGGCCATCGTGCCGAAGAAGCACGGATAGGCCGGATCCATCACATGTCCGCACATCGTGTCATATGACGCATCCAGCCATGCAGGAGGATTTGCCGCCGCACCGGTCGCGCGGCCGGCAATGATCCGGCTTTTCCAGTCGCCGGGATTGAAGCCGTCGCTGGGCAGCACGTCTTCGCGCCGGTTCGGCGCAAGCGGTTCGGCGAGCTGCACGGCATCCATCACGGTTCCCTCGTTTGAGCGCATCTTCAATGTCCTTTGTCGTCACACATCTGCATCGCGCAGTGGCGAGCGGCTGACACACGTTCTCGCGGACGTGTGTCAGCTGCGATATCGGTTTGCGGGGGGAACCGGCGCCCTTGTCCCGGGCTTTCCGGCGTTTACAGTGCGCGGCAGCAATACGGTCACGAAAGAACCGTACGCGCCCGCGTACGATGCTCAGGCCTCGGCCTTTGCGTCCAGTTCGGCGACCAGCGCCTGCACCCAATCGTCCGGGATGATCGGCTGGTGATAGGTGCACTCGCCCGAGACGACGGTCGAGCCGTGCAGACGGCCATCGGGGATCAGCACCATGTCGCCCTCGTTCATCTTGAGCTGCATGCCGACGTTGCCCCAGAAAAGCATTTCGCCTTCCTGAATGGTCACGAGACGATGGTCGTTGTGGACGTGCGTGGTCGAGCACATCTCATGCGGCTCGACGAAGGTCTCACGGTCGATGCCAGGGCACTCCGCATCGATACGCGTGCTGATGCGATGCGCGAATTCGACGTAGCGGCGAATCGACGAAAGCCACAGCAGTTGTTCACCAAGGTCCCAGCGGGCCCGCTCGGCGAGACGCTCGGCAGCCGCGGCGCCTTGCAGTGCCTGTGCAAACGCGGCGCCGCCGAACTCACGCTCGATGCCTTGCAACGCCTGCGTGAAGCGCGTCACCAGTTCGGTCTTGCGCTCAGCCGCGTCGCTGCGACGGCGCCCGGCAGGCTGAAGGTGCGCACAGGCGCGCTCGAGCGCGAGACCGAAGGCCAGCCACTCTGCTTGTGCCGCGAAAGCCGCGCCGACAAGTGCGAACGCACGATCCGGCCGGCGTCCCAGCGCGTACAACAGATTGCACTTCGCTATGCTCGTTGGCAGATAGAACTGCCAGTACGCATGCTGCTGGCGCGTCACGCCACACGCACCGGCCACACGCTGCAGCAGCGCGTCGTCAGGGAGATCGCCTTCCAGCGTTGGATGCAACTCAGCTGGCAGCATGTCGAACAGGCCACTTGCGGCAGCTTTTGCCAGCGCGCGCCGCTTAGACGGCGCCAGCGCCCAGCGCTGGACCATGATGAAGCGCAGCCCTTCCTCGAGGTAGTCGTTGCGCATCAGGCGTTCGAACGTCGTGCTCCAGAATGCGGTTTCGTCGTCGACAATCCGCGCAAGACGTCCGGCCGCCGCAGCCGCATCCGCTTCAATGCCGTGGTCCTGAGCGAGGTACTCGAATGCATACGCCTCGAGGAACGGCGCGAGTTGTGCGCCACGCACCTGGACATCGTCACGATAGAACTCACTGAAATGCTGCCACTCCGCTGCTTCAGCACTGCGCGGCAAGCGCGCGATGCCAAGTTCATAGATCGATAGCAGCGTGCGGTTCGCGGCCAGCGATGGCAGACGGCTCACATTGTGTTGACGGACCGGTTTGGCGAACTTGAGGAACTCGAAGTCCTCGGGGCGCAGCGGACGCCGATGGTAATCGTCGTCGAGTAGCAACTCGTCGACAGTGGCGCTGCGAAACGAGTGAGCGGCGGCGAACTGCTTGATCAGCTCTACGTACTGTTCGCTTTTGCCGGCGAACGGCGCAAAGTCGAATAGCAACGGCGTAGCTTGCGTCATAGCGATATTTCCTGTGAGTGACTCGGGAGTGCGCTGCGCGACGGGGTCGGCACAGCATGCACAGCACACCTCACGAATGGCTGGCGGATAACAAATGCGGCAAACGCAACAAACCCGGCAGACACACTGCCGGCTCGACATGCTGAATACAAATACGAATGATTATCATTTATATAAAATTAGACATGATGCCCAGTCTTGTCAAGTTCTTTCAGGCCAACCTACTTCTAAAGCGACGCCTTTTCACGAGCACTACGCACGCACGACGCTGCGCGCAAGACCCAGAGACCAGCGCGCGGCCACGCCGTGAAGCGGAGCCGCGCATTTCGTGCAACCGGCAAGCGCGATGGGATTCGCGCACGCCTCGATTGGCCACGTTCAGAAATCCGTCCGCACCGTCAACATCAGGTTGCGCCGGTCGCCGAACTGGCTAAAGAACGTTCCGGGCGGACGCACGTAATATTCGCGATTGAACACGTTGTTCAGCGTCAGCGAGGTGTCCACGTGCTTGTTGATGCGATAGCCCACTTGCGCATTGAAGATCGCGTAGCCGCCCTGCTCCACGCCGCGGGTAATCGAGCTTTGCGCCAGCATCCCGCCGCCCACCGTCACGCCCTTCAGGAGTCCTTGCGAGAGGCGGTAGCTCGTCCACAGCTTGAACAGATGTTGAGGGTCGGTGCCGTCCGAGTAATTGGCCGTCTGGTTTGTGAAGCTTTCGTTCAGCAGCGTGTAGCCCGCATACACATTCCAGTTCGGCAGCGGTTCGCCGGTGACTTCGAACTCGAAGCCCTGGTCACGCGCCCCACCTCCCGCGATCGAACCCGTCGGATTGTCGGGATCCGTGATCGCAACATTGTTGGTGTTGATGCGGAACAGAGCAGCCGTCGCACCGAGGCGTCCGTTCAGGAACGTGCCCTTCAAGCCGGTTTCGTACTGGTCACCCGTTGCCGGCGGCAGCGCCCCGCCGGTAAAAGTGGTTGCCGTCTGCGGCTCGAAAATCTTCGAGTAGCTGACGTACGCGCTCAACCAGGGAACGATGTCATAGACGAGTGCCGCCGACGGCAAAAACTTGCCATTCATCCGCGCTTCCGTGCTCCAGTCGGATACGGTCGGCAAGATGGTCTGCGACTCTTCATTGAAGAAAGTTTCGCGCGCACCCAGCACGAGCGTCAACGGCTTGGCGAGGTGAATCCTGGCCTGCGCGTAGACGCCGTATTCCTCGGTCCGGATGTTGGAGCCAAACGTGAACGGCACGCTAACGTTCGGCACTGAATCCGGATCGAAGACGTTGTAGTCACCGTCGGCGAATGGCCCCGTGAGGGAGACAAAGCCGGATTTCTCAGTCTCGTTCTGCAGCGAGTAGTTCGCCCCGACGGTCAACGTATGAGTCTGGCCGAACAGATTGATCGGGCCCGACACATGGGTATCGGCGCCGAACCAGTCGTAGGTAATGCGCTGCCGTTGATCGCCGTAGGACGAGAGGCCGTCATCGGTGACGCCCGGGCCGGAATAGGCGTAATCCGACGATTGCAATTCATGGCGGTAGAAGACCGTGGTCGACGACTGCCAGTCGTTCTCGAAACGGTGCGTCAGGTTGAGATTGGTTTCCGCTAGCGACGTGTAGCTGTAATTCCAGCTCGGGCTGAAGTTTTGCGAGTACGAACTCGGCAGCCGCGTGCCGGAGTCCGTTTCGCCGATACCATAGTCGAAGCCCGACACCGGATTGACCTCATAGGCCGCCGACAACGACAGCGTTGTGCGCGGGTTGAAATCGTAGTCGAGCGCGCCGTAGACCATGAACTTCTTTTCGCGCACGCCGTCGACCGATTGCAGCCCATCGCTGCCCACGATCACCGCGCGGCCACGCAACGAGCCGTCCTTGTTGAGTGGGCCGGTCACGTCGACCATCTGGCGTACGGCGCCGAACGAATCGATCTGCGTCTCGGTTTCCAGATGGAAAGTGGCCTGCGGACGCTTGCGCACGAGGTTGACCGTGCCGCCGGCATCGGTCGGATCGGCGGCACCCGTCATCACGCCTTCCGGACCGCGGAACACTTCAATGCGGTCGTACATGGCCAGATCGAACTGGGTCTGGTACTGCAACCCGCTGACAACCGACACGCCATCGAACTCGACACCCAGGTTATTGCCGCGTGACTTGTAATAGGCCGTGCCATCGCCGTAATTCAACGCTTCGACGCCCGTGACGTAGAGCAGCGCGTCCTGGATCTGCGTCATGTTCTGGTCGTCCATGCGCTGACGCGTCAGCACCGAGACTGAAGCCGGAATCTCCTGCAGCGGTTGCGCTACGCCCCCCGCGACCGTCGCATTGCGGGCCCGATAGGAGCCGCTGTCCTCGGTGGTGGCGTCGGCGTCGCTCGTCACCGTAACGGCCGGCAGCACGCTGCTGTCGCTCGTCGTGCTCGCTGGCGTCGATTGCGCCCGAGCGTGCCCGGCCCACATCGCAATCAGCGAAATCGCCACCGGCGTCAGCCGGGACTGGAACAAGCGAGCTTTGGCTCGCCGCTTACTACGACTATGGTCCGTGGTTGTTTTCATCGTGGCTGGCAAAT
>NZ_JAMFSB010000166.1 GCF_026225065.1 Paraburkholderia sp. | reverse complement strand
GCGCTGCCAGCGCGCCAGGTTGTCGAGCCAGATGCGGCAGACAGCGTCGTAATAGCTGTCCGAATGCCCCGCCGTGTGCGGCGAGATCAGCACATTGGGCAAGTCCCATAATGGCGAGGCCGCATCGAGCGGCTCGCGTTCGAACACGTCGAGCCATGCGCCGGCGAGCCCACCGCGCGCAAGGGCCTCGGTAAGCGCGGACTGTTCCACCACCTCGCCACGCGCCACGTTGACGAGACATGCGCGTGGAGGCAGCAATGCGATTCGATGCGCGTCGATCAGGCGCGTCGTGAGCGGCGTCAGCGGACAGGCGAGGATTAGCCAATCGGTGTTCGGAAGCGCATCGTCTAGTTGTGCAAACGAGATCGTACGTACCGTCCCGTTTGTCGCTACGCCCGCCGTTCGGTCTGCGCTGCTTTCGCGGCGCACGACAGTGACGTTCATCTCGAGAACCTCCAGCAGACGCGCGAGCCGCTGCCCGATTGGGCCATAGCCGACGATGAGCGCATTCTGGCCCGCGAGGTCGCTCGGCGACGACGCCTCGTCGAGCAACGGCTCCCAGGCATGACGGCGCTGTGCTTCGTAGAGATGGCTGAAGCGGCGTGCGAGCGCGAGCATTCCGCCGAGCGCCGACTGCGCGACGACGCCCGCGTTCGCCCCCGACGATGTCGTGACGGTCACGCCGCGTTGCAGCAATTCCGGAAAGATCGGCCGGTCTGCGCCGGACGAGTGCGTATGGACCCAGGCAAGACGCGGCGATTCCCGCAGTACCTTATAGAACGCTTGCAGTTCCGTAGTGAGGTCGGTCTTGGTCGAGCGGCCCGTCACATCGCGGCTGATGAACGCAATATCGGTTCGCCCGTGGTGCGGCTCGTCGGGCGTCACGATGCGGTAAGCGATATCGCCGAGCACGTTCGCTATCGCGCCACACAACCGTTCGGCCGCTGAGCGCGAAAGTAGAATGTCCAAAGCCAGTCTCCGTCTTTTGTTCGAATGGGTGGGGTACCTCCGCCGGGAAAACCGGCACACTCCTGTTCAGATTGTGGCCGCCCCAGATAGGGCTGCTGTGCATTTTGGCGAATGCAGCGTTTCCATTTAGATAACGCTCGAGCGGCAAACGATCCGTACCATGCAAGTATGCGCTGCGCTTTGTCACCCTCCGTTCAGCCCGCCTAAACACCTGTTCACAATGACGAAACCCTGCCTCGGTCCTTTGCCCCCTCCGGCCTCCGTGCCGTCTGCCATTCCCCCGCTCGCGTGCGATTGTCATGCGCACGTGTTCGGCCCTTACGCGCACTTTCCCTTGGCCGATGAACGCAGCTATACGCCGCCGGAAAATCCCGCGGCGCGCTTCATCGCACAACTCGACGCCACAGGCTTCGCACGCGGCGTAGTCGTAACGGCGAGCGTGTACGGTACCGATAACCGCTCTCTCGTCGGCGCACTCCAGTACGCCCCTACGCGATTGCGCGGCGTGGCGGTGATCGACAGCAACGCCTCCGAGGCCGAGCTCGACAGTCTCACGCTGCACGGGGTACGAGGCGCCCGCTTCAATCTCTATCAGGAGCACGGGCAGAAGGTGTACCGCAACGGCGCAGGCCTCGACGACCTGCGCGCCCTCGCCCCGCGTCTTGCGGCGCGCGGCTGGCACGCGCAGATATGGGTTCACGCGCCCGACCTGCCGGAACTCGCACCCATCTTGCGCGCGCTGTCGATCCCGCTGGTCATCGATCACATGGGGCGCATGAACGTTGCACGCGGCACGGGCGACGCCGGCTTTCAGGCGCTCATCGCCCTGCTCAGCGACGGCGCTGCGTGGACCAAGATATCGGGCGCGGATCGCATTTCCGCAACGGGCGCGCCATACGACGATGTACTCGCCTTCGAGACGGCGATCCTTGCGGCAAACCCCGATCAGGTGGTGTGGGGCAGTGACTGGCCGCACGTTAATTACTTCGAGGCCGCACGGATGCCGGACGACGGCACGTTGATCGAGCACTTCTGGCGCGCCGTGCCGGACGCCACGTCGAGACAAGCGGTGCTGGTGCACAATCCCGCGCGCCTCTACGATTTCCCACTTTGATCCGGAACGTTGCGCGCGGCGAGCCGGGGACCTCGCGTATCATGCATCCACCCTTGCTGGCGTGGCGAAATGCCGGCCCGCGTCCTCCCATGGATCATCCCGCGCATGAAAATGGATTTGCCCGGCCTCCAGATGCTGGTGGCCGCCATTGAGGCGAAGAGCCTTTCGAAAGCCGCAGAACGCGAGAATCTGGCGACGTCGGCGGCGAGCAAGCGCATCGCCGAACTGGAGCGCCGGCTCGGCACGAAGCTGCTCGTGCGTCATGGACGCGGCGTCGAGCCGACACCCGCCGGCGCAGCGCTCTACCATCGCGCGAAGGCGATCTTGCGTAGCGTCGAGCTGGCGCAAAACTCGGTAGCGGAGTTCGGCATGAGCGGGCAGCCGAAAATCCGGCTGGCCGCGAACCGCTCGTC
>NZ_JAMFSB010000165.1 GCF_026225065.1 Paraburkholderia sp. | reverse complement strand
TCAAGGCGATTGCGGCGTTGGGCGCGGGGCGCGACGTGTTGTCGGCGGCACACTTGCCGGAGAATGCCGACGGCGTGGCGACCGGTGACGACAAGCAGGTCGCGCAGGTGCTGAAGGCATTCGTTGCCGCGGCAGAGCGGCATCGGGTCTGGTCGCGCGCAGCGATGGCGGAGTCGGTACCGGCCTGAGGCGGCGCGGCCAGCGCAAGCCAAAAGCGCAGCTCGGCCCCTAGGTGAAGACAACAGCGAGCGACGCGTGCTTAGGTTCGGGCACGCCGCTTGCTGCTGACGCCTACCCGACTGAACCGCCATCATCCGGCTTGCCGCGCACAGTCAGGCCGCATGGATCGAAACCGCACTGTCGCTGTATGATACGAAGCCCCCGCGCGGGGAGAAGGCAAACCGCGCGCGCTTCCCAAGGCCTTGCGTTTCGTCCGGCTACCGTTTTGGTGGCACGACAGCCGCAACGTATCTTGCGGCGGCGGTACATCAGTCGAAATTGCCGAGCCGAGCAAGCTGACCAGACGAAACATAGAAAAAATGCCCGCCTTCACTGCTGTCGATCAAGATCGATTTCGCCGCATCATCCGTCGTAACATCGCGCTGCCGCTAGGCGTCGGTCTTCTGACCGCCGCGCTATTTGTCGCGCTGATCGCGTACCTCGTCAATACCATGAGTTGGGCCGAGCACTCGGAGCGGGTGATCGGCGACGCCAATGAGATGCTGCGCCTCTCGGTCGATCGCGAATCGTCGTTGCGCGGCTTCCTGATTACCGGCGACGAGAGCTTTCTCGCGCCGTACGAGCTGGGTCAGGCGCGCTTCAAGGCAGAGGTCAATTCGTTGGAGCAACTCGTCTCCGACAATCCCCCGCAGGTCGACCGCCTCAAGCAGATCGAGGCCGTGCAGGCTCAATGGGACCGTTACGCGCAACAGATGATCGATCTGCGCCGCAAGAACGCGAACTTCCAGCCGGAGGTCGCCAGTAACCGCGGCAAGATCGAGTTCGACGAGACGCGCAGCGAGTTCGACGAATTTCTCAATGTCGAGCTGCGCCTGCGACAGGAGCGCGCCACGGCAGCGCGCAGCGTCACGACCACGCTGGTCAGCGCCTTCCTGTTCTTCAGTCTTGTGGTCAGCGGCTTGCTGGCCTGGATGGGGCGGCGCGAATTGCTGGCCCTTTCCGCCACGTACGACGGCGTCCTCAAGGAGCAGGACCTGCAGACCGAGGTGTTGCAGCAGCAGGTCTGGTTGCGCTCGGGCCAGCGGCTGCTGGCGGAGAAAGTGGTGGGGCAGGTCACACCATCGCTGGTCGGCCGGGCGATGCTCGAGTTTCTCGGACAGTATCTCGGGGCGGCCGTGGCTGCGCTCTACGTGCGCGACAAGGATACCGGCACGCTGCGCCGTGCCGCTTCCTATGGCTATACGCTCGAAAACGAGCAGGCCACCCAGCATTTTCAGAGTGGCGAAAGCCTGGTCGGCCAGGCCGCGCTCGAGCGCCGGACGCTCTTTCTACAGGACGTCCCCGACGATTACGTGAAAGTCGTTTCGGGCCTCGGCATGAGTCCGCCGAAGAATCTGATCGTGCTGCCCATCGAGAACGATGGCGTCGTGAACGGCGTGGTCGAGCTCGGTTTCGTTCGGGCGCTGGTCGTGCGCGACCACGAACTGCTGCAACTGATCGCCGGAAGCATGGGCGACTTTCTCGAGGCCGCGTTGTATCGCGAGCGCCTGCAGGACGCGCTGGTCGAAACACAACAACTGAACGAGGAACTGCAGGTTCAGCAGGAAGAACTGCGCGTCTCGAACGAAGGGCTCGAGGAGCGCGGCCGGGCGCTGGTGGAGTCGCAGGCGCGGCTCGAAAACCAGCAGGCCGAGCTCGAGCAGACCAATGTGCAGCTCGAGGAATACGCACAGCGGCTCGAGCGGCAAAAGGCCGATCTGATGCGCGCGCAGGACGATCTTTCGGCCAACGCAACACGACTGGAACAGTCGAGCCGCTACAAGTCCGAGTTCCTCGCCAATATGTCGCACGAACTGCGCACGCCGCTGAACAGTTCGCTGATCCTCGCCAAACTGCTGCAGCAGAACCGCACGGGTAATCTGACCGAAGAGCAGGTGCGCTATGCGGAGACCATTCACGCTTCCAATAGCGACCTGCTGGTGCTGATCAACGACATTCTCGATCTGTCGAAGGTGGAGGCCGGTCAGATCAGCATCGAACTCGAAACGGTTTCGCTCGACGCCACCCTGCTGGCGCTGCGCGAGACCTTCACGCCGATGGCTTCCGCCAAGCATCTGAAGCTCAGCTTCGAGCGCGCGCAAGACGTCCCGGAAATGATCGTCACGGACAGCCAACGCGCGGTGCAGGTGTTGCGTAACCTTCTGTCGAATGCGGTGAAATTCACCGAACGCGGCGAGGTCTCGCTTGGCGTGACGCTGGCCGAGAGCGGCATGCTGCGTTTCGATGTGCGCGATTCCGGAATCGGTATCGCCCCGGATAAGCTCGAACTGATTTTCGAAGCCTTCCAGCAGGCCGACGGTTCCACCAGCCGGCACTACGGCGGCAGCGGCCTTGGCCTGTCGATCTCACGCGAATTCTCGCGGCTGCTGGGCGGCCGGATTTCGGTGACGAGCGAACTGGGCAAGGGCAGTGTGTTCACGCTGTGGCTGCCGGTGGATGCCAGCAGCGCTGTGTCCGCCAATACTGAACAACCGCATGACGAGCCGGCGCGGCAAGGCGCACCTACCGCGGTGCCGAAAACGGCTCACAGCTCGTCGTTCCCATCACCTTCTTCGTCCGCCGTTGGCCTCCCAAGCGCGAACGGAGCCACCGCCCCGAACACGCATCGACCCGCCGCGCTGGCCGAAGCCGGCGCTGCGCAGAATGGCGCCGAGGAAATCAGCCGCGCGCCGATCGACGACGACCGCCATCAACGGGCACGCGGCGGCCGGCTGATTCTCGCGATCGAGGATGATCCGGCGTTCGCGGAGATTCTGCGCGATCTGACGCACGAACTCGACTTCGACTTCGTGCACGCCACCGATGCCACCAGCGGCGTCGCCCTCGTGCGCGACATGCGGCCGGCTGCCGTGCTGCTCGACGTCGGCTTGCCGGACCGTTCGGGCCTGACGGTGCTCGAGTGGCTGAAGAATGACCCGCTCACGCGCCATATTCCGATCCACATCGTCTCGGCCACCGATCACGCAGACAAGGCATTGCATCTGGGCGCGATCGGCTACACGCTGAAGCCGACTGCACGCTCGACCCTGGAAGCGGCGATCCGCCGCCTCGAAGCGCGTCTGCAACAGCGCCTCAAACGCGTGCTGGTGATCGAAGACGATACGGCGATGCGCGAAAGCATCCGCGCGTTGCTGCAAAGCGCAAATACGGAGATCGTGGCGGTGGCGACGCTTGCCGCCGCGTTCGACGAACTGGCGGCCGGCAGCTTCGACTGCGTGGTGACCGACCTCGCACTCGCGGACGGCACCGGCTACGACCTGCTGGAACGGCTGGCGCTCGACACCGCGTATCTCGCGTTGCCGGTGATCGTCTATACCGGGCGGATGTTGTCGAGCGAGGATGAACACCGCCTGCGCCGCTATTCGAAGTCGATCATCATCAAGGGTGCGAAGTCGCCGGAGCGTCTGCTGGATGAAGTCACGCTGTTCCTGCATAGCGTCGAGTCGTCACTCGCGCCGGAGCAGCAGCGCATGCTGCGTACCGTGCGGCAACGCGACAACGCCTTCGAAGGCCGTAGCATCCTGCTGGCCGAAGACGACGTGCGCAATATCTTCGCGCTGTCGCATGTGATCGAGCCGCTTGGTGCCAAGCTGCAGATTGCGCGCAACGGTCGTGAAGCGCTCGAATTGCTGGACCGGGAGGCGGAAGTCGATCTGGTGCTGATGGACATCATGATGCCGGAGATGGACGGTCTGACCGCGATGGCGGAAATTCGCCGCAATCCGCGCTTTGCACACCGGCCTATCATCGCGCTGACTGCCAAAGCGATGGCGAACGACCGGGTGCGCTGCCT
>NZ_JAMFSB010000016.1 GCF_026225065.1 Paraburkholderia sp. | reverse complement strand
GCAGTGGCACTGTCGACACGCTCCTGTTCGTGGTCAAGACGACCGACCTCGACGCCATGCGTGCCGAACTGACCCGGCGCTTCGAAGCGACCCCCGAATTCTTCGCTAACGACGTCGTCGCGATCGACGTGCGTCGCTTGGCCGATGAGGAGCGCGTGCCGCTCGGCGAAATCGCGCAACTGCTCGACAGCGTGCGTATGCGTCCGGTGGGCGTGGTGGCGAACCCGCAGCAAGGCTGGGCCGCCGAGTCCGCGTTGCCGCTGCTCGAGGCGCGCGACCGGCGTGGCGCGGCAGGCGCCAGGCCGGCAGGCGAAGAGGGCGTTCAGGGCGGTGAGAATGGCGCCGTGCCCGAGAGCGGTCTGAGTGGCGAGAGCACCGCTCCGGTGCAGGGCGAACTGCCGATCGACGTACCGGCGGCCTCCGTCGAAGTCGTGGCGGCTCGCCCCGCCGCGGGCGCCCAGACAGCAGCGCCAGGCGAGGCCGCGAAGCTCGTCACCTCGTCGACGACCACGGTGGTCGACAAGCCGCTGCGCTCCGGCCAGCGCATCTACGCGAAGGGCGATCTGGTGGTGCTGGGCCTGGTGAGTTATGGGGCGGAAGTGATTGCCGAAGGCAATATCCA
Organism: Paraburkholderia sp.; assembly: GCF_026225065.1. GTDB lineage: Bacteria > Pseudomonadota > Gammaproteobacteria > Burkholderiales > Burkholderiaceae > Paraburkholderia. Next base: position 10,360 of record NZ_JAMFSB010000016.1, on the reverse strand, counting down.
TATTTACGCGCCGTTGCGCGGCCGGGCCTTGGCCGGCGTGCAGGGCAACCACGACGCACGCATTTTCTGCACGTGTCTGGAGCCGGAACTGATCTCGATCGCCGGTATCTACCGTACGACCGAGAATCCGCTGCCGGCCGACGTGCTCGGCAAGCCGGTGCAGATCTGGCTCGATGAAGAAAAGCTGATGATTGAACCGCTGCGGCTCACCTGATCACCGGTTGCGCGCGCCGCCCCTGGCGCGTGCCTGGGATCTGGCTGCCGCCGGACTTATTTGAACGAAATTGACGAACTCAGGGTAAGGGTAATGGCAAAAATCATTGTGGTGACATCGGGCAAGGGTGGCGTGGGCAAGACGACCACGAGCGCGAGTTTTGCATCGGCCCTCGCGTTACGGGGCCACAAAACCGCCGTGATCGACTTCGACGTCGGCCTGCGTAACCTCGACCTCATCATGGGCTGCGAGCGCCGTGTGGTGTACGACCTGATCAACGTGATCCAGGGCGAAGCCAACCTGAATCAGGCGCTGATCAAGGACAAGAAGTGCGAGAACCTGTTCATCCTGCCGGCCTCGCAGACGCGTGACAAAGACGCGCTGACCATGGAAGGCGTCGAAAAGGTCATCAACGACCTGATCGCGATGGACTTCGAATTAATCATCTGCGATTCTCCGGCAGGTATCGAATCGGGTGCCCTGCTGGCGATGCACTTCGCCGACGAAGCGCTGATCGTGACGAACCCGGAAGTCTCTTCGGTGCGCGACTCGGACCGGATTCTCGGTATCCTGTCGTCGAAGACCAAGCGCGCGATCGAAAGCAAGGAGCCGATCAAGGAACACCTGCTGATCACGCGCTACAACCCGAAGCGCGTGAGCGAAGGCGAAATGCTCTCGCTCACCGATATTCAGGAGATCCTGCGCATCGACCTGATCGGCGTCATTCCGGAATCGGAAGCGGTGCTGCATGCGTCGAACCAGGGGCTGCCGGCCGTGCACCTCGACGGCACCGATGTCGCTGAAGCCTACAAGGATGTTGTGTCGCGTTTCCTCGGCGAGCAGAAATCGCTTCGCTTTACCGATTACCAGAAGCCAGGCCTCCTGCAGCGCCTCTTCGGCACCAAGTAAGGGGAGCGCACGTAATGTCGATTCTTTCGTTTTTGCTGGGCGAGAAGAAGAAGTCCGCGTCAATAGCGAAGGAACGCCTGCAGTTGATCATCGCGCATGAGCGCGCCGGCGGCCATGCGCCTGCCGATTATCTGCCTGCGTTGCAACGCGAACTCGTCGCCGTGATTTCCAAGTACGTGAAAATTTCCGATGAGGATATTCGCGTCACTCTCGAGCGCCAGGACGACCTCGAAGTGCTCGAGGTCAAGATTGAAATTCCGCAGGTCTGATCGCCGCAATGGCGGTCTGCATGATGTTTTATGCGCTCCCTGTCCGGCATCGTGACGGGCAGGGGGCGTAACGCGGGTCTCACCGCGGCCCGCGGTTCTTTATCACACTGGCTTGACTTATCGCGGCGGCGCGTCGGCCTCATCAGCCGCTTTTGCCTCGGGCTCCTCTTCGATGAGAGCCTCAGGCACTTCCGGTACCGGCGCAGGCGCGGGTTGCGGCAAAGGCGCCATATAGCGTTGCGATAACGCTTCATACAGCGGCGGCGCGAAGAGGCGCGATACGCGGCTCGCAATCAGTGCAGTGGCCATCAGCGAGATTACGAGGGCGTGGCCATTGATCATCTCCATCACGATCACGAACGACGTAATCGGCGCCTGCGTGACGGCGGCCAGATAGCCCACCATGGCGAGCGCGATCAGCATCTGCAGTTGCATGCTGCCGAACACCATATGCAGCAGATTGCCAAAGCCTGCACCGATCGACAGCGACGGCGCGAAAATGCCGCCTGGGATGCCCGGCAGATACGATCCGACCATCGAGATCAACTTCAGAAACGGATAGAACACCGACAGTTGCTCGCTCCCGTCGAGCAGACCACGCGCCTCCGCGTAGCCGCTGCCGAAGGTCAAGCCACCTGAGATCAAACCGACAACGGCAATCAACAGTCCACACAGCGCTGCGAAGACAACCGGCCGTTCGCTATGCAGCTTGCGCAGCGGCGCGGGAATCCAGCGCGCCGTGTTGAGCAGCAGCCAGCCGAAAACGCCGCCGGCGATACCGGTGACGACAGCCGTGAGCACTACAGCCACGGCGAGCAGATCGGGGAAATGCGTACCAATCTGGATCGTGCCGAAATAGGTGTAGTTGCCATTCAGCCCAAGGGCGATCACACCGGCGATGATGATGGCCGTAATCAGCACGCCGCTCGCGCGCGCCTCGAAGCTGCGGGTGAGCTCCTCGATGGCGAACACGATCCCTGCCAGCGGCGTGTTAAATGCCGCGGACAAGCCCGCTGATGCGCCGGCCAGCACGAGCTGCCGCTCGATCAACGCGTTGGAACGCGGGTAGAAACGGCGCAGGTTGAACATCAGCGCGGCGCCTACCTGGACCGTCGGTCCTTCGCGACCAATCGTAAAGCCACCAAGGATGGCGAGGAACGACACAGCGATCTTGCCGAACAGAATCCGGAACGACAGCAGCCGCGAGCCATATTCAGAGGGTTTGGAGTGCAGCGTGGCAATGACTTGTGGAATGCCGCTGCCCTCCGCGCCGCGAAAGAACTTACGGGTGAGCCATACGCACAACGCTGAAACCGCCGGGGTCACGATCAGCGGTAGCCAGACATGCCGATGTTGCATGGCGCTGAACTGGCTGAAGCCGAAATCGATCAGGCGGGCGTAGAACACCGCGATCAGACCGACGGCGATGGCGCCGAGCCAGAACACGCCGTATTGGCGCCACAGCCGGCGCGTGCGCCGGATGACGTTGGAGGGAAGAGGGGGGAATGCCCGCATTAGATGACCGCTCAGGCAAAGCGTGAATTATACCGATCGATCACGTCGCGTGACCACACGAAGGCATATTGAAAGAAACTCGACAGATAGCGCCTGAGAGCGTTGCTGCAAGCCATTTCGAGATATGCCTTTAGCGGGCCGTGCCCCGGGCGGCGCGGCGCCCGGCGTATATGACGAAAACGTGGTCGGCTATAATAAGCGCCGCGATCGATACTGTGACGGGCTACTAATGAAGCGAATTCTTATCGTCAAGGTGACTTCCCTGGGCGATATTGTCGAAGCCCTTCCGGTCATTGCCGACATCAAGCAAGCATTTCCGGGAGTGCAGGTGGACTGGGCGGCGGACGAAGCGTTTGCCGAAGTGGTCCACTGGAGCCAACGTGTTGACCGCGTCCTGTGCGCACCGCTGCGCCGCTTCAAGAAGGCGCGTCGCTGGTCGGACCTCAAGGCGATCGGCGCCTCCATCGGCGAGCTTCGTGCCTACCACTACGATTGCATCATCGATATCCAGGGCGTCTACAAGACCGCCATCATCGCTTTTCTCGCGCGCTCGTCGCGCCGTGTCGGCTATCGGAACAAGGACCTCGGCGAGGTTGGCGCATCCTTCGCCTATACGGCGCGGTTCGGCCCTCGTCCGCCCGTCAGCGCCTGGGAAGGCATGCGCATCAGCGCGGGTGAGGCGCTCGGCTATCAGCCCGACGGGCCGCCTGTCTTCGATCTGAAACTGCCCGAAACGGGCACCACGCCGTTCGAGGCAGGCGACGCGCCTGTCGCAGCGCTGTTCCACGCCACCTCCAAAGACGACAAGAAATGGCCGGTCGCGCATTGGGGCGAGGTAGGACGCGAACTGACGCGGCGTGGGTTTCGCCTCGTGCTGCCGTGGGGTTCGCCGCGCGAGCGCGAGGAAGCCGAGGCAATCGCCAAGGAAGTGCCTGGCGCAACCGTGTTGCCGCAGATGAGCGTCACCGAGATCGCCCGGATGATCGACGCGTGCTCTCTCGTGATTGGCACGGATACCGGCTTTGTCCACGTCGCGCACGCGCTTCAAAAGCGCACGGTAATGATCTTTGTGGCCACCTCACGCGAGCATTTCGGCATCGAAGCACCGTATCGCTCGATCTCGATCGGCGATGGCCTGTCGGTGCCCCCCGTCAGTGAAGCGATTCAGGCGATCGACTACGTGCATAGCGACCCGCATCCTGCCGGGGCGCAAGCGCGTTCCGTCACCGCTGTCTGATCTGTCACAGGCAACCGCAGGCTGGCCGCCGCTCGTGCATGGAGGCCACCTCAACGAATCTTTCCTCGCCAAAGAAAAAAGGCGTGACGCACAGTCCGCCCAATTGAATGGACGCTGCCTCGGCACGCCTCTAAAAGCGCCCGCGTCGGGGAACGACGGGCGGAGAGGATCCAACATGAACACAACAGGACTGCACCTTTAAAGACCACGCACGGCGCGTCGAGTTCAATCGCCCCTGCGGGGCGCGCCCACGCATTCCAGACCCCGGCCGATACAGTTGCCGTTCGACCAGCACCCATTTTCCGCATTACACGGCTGTTAAAAGTGTCGCATTTGGTTGGTCGCCGAGACGCAGCTTACGCGTTCCATTCACCCACCGGCTTCGCACAGAGGGCCTGAATGCAGGCCACACCTCAATGGGCGTTGCTCTGCGCCCGGCATTGCAGCCGCTGCCGGACGCGAAACCTGTAACGCAACCCTCATCATCGCTTACAAAATGCAACGCCCGCACATGTGCGCTTCGTGTCCAATCAACATCATTCGAGGCGGACTCGGATACCACCGAAACGAAGGGAGAACAACGTGAAACGCTTGACGCTGATTTTGATTGCCGGTGCGCTGCTGGCAGCTGCACTGGGAGGCTGTGTGATCGCACCGGCGCCGGGTTACTACGGCGGCGGCTATTACCACCACGGGTACTACAACTGATAAGCAGGGAAGTCGCGCATACGCTGTGTGCCGCGACATGGGAGGCGAGGGCTGTAAAGCTGGCAGCGGGCAGAGCCGTCGCATGGCCGGAACGCACCGGGCATGCGACGGTTGCCTGCATGACAAGCGGGTGTTTAGCCAGATCCTCGTTGAGGATCAGCTAAGCATCATCTCGAACGCGACCACCGCGACGATGGCCGCCGCGTTGGCAGCGAGCGCTTCAAGCACAATGGCTTTCCAGCTCGAAGGGCGGAAGCGGATGGCCAGCAGCAACGAGCACAGAAGTGCCAGTGCGATGATCATCACGACGTCTGAGTTCTGGAGATACAGCCTCATGGTTGCCTCCTGGCTCACTGGGGATATGGCTCGAGTATAGGCACGTCAAAAAGACGTGCAAGAGGGAAACCCACCAGGTGAGACCAGGGGCTGAGGCAGCCCGACGTTAAGAGCGCGCTTACATCAGTTGGGCATCGCGCGTTTCGCGCATACACAGCACACCGAACAGACTGACCGCGGCGGCAATCGATACGTAGGCGCCGACCCATGTCAGACCGCCGTGGGCAGCGAGCACCTGGGCGATGTAAGGCGCGACCGATGCGCCTAGAATCCCACCCAGGTTGTACGACACGCCTGCACCGGTATAGCGCACGTTGGTCGGAAACAGTTCCGGCAGCAGCGCGCCCATCGGCGCGAAAGTCACGCCCATCAGGAACAGCTCGATCACCAGGAACAGCAGCACGAGCGGCATCGAGCCGCTACCGAGCAGCGGCGCCATCGTGAAGCCGGAAAGGATGGCTGCGATAATGCCGACGATCAGCACCGGCTTGCGCCCGTAGCGATCGCTGGCCCACGCGGACAGTGGCGTGGCGAGCGCCATAAACAGCACGGCGACGCACAGCAAGCCGAGGAAGCTCTGACGCGGAATATGCAGTACAGATACGCCGTACGACAGCGAAAACGTCGTCGCGTTGTAGAACAGCGTATAGCAGACCACCATTGCCAGGGCGCCGAGCAGCGTCGGCCGCCAGTAGCTCGAGCACAGTGTTGCGATTGGCACGCGCACGCGTTCCTGGCGCTCGATGGCGGCGCGAAAGGCCGGCGTCTCGGTAATCTTCAGGCGCACGTACAGGCCGAGCGCAACCAGCACCGCGCTGACGATGAACGGCACGCGCCAGCCCCAACTGCGGAACTGCTCGTCCGAGAGCGACAGTGCGAGGCCGAAGAACAGGCCATTGGACGCCAGAAAACCGATCGACGGTCCAAGCTGCGGGAACATGCCGAACCAGCCACGCTTGCCGGCGGGGGCGTTCTCGGTGGCGAGCAGCGCCGCGCCGCCCCATTCGCCGCCCAGGCCGATCCCCTGGCCAAAGCGCAGGACGCACAGCAGGATCGGCGCGAGGCTGCCGATCGAGTCGTAGCCGGGTACGAAACCGATCAGCGTGGTCGAGATGCCCATCACCAGCAACGAGGCGACGAGGGTCGATTTGCGGCCGATGCGGTCGCCGAAGTGACCGAACAGAAACGAGCCGATCGGCCGCGCGACGAACGCGATGCCGAACGTGACGAACGCCGACAGCGCCTGCGCGGTCGCCGAGCCATGCGGAAAGAACACCGGGCCGATAACGAGCGCGGCGGCTGTCGCATAGACGTAGAAATCGTAGAACTCGATCGCTGTGCCGATGAAGCTGGCGAAGATGATCCGCGAGCTGCTGGTTTGACCGGCGTCGTCGGGGCTGGCCGCGGAAATCGGCGAAGTGGACATTCCAAGGTTCTCCTGTGTCGTGACGCGGCGTGGCGCGCTTCGCGGGCGGCGCGCATACGGCGTCTATTGTTTGGATTGGTATGCTCCGCGGCCTGACGGCCTGCACCGGCGTTGGCTGCCGGGTGGAACAATGCAAGGCGCGCGGGTGGCGCGGCAACGCGAGAGGCGGGACATGTGGTGCCCGCGGGTGAGCGGGCAGCATCGACGATCACGCCCGTGCCGGAAGGCTCCGGCGGGGGATCGCGAAATTATAGCGTGCGGCCCGTCAATCTATGGTCTGCGCCTGCGGCGAGGCGAACTCGCGGAGCTGGAACTTGCCGTTGTCGTTGAATAGCCAGTCTTCGAACAACTCGACCTGGCCGCGTGTATTGAGCAGCCTGGCAGGCGGCTGCGGCAACGGCGCTGCACGACGCAGCGTCGCGAGCGCGGTACTTTCGGCTTCGTCGTCGCCGTTGGTGCGATATACGGCTGACTGGATCACCTGACCGTCGCGGTCGACGGTGAACGAGACCACCACCAGCGAGCGCAGCATCGGCTGCAGCGTACCTTGCAACACGTAAGACGGATTGCGATCGAGGATGCGCCGTGCGACCGCGATGCGGTATTGATCCAGCGTTGCACTGTTCACGGCAGCGGGCGGTGTAATGAGCAGCGGCCGGTCGGGCGGTGTGAAGGTGCAGCCGGTCGCCATGACGGCTATGGCGAGCGCGAAACCTGCGCCGCGTGCGAGCGGGGACCACGAGCGACGATGTGAAGTCGGGCAACGAAGGTGGCGCGTGCGGGTGAGCATCCAGGCTCCGTTCGATGGCAGGGCGTAGTTTCATCCTAGTCAAATCCCGCCAGGTTTCAATTCGAGTTGGCCCTGATTTGGCATGGAAAGAACGGCCAGCCATGCGGCGCCTCTTTTCCCGGACGGATGTAACCGCGTAACCTCTCGAAACAAGGTCGTAGCCAAATTGTCGCCGCGGCTCACTAGGATGTCGACATCGCCCATGCGCTTTACGAAGGAGATGTCCGATGCTAAGCCATCACGAACTTGCAACGCTCATGTTGTTCCGGGATACCGGGCGACATCTGGAGGAGCTCGATCCCGACGTCCTTGCGCTGCGTCACTACGAGCTGGTCGAAGTGCGCTCGCACGACCGCCATGGCTCGACGCTGCAATTGACCCGGCGTGGCCGCGAATTGTTGCAGCGTCTGCATCTGGACGGCGGCCGGCTGCAATAAACCGCCGAAAACGCCCTGCAGCCGGATCGCCCCGTCCGTCCCTGCTAAAATTCATGACAGAAACATTGCAGTGTAACGAGCGGAAAAAATTCTTTGCTCTGAAGTAATTGTATTGCGAGTTAGAGTGGAATAGCGTTCAGTAGTACTGTGAGACACCATATCGGTGCCGGTTTACGTCGTGGAGATTGTTGTGAAAAGCTTGAAAATTTTGCTCGGCTTGGCAGCTGCCGCAATGGTTTGCGCGAGCGGCGTGGCCCATGCAGCACACGTAGGGGTGTTCATCGGGGGCGGCGGCGGTTACTACTACCCGTGGGGTGTGCCGTATTACTATCCGTATCCGCCGGCGGTCGCCGTGCCGGTGCCCGCGCAACCGCAGGAGTATGTGGAGCAGGGCCAGACGTCTGCAGCCCCAGCGGCGTCTGGGCAACCGGGCGGCACCTGGTACTACTGTGATGACACGAGGAGCTATTACCCGTATGTGAAGTCATGCTCATCGGGTTGGCGCCCCGTGCCGGCGCAGCAGTCGCAGTAGCCTGTAAACTAAAAACGTATTACCGCAAAGAGAAGGAAATGAAATATTCAAGGCTTGCTCTTATCGCTTCATTGAGCTTTCTAGGCGCATGTTCGGTCATGCCAGCCGGTCCTAGCGTCATGGCGCTGCCGGGCACCGGTAAAACTTTCGACCAGTTCCGCGTTGACGACAACTCGTGCCGTCAGTTTGCGTTCCAGCAGGTGGGCGGGGTTTCGACCAACCAGGCTGCGACCAACAGTGCGGTGGGCAGCGCGGTGGTCGGTACGGCCCTCGGCGCGGCCGCCGGTGCGGCTTTCAACGGTGGCAGCGGCGCTGCGGTCGGCGCAGGCGCCGGGCTGCTGGCAGGCACGCTGTTCGGTGCCGGTGCGTCTCAGAATTCGGCTTACGACGTCCAGCGCCGCTACGACTATGCGTATCTGCAATGCATGTATGCGAACGGCAACCGGATTCCGGTGCAGGGCCGCATGCGTACCATGGAGTCGAACGGGGGTGGCGGGTATGTGACCACCACTCCGCCGCCGCCCCCGGGTTCGCCGCCTCCGCCGCCGCCTGGCGCGTATTAAGCGGATTGATTGGCTTCATCTGAACATGGCTGCCGTTTTTGACGGCAGCCTTGTTGCTTTTGGGTCGGCGGTTTTCACGGTTCAGGCGGTTAGCTCAGGCGGCCGCGCGGCGTTGGCCGCGTGCGCGCATCCACGACTGCAGGCGGTCGATGTAGAGATACACGACCGGCGTCGTATAGAGCGTGAGCATCTGGCTGACGATCAGCCCGCCGACGATCGAAATGCCCAGCGGCCGGCGCAGGTCGGCACCCTCGCCATGGCCGAAGGCTAGCGGTAGTGCGCCGAGCAGCGCTGCGAAGGTGGTCATCATGATGGGGCGGAAGCGCATCAGGCTGGCGTGATAGATGGCGTCGCGCGACGACATGCCCTCGCGTGTGGCATCGATCGCGAAATCCACCATCATGATCGCGTTTTTCTTGACGATGCCGATCAGCAGGATCACGCCGATCAGCGACATCACCGTGAACTCGACGTGGAACGCCATCAGCGCGAGCAGCGCACCGACGCCCGCCGAAGGCAGCGTCGAGAGAATCGTGAGCGGATGGGCATAGCTCTCGTAGAGGATGCCGAGCACGACATACACCGCCGCCAGCGCCGCCAGAATCAGCAGCGGCTCGTCCGAGAGCGATTGCTGGAAGGTGCGCGCCGTGCCCTGAAAACCGCCGTGAATCGTGCCCGGCATGCGAATCTCCGCCATGGTCCGGTCGATCGCGGTGACGGCCGTGGAGAGCGGCTCGCCCGGCGGCAGGTTGAACGAAATCGTGGTGGCGACAAAATCGCCCTGGTGATTGACGCCTAGCGGCGTATGACCCGGATCCCATCGCGCAAACGTGCTGAACGGAATCATGGTCTCCTGCGCGGTGCTGACCGAAGTGCCTGCGGATGCGCTCGAGTGACCGCTTGCTGCCAGCGAATTGATGGCGAGGTTGCGTGCCGAGTCGGCCGCGATGGCGGCTGCGTTGGTCGCGCTGCTCGAGGTGCTGCTGGAACTGCTCGAACTGGCAGAACCGCCGCCGGACGACGTGCCTCCGCCCCCTGACCCGGCACCGGCCAAAGCGAAGGGCGTGGCCGCGGGTATCGAAGGCGAGCCGCTGATCGTGGTCGACGTGCCGGCGCTGCTGGCGGCCGAGGCCAACGCCGCTGCCGCAGTGGACTGGATACCGAAAGTCGGCGTGGTGGAGGGCGGAGGTGGTTGGGTCGGCGTGGTCGTGCCGCCCGCGGTTGCCGTTGGGCCGGTACCGGCGGCGGTCGTCGCGGGGTTCGACGAGCCACCTCCTCCCGAACTGGAACCCGCCGCGCTTGCTGCCGTCGTCACCGTTCCTGCCACCGCATTGGTGGACTGCGTGCCGCTCGGTGTTCCCGCCGAGGTACTTACGTAAAGCTCGTCGAGCGTTTCCGGGTATTGCCAATAACGCGGCGCTACT
>NZ_JAMFSB010000164.1 GCF_026225065.1 Paraburkholderia sp. | reverse complement strand
GGAGGCGCGGCATGACAAGAATCAGGACACCGGCGATCAGCGAAACAAGCGGGCCCAGGCTGAAGGTGACGTTCATGATGACTCCGGGTGGATGAGACAGGTGTAAGAGGGGATTCTCATCGGGCGGCAGGATGCGCCACCCGCCAGCACCGGAGCGGGGCCCGTGGGCTGCGCGATCCGGCTCGACGCTTTGCTTCTATCTTCTATACTTGGCCCGACAACAAAAACACCTGGAACCGGGCGTCCCTGCACCCGGTGTTCCAGACCGCGTGGCAGACCAGTGACACGATCAAAATCTGATAACCCGATGTCCAGGAGGTCGACATGCATCGTAGTGCCAAAGCCGCTGCAAGCGTTGCGCATCAATCGTTATTTCAGCCTGCCAGGAAGGCCTCATGCGCGCCATCGTCCCGGTCTGCCCGTTCGATAATAAAAGGTTTCGTGCTTATGGTTTCGATTGTCGCTTCACAGGCGTTCGCGCAGGATGCCGGACCCGCACCGGCCGACGGTGTCTACGACATGATCGTCGGCACCTACACGGGCGGCAAGAGCGAAGGAATTTACGTCTACCGGTTCGATACGAAGACGGGCGATGCGACTCCTGTGTCGGTCGCGAAGACGGTCAACCCATCGTATCTGGTCGTGAGCAGCGACCGCCGTCATGTGTATTCGGTCAACGAACTGCCAGGCGACAACGGCCCGGCCTCGCAACGCGGCGGCATCAGCGCATTCGGTTTCGATCCGGCGAGCGGGCAACTGACGTTCCTCAACAAGGTGTCGTCGGAGGGCAATGATCCGTGCTATCTGAAGATCTCGCCGGACGGCAAGTATCTGCTGACGGCGAACTATTCGGTGGCGGCAGACCCCGGCGGCAGCTTCGCAGTGTTCCCGCTGCAGGGGGATGGCCAGGTGGGGCAAGCGGTGTTGACCGTGCATCATGAGGGCGGTGGGCCGGTGAAGGGGCGCCAGGACAACTCGCATGTGCACTCCACGGTGTTCTCGCCGGATGGCCAGTATCTGTTCGCCCAGGACCTCGGCGCGGACAAGCTGTACTCGTATCGCTACACGCCCGATGGCAGCCGGGGGCTCTTCGGACCCACCGAGTGGCGCTATACGGATGTGAAAGCCGGCAGCGGTCCGCGTCATCTGGTGTTTGGGCCGGACGGCAAATACGCGTATCTGACGAGCGAACTGGCGGCGACGGTCACCACGTTCCGCTACGACAACGGCAGGCTGACGCTGCTGCAGGTGTCGCCGCTCACCGAGCACGGCTTCAAAGGGCAGGTGGGAGGATCCGCGATCCATCTGTCGCCGGATGGACATTTCCTCTACGCGACGAACCGCGGCGACGCGAACGAGATCGTGATCTTCGCGGTGGATCCAGCCAACGGTCACTTGAAACTGGTGGGACGCCAGTCGAGCCTGGGTAAATCGCCGCGCGAGTTTGCCATTGATCCGACCGGCAACTGGTTGATCGTCGGCAATCAGAACAGCGATACCGCTTACGTGTTCAGGCGCGACCAGCAGACTGGCTTGCTCGAGGCGAATCCCAAGCGCATCGACATCGGCTCGCCGGTTGATTTCAAGCTGGTATCGCCGTCGTAAGTTTTGCTTACTCGGCGGGTCCCGGCGCGAGTACTTCGCGGCTGCCGTTGATGCCCATCGACGACACGAGGCCCGCTGCCTCCATCTGTTCCACCAGCCGTGCCGCGCGGTTATAGCCGATGCGCAACTGGCGCTGCACCGACGAGATCGAGGCGCGCCGCGTGCGCACCACGAAGGCGACCGCTTCGTCGTAGAGCGGGTCGGCTTCGGCATCGGGCACGTCGCCGAACAGGTCCTGAGTGGCGCCGTCGGAGGTGGGGCCGTCGAGAATCCCTTCCTCGTATTGCGGCTCGCCGAACTGCTTCAGGTACTCGACGATCCGGTGCACTTCCTCATCGGCGACGAACGCGCCGTGTACGCGCTGCGGATAGCCGGTGCCCGGCGGCAGGAACAGCATGTCGCCCTGACCGAGCAGCGACTCGGCGCCCATCTGGTCGAGAATCGTCCGTGAGTCGATCTTCGACGACACCTGGAAAGCGACCCGGGTCGGGATGTTCGCCTTGATGAGACCGGTGATCACATCGACCGAGGGACGCTGCGTCGCGAGGATCAAATGGATGCCAGCGGCTCGCGCCTTTTGCGCGAGGCGGGCGATCAGTTCTTCGATCTTCTTGCCGGCCACCATCATCAGGTCGGCCAACTCGTCGATCACGACCACGATCAGCGGTAGCGCCGCGAGCGGCTCGGGCGCTTCGGGCGTCAGCGAGAACGGGTTGCCGAGCTTCTTGCCATTGGCTTTAGCATCGCGGATTTTCTGATTGAAGCCCGCGAGGTTGCGCACGCCGACGGCCGACATCAGCCGGTAGCGCTTTTCCATTTCGCCGACGCACCAGTTGAGCGCGTTGGCGGCGAGTTTCATGTCCGTGACGACCGGCGCAAGCAGATGCGGAATGCCTTCGTAGACCGACAGCTCGAGCATCTTCGGGTCGATCATGATGAGCCGCACGTCTTCGGGCGTGGCCTTGTAGAGCAGCGACACGATCATCGCGTTGATCGCCACCGACTTGCCCGAACCGGTCGTGCCGGCCACCAGCATATGCGGCGCTTTTGCCAGATCGGCGACCACCGGATGGCCGGTGATGTCTTTGCCCATCGCGAGCGTGAGCATCGAATGCGAGTGCTGGTAGACGTTGGCTTCGAGGATTTCCGACAGCCGGATGGTCTGGCGTTTCGCGTTCGGTAGTTCAAGACCCATGCAGGTTTTGCCGGGGATCGTTTCGACTACGCGGATCGAAGTGAGCCCGAGGCCGCGCGACAGATCCTTCATCAGGCCGACGATCTGGCTGCCGCGCACGCCGAGCGCGGGCTCGACTTCGAAGCGCGTGATCACCGGGCCGGCCGACGCGCCGACTACGGTTACCGGCACCTTGAATTCCTGTAGACGCTGTTCGATCAGCAGACCGGTTTCGGCGAGCTTTTGTTCGGAGACGGGTTCGACATCGGTGTCGGCGCGGGCGAGCAGGTCGAGGGTCGGCAGTTCGACGCGCGACGCGGCCGGGGCGTGGAATTCGAATACGGCTGGCGCATGGCCGCTCACCGGAGGCCGGGGCGCGACGGGTTCGTTGGCCGGTTCGCTGCGTGGCGGCGTGAACGAGGCCGCGGCTGAGGCTGAGGCGATTGGGGTGTCGGATTGGCCTTCGCCGTCATCTTCGCTTTCGGTTTCGCTGATATCCGGGGGAATGCCTGGCGTGGTGCCGTGATCGAAGGGGGTGTCTTCGAAGTCGTCGGCGGTGGCATCGAATGGTGTCTGGCTACCGTGCGATGCGCCGCTCGCGATTCTCCCGACGCTTGTTGCGGCAAAGCCAGGGAAGCGGACCACGTTCGACGGAACGGGGGCCGGTGCCGGTTCGGGTACGACGTGTTCAGGCGCACTCGACGTCTCGGAGCGATGGTCCGCGTCGGTGTCAACTTCCGTCTCCCAGGGCGCCAGCGGCTTGTCGATGACGACGTCGGCGGTCGGCGTGCGTGTCGCGCTTGCCGCGCCTGGGTGGTCGACGTTTGCTGGTGGCGTCGCCACGATGCTGTGGTGGTCGTGCGGGACGGCTTCGATAAATGCCGAGGCTGGCGCGTGCGGTTGCACTTCAAGCGGAGCGGACACCTGTACCGTCATCGATATGTCCACGGGTGCGGCAGGCTCTAGGGACGTCGTGGCCGGTACGCTCACAGCAGCTTCCCTATTGGGCCGCGTGATGGGCGTGTCGACAGGGGGTGCCTTCGATGCTGCCGTCGGATTAACCGCAGGCTCGTCGAGGGGCGTGTCAGCGTCGCTGCTGATGCTGACGGTTTCTGCGCCGCTGCGTCGGGCGAGACTTACGCCTGCGATCGTTGTCCAGCGTGCCGCATTCTCTTCGATGCTGCGCAGCGTTTCCTGCACGCTGGCGGGCGGCGTGACGTGCTCCGTCGTCGCCGCAGGCCGGGAAAAACTTGGTGCGCTCGGCGCGCGCGCGCCGGAAGCAACCGGATGCTGCGGTGTGGGGGCTGCGCCGGCTACTGGCGGCGGCGTTTGGATGGGGGCGGCTGGCGTTGCATTGCGCGGCACCAGCGGCGGCGCGCTGGTGCGCACGGGTGTCGTGAAGGGCTGTATCGACGGCGAGCGGTTCGGGCTCGGCCTTGATCCGCTTGCTGCGTCAGGTATGGTCCGGCTGGCGTCGAACGTCCTCGGGACGCTCGTTGTTGCACCAGCACCAGCTGCGGGTGCCGCCGCAACCCCACTCCGAACCGGTGCCGCACTGCGCACCGCATTGCCTGGCTCGCGCAGCCATCCGGCTGGCGCGACAGGTTCGGTCGCCGCGGTCCGAGCGCCAGCTTGTCTACCCGGTGTGCCGACGCGTGTCGCACCAGCGCTATCAGCCGGCGCCGCCTGACCACGCTGGCCCGTGTTCCTCGCTTGCCGCGCTGCCCCACCAGAGGCCGCGTTTGCGCGCGCCTCCCCCGCTAGCGCATCCTTCGCTCCCACGACGGCACCCGCTGCCGCGCCCGTCCCCGCAGCCGCACCGCGTGCGCCTGCCGACGGCCGCCACACGGTCGGCCGGGCGTAGCGCCCCTTGGTCTTCGGTGCCATCGGATTGGCCGGCGTCGATGCATAAGCGGGCAGCGTGTCGTCGACGCTGCTGCGCCGACGCGCGTCCTCGTCGCGTTTGGCGAGCCCGCGGTTCAAGCCGAGGCCGAGGCCAAATGCACCGTCCGCCCACCGCGCGACGCGGCTCCAGCGAAAACCGATCAGCCACGGCAGGCTGAGAACCAGCACCCCAAGCATGACGAGCGGCGTGCCAATGTGGCCGAGCAGGCGGCCGAAACCCGCCGCCAGGGCATGCCCGAAGCCGTCCGTGCCCACCGTGCCGGGCAGCAAGGCTTCCAGCGTGGCGCTTGCCGCGAACACGCCGACAAAGCCGAGCCAGAGCCGGATCGTGCCGGGCCCGCGCAGGCCGGCGCCGCCTGGCAGCACAGACTTCGCGAGACGCAGCAAGAGAGGGATGAACCAGACGGCCGACGCGCCGAACCAGCCGAAAACTACCGTGTGCATGCTAGACATCAACGAATAATGGATCCGCGAAGACGCAACCCATCGAGTTTAACCGGGGAAGCGTAACGCTTCGAAGACAGCCTCATTTACCGTCGCGCCGTGCGAAAGTCAGCTTGTCGCCGTCTTCGAGGATCAATTGCATTTCCTGCGGCGCGCGCATCTGCACGCCGGTATGGTCGATGTGCGCCAGCGCGTCGAGGTAGTCGCCTTCAATCTGGCCGCCGGGCGTCGAGCACGCCATCCGCGTTCCGGCGAGCGGCCCGAAGCTCACCTTGCCGTCCTTCAGTCCGTAGGTGCCCGTATAGCGGTTACAACCGGAGAACCCGCTGGCGCGCCGCAGGCCGGTGGCGGTCGACAGCGTGAGGGTGATCGGCGCCCCGCTGTCGGCACCCGGGACGGCGCGCATCGTGCCGTCCGCCTGCTTCCAGCCGGTGAGATCCCATGAGGTGTCGTCGAGCAACTGCGTCGCCGCCGGGTTGAACGGGTCGGGCGGCGGAGCCTTGGAATCCGGATGCGTGGGCATCGAGCAGGCGGCCAACAGGGTGGCAACGCCCAGCGCGGCGAAAAGCGGTGCGGGCAGCGCGGCAACGAGACGCGCAACACGTCGCGCTGAAGACGTTTTGATCATGGCGTCGGTCCTCTTCAAACTGGCAAAGGCGTAAGGGTAACGAACTCAGGATGCCGCGCGCGAGCGCTCGTCGCTGCGCGCCCGGTGCAGAGGTTGCGCATGTTAACATTGCTGATCCACCCATTCCATCTCATCCGACATTTTTCTGGAGACCCCATGCAGATCGGCCAACGGATCGGCACCCCGCTTTCGAACTCGGCGACGCGCGTGATGCTGCTCGGCGCGGGTGAGCTGGGCAAGGAAGTGATCATCGCGTTACAGCGCCTTGGCGTTGAAGTGATCGCGGTGGACCGTTATCCGAACGCTCCGGGTCATCAGGTCGCGCATCGCGCCCATGTGATCGACATGACCGACCGTGCCGCATTGCGCGCGCTGGTCGAACAGGAGCGGCCGCATCTGATCGTGCCGGAAATCGAAGCCATCGACACCGACGCGCTCGCTGCCATCGAGTCCGACGGTCTCGCCGAAGTGATTCCCACCGCGCGCGCAACGCAACTGACGATGAACCGTGAAGGCATCCGGCGTCTCGCGGCCGAAGAACTCGGCTTGCCGACTTCGCCGTACGCGTTTGCGGACTCGCTCGAGGAACTGAAGGCGGGGATCGCGAAAGTCGGCTACCCGTGCGTCGTGAAGCCGGTGATGTCGTCGTCGGGCAAGGGCCAGTCGGTGCTGAAGAGCGACGCCGATGTCGAACCGGCATGGCAGTACGCGATGGCCGGCGGCCGCGTCAATCATGGGCGCGTGATCGTCGAAGGCTTTATCGACTTCGAGTACGAAATCACCCAGTTGACGGTGCGCGCTATCGATCCGGCAACGGGCACGACGAGCACGTATTTTTGCGATCCGATCGGCCATGTGCAGGTCGCGGGCGACTATGTCGAATCCTGGCAGCCGCAGCCAATGAGCCCGGTCGCGCTTGAGCGTTCTCGCGAGATCGCCCACAAGGTTACCGAGGCGCTCGGCGGCCGTGGCCTGTTCGGCGTGGAACTTTTCGTGCGTGGCGATGACGTATGGTTTTCGGAAGTGAGTCCGCGTCCGCATGACACCGGACTCGTTACGCTGTGCTCGCAACGTCTCTCCGAGTTCGAACTGCATGCGCGGGCGATCCTCGGTTTGCCGGTCGATACGTCGCTGCGTGCGCCAGGCGCATCGGCCGTTATCTACGGCGGCCTGGATGAAACCGGCATCGCGTTCGAAGGCGTCGCTGCGGCGCTGGCCGTGCCCGATGCCGATCTGCGGCTGTTCGGGAAGCCTGAGAGCTTCGTCAAGCGGCGTATGGGTGTGGCGCTTGCCACCGGCGCGAATACCGACGAAGCCCGGGCACGGGCGAAGCAGGCCGCCGCCGCGGTGCATCCGGTGTCGGCGAAGTAAGCAGGGACGCGCCTTACCTGTCGCAGTGAGCCGCAGTGACTAGCACGCCACGCATCCCGCAGGCGCGCATGTAGTTGAAGTATTGAAGGCAGGAGCAGTACCCATGAAGTCAGACACCCGCAAGATTGAGCGGCTTCGCCGGATGGGCCGCCTCGGCGCGCTGGGCGTGCTGGTAGCGCTGTGCGCGGGGTTGGCAGGTTGCGGTCTCGCCGCCGCGCCGTGCCGCGTCGCTTCTGCCGGATTGAAAATCGTGCCGGTGGTCGGCCACGTCGCGGCGGCGCCGACCGACGCGTGCGCCGATGTCATCGATCCCTGAACGGCAACCCTTCCAGACGGCTAACAGCCAGGAGAGGAATCCAATGAGGAAATGGCTCGTTGCGGCAGTGGGAGCGCTGGCTGGGCTCCTGGGTATGGCGGGGTCGATCGCTACGGTCTCGGCGGCGCCGTTGAGTCTCTCTCAGATTCAGCCGAAAAACCCGCAGACCCACAAATACACCTGCGCTACCGGCAAAATCCTCCAGGTTACCTACTGGAACGCAGTGAATGGGCAGAGCTTCGCGCTCGTACCCGTCAAAGGCCAGTCGATGCTGTTCGTCAACACGCTCTCGGGTTCTGGTGCGAAATACCAGGCCGGCAGCTATACCTGGTGGACCAAGGGCCCGCGCGCCGATCTGTACGATGCGACGGCGGGCGAGAACGCGCCGCCGATTCTGTCGGACTGCGTGACGATCGTGCGCTAGAGCCCGACAGCCTGACCGTCAGGCCGCATCACCCCGAGCCCGCGCCCATCTGCGCGCAGATTTTTCTCTCAGGTAGTAAGCTGTTCGACGCGCCCACCGGTTTCCGCGTGGCCGCGCCTGTCATCGTCTTCGATCACCCGTTCCCGGATCCCACTGCGTGGGCGTGCCGTCCGCGCTCGTTCGTCAAGCGAGACTCTCAATGAAAGCATCGGATCTGTTCGTGAAGTCGCTGGAAGCCGAAGGTGTCGAATATATCTTCGGCATCCCAGGGGAAGAAAATCTCGATCTCCTCGAGTCGTTGCGCCGCTCCAAAATCAAGCTGATTCTCACCCGCCACGAGCAGGCGGCCGGTTTCATGGCTGCGACATACGGGCGTCTGACGGGGCGTACCGGCGTCTGTCTGTCGACACTCGGGCCGGGCGCCACCAACTTCGTCACGGCGGCGGCGTATGCGCAGCTAGGCGCGATGCCGATGCTGATGGTCACCGGACAGAAGCCGATCAAGACCAGCAAGCAGGGGCATTTTCAGATTGTCGACGTGGTGCGGATGATGGAGCCACTCACCAAGTACACACGGCAGATTGTCTCGATCGGCAATATCCCGGCGCTGGTGCGGGAGGCGTTCCGTCAGGCCGAGGAAGAGCGCCCCGGCGCGACGCATCTGGAGTTGCCTGAGGACGTTGCGGACGAAGAGGGCGACGGCAAGCCCATTCCCAAGAGCTTCAGCCGCCGTCCGGTTGCGGAAGAGAAGGCGGTCGCGCGGGCGGTCGAGGCGATTACGAGCGCCAAGCATCCGCTGCTGATGATCGGCGCGGGCGGTAATCGCAAGACCACCACCAAGATGCTGCGCGAGTTCGTCGACCAGACAGGCATTCCGTTTTTCACGACGCAGATGGGCAAGGGCGTGATCGACGAATCGCATCCCATGTGGCTCGGTAACGCCACGCTCTCGGACGGCGATTTCGTGCACCGCGCCATCGACCACGCGGACTGCATCATCAACGTGGGCCACGACGTGATCGAGAAGCCGCCGTTCTTCATGCGCGGCACCGATTCGCACGAGAAGACCGTGATTCACGTGAACTTTCTCGGCGCCGAAGTCGATCCGGTGTATTTCCCGCAGATTGAAGTGGTGGGCGATATCGCCAACGCGGTGTGGCAACTGAAGGAAAGCCTGAAGGAGCGTCAGGAGCATTGGGACTTTGCGCGCTTCAAGGAGATCAAGCAGCACTTCGAGGAGCATCTGGCCAAAGGTCAGAACGACAGCCGTTTCCCGATGTACCCGGTGCGGATCGTCCACGATGTCTACGAGACGACGCCGGTCGACGGCATCGTGTGTCTGGACAACGGCATGTACAAGATCTGGTTCGCGCGTTACTACCGCGCCCACGAGCCGAATTCGCTGCTGCTCGACAACGCGCTCGCCTCGATGGGCGCGGGGCTGCCGTCGGCGATTGCGACCAAGATCGTGCACCCGGATCGCAAGGTGATGGCCGTGTGCGGCGACGGCGGCTTCATGATGAACTCGCAGGAGCTCGAGACAGCGGTGCGTCTGAAGCTCGATCTGGTGGTGCTGATCCTGCGCGACGATGCATTCGGGATGATCCGCTGGAAGCAGGAGAACATGAATTTCCCCGACTACGGGATGACGCTGCGGAACCCCGATTTCGTGGCCTACGCCGAGAGCTATGGGGCCAAGGGGCATCGCATTTCGTCGGCGGACGAGTTCGCGCCGTTGTTGCGCGAATGCTTTACGACGCCGGGCGTGCATGTGATCGACCTGCCCATCGACTATTCCGATAACGAGCGGGTGCTGAACCGGGAGATCAAGCGTCTGAGCGCGCAACTCTGAGCGCAAGCGGGGCATGCGGTTTGCTGCGTAGCTGCGTTTGCTACATGCCCCGCTCGAACAGGCGTGGACCTGATCGCATCAAGGAGAACGTGTCATGTTGAAAAAGACTTACCCGTACTACCTGGCGAATGTTGCGGTTGCAGCCAATACCGATCTCGAAGTCACGGACAAATTCAGTGGCGAGGTCGCCACGCGCGTCGCTATGGCCGACGCTGCGGCGATCGACAAGGCTATCGGTCTCGCCGTGGAGGCGATGCCCGCGCTGCGCGCGTTCCCGCCGTTCAAGCGCCAGGCGGTGCTCGAACACTGCGTGAGCCGTTTCCGCGAGCGCTACGACGAACTGGCGATGGCGCTGTGTATCGAAGCCGGCAAGCCGATCAACGATTCGCGCGGCGAAGTCACGCGGTTGATCGATACGTTCAAGGTCGCCGCGGAAGAAGCCGTGCGCATCGACGGCGAAATCATCAATCTGGAGATTTCGCCGCGCGCGAAGGGCTATCACGGCTATGTGAAGCGTGTGCCGATCGGCCCGTGCTCGTTTATCTCGCCGTTCAATTTCCCGCTCAACCTGACCGCGCACAAAGTGGCGCCGGCGCTGGCCGCGGGCGTGCCGTTCGTGCTAAAGCCGGCCAGCCGCACACCGGTCGGGGCGCTGATCATGGGCGAGATTCTCGCGGAAACGGATTTGCCTAAGGGCGCGTTTTCGATTCTGCCGGCGCATCGCGATGGCGCTGACCTGTTCACCACCGACGAGCGCTTCAAGCTGCTGTCCTTCACCGGTTCGCCCGCCGTGGGCTGGGAGCTGAAGCGCAAGGCTGGCAAGAAGAAGGTGATTCTGGAGCTGGGCGGCAACGCGGCGGCGATCGTCGACGGCGATCAGGGCGGCAAGCTCGATTACGTGGTCGACCGGCTCGCGTTCGGCGCGTTCTATCAGTCGGGACAAAGCTGTATTGGCGTACAGCGGATTCTGGTGCATTCCAGTATTTACGATGCGCTGCGCGAGAAGCTGATTGCGAAGACGCGCTCGTTGATCATGGGCGATCCGAAGAACGAGAAGACGTTCGTCGGGCCGATGATTTCAGAGTCGGAGTCGAAGCGCCTCGCCGGCTGGATGGAGAGCGCGGTGCTGGACGGCGCCAAGATCGCGGCCGGCGGTAAGGTGGAAGGCGCGATGTTCGAGGCGACGCTACTCGAAGACGTGAAGCGCGATTCCGACCTCTATCGCAAGGAGGCGTTCGGCCCGGTGGCGATTCTGGAGCGCTTCGACGATTTCGATGCGGCGCTCACGACCGTCAACGATAGCGACTTCGGCCTGCAGGCCGGGATATTTACCGATTCGCTCGCCCATGCGCACCAGGCGTGGGACCGTCTGGACGTGGGTGGCGTCGTGATCAACGACGTGCCGTCGTTCCGGGTGGACAACATGCCGTACGGCGGTGTCAAGGATTCCGGGCTCGGGCGTGAGGGTGTGCGCTACGCGATCGAGGATATGACCGAACTGCGGCTTATGGTGATGCGCGAGACGTGGTGATCGGGTGGTGAGAGTCGCTGTGGAGGGGCGCGTAGGGATGGCGGCGCGGCCCCTTCCGGCTTACATTTGTCATACGTTTGCGGGGCTTTTGCCGCAGTCCGCTCCCGCTCGACGGGCTGTCACAGGACTGTCGCCTGCGTACCCTAGTCTGTGCGGGCTTGTAGCCGTTCCCGACGCTCTTCCGCTCCGCTTTCCGGGGTGCGAGCAGAAAGCGGGCGCATGCGCCATGAGTGTTTTTGCTGAAGTGCTACAATACCGGCCTTTCCGGCGGGTGTTTCCGTCGGCCGGAGCCGGCTGCATCCTTCCCTGTCTACATCGGGTCTCGTGCGGCACGCCGTGGCTCCGCTTCATCCTGATGCCCTTCGCGGCCCCGGCCGCTGCCGCGCCCCCCGCGCAGGCGCATTTTTAGCGAAAGCCACCATGTCCGACATAGCCGTCACCCCCGCTACCGCGACCTTTGACCAGTTTGGCCTCGCGCCCGACATCCTGAAAGCCATTGTGGAGCAGGGCTACACGACGCCTACACCGATCCAGGAGCAGGCGATTCCCGTCGTCCTGTCGGGTCGCGACGTGATGGGCGCCGCGCAAACCGGCACCGGCAAGACCGCGAGTTTTTCGCTGCCGATCATCCAGCGTCTGCTGCAGCATGCGAGCACCAGCGCGTCGCCGGCCCGCCACCCGGTGCGCGCCTTGATTCTTACGCCGACTCGCGAGCTAGCCGACCAGGTGGCCGCCAACGTGCACGCGTACGCCAAGCATACGGCGCTGCGCAGCGCGGTGGTGTTCGGTGGTGTGGATATGAACCCGCAGTCCGATCAGCTGCGCCGCGGCGTCGAGATTCTGATCGCCACGCCTGGGCGTCTGCTCGATCACGTGCAGCAGAAGACGGCCAACCTGGGTCAGGTGCAGATGTTGGTGCTGGACGAAGCCGACCGGATGCTCGATATGGGCTTCTTGCCGGATTTGCAGCGCATTCTGAATCTGCTGCCGAAGGAACGTCAGACGCTGCTGTTTTCGGCGACGTTCTCGGGTGAGATCAAGAAGCTGGCGGCGACGTATTTGCGGAATCCTCAGACTATCGAAGTGGCGCGTAGCAATTCGACGGCTACAAATGTTACCCAGACGGTTTATGAAGTGGCCGAAGGGGATAAGACTGGTGCGGTAGTGCAACTGATTCGTGAGCGCGGTCTTAAGCAGGTTCTTGTGTTTTGCAACAGCAAGATTGGGGCTAGCCGTCTTGCGCGCAATCTCGAGCGTGACGGGGTCGTGGCTACGGCGATTCACGGCGATCGCACGCAGAATGAGCGGATGCAGGCTTTGGAAGCGTTCAAGCGCGGTGAGATTGAGGCGCTGGTTGCTACTGATGTTGCCGCGCGTGGGCTTGATATTGTCGAGCTGCCGGCTGTGATTAACTTCGATCTGCCGTTTAATGCCGAAGATTATGTGCATCGGATCGGGCGCACGGGGCGTGCCGGGGCTTCGGGGGATGCGCTTTCTTTGTGTAGCCCCAATGAGCGCAAGCAGCTTGCTGATATTGAGAAGTTGATCAAGCGGCCGCTTGATGTGCAGCGGCTTACTGTTGAGGTGCCTGCGCGGCATCATCATGAGGAGCGGGCGCCGCGGCGTGAGCGGGATGATCGCGGCGGTGCGCGCCGCCGGGCTGGGGCGCCGGGCGCAGGTGCAGGGTCTTCTTCGTTTGAGCGGCCCCATCATCATCGGCAACAGCCTGTCGATGATTTCTTTTCCAAGCCATATGAGCCTTCGCCTTCGGCTAGCCGGAAGATTGATGAGGCGGATGAGGTTGCTGCTGCGCAGAAGCCGGTTTCGAAGCAGCCGTTGGCTGCGCTGTTGGGTGGGTTTGGGATGCCGCGGCGGACGACTTCGTCGTAAGGGTTTGTTTTTGCCTTTTTCGCGCTGCGGGTTGGTTGTTGCTCCTCGGGCGTTGGCCTTTCCTTGAATTTTTAGTGGTTTGCTGGCGTTGCCCCCGTGCGGGGCGGCACCTCGCCGTTGGGTTGGGCCGCAGTACTAGCGCGTTCTCGTCCTACCCATCGATTCGATTCGCCTCGCCCATGCAGATGTTGCTGCGTCATAGAACGCTCCCAGCGATTCGTGGCGCTCGTTGCTCATATGCAGCTCTAGATGCGCCGCCGCCGCGTAAAGCGCGTCCAACGGATGGCTGGTGTCCAACGCTGTCGCGCCGGTTTGCTTGCTTAATTTATCGCCTTCGCTGTTTGTGACTACAGGGATGTGCAGGTAGGACGGTGCCGGTATGCCCAGGCAACGCTGCAGATAGATTTGTCGCGCCGTCGAATCCAACAAGTCTGCGCCTCTGACGATGTGCGTAATTCCCGCGTCAGCGTCGTCTACTACCACCGCCAGTTGATATGCCCACTGGTCATCCGCGCGTCGCAATACGAAGTCGCCTACTTCAGTCGCCAGATTCTGCGTCTGAAAGCCCTGCCAGCGGTCGTCGAATGCGATCGTCGCAGAGCCTCTTTCAGTTCGTCCTGCGGCGCTTCCCGCCGCGTCTTCTCCCGCATTCTTTTCGTCATCCCCATCCGGCACGCGCAGCCGCCACGCGCGGGCGGGTTTGCCGTGCAGGCCGTTGCGGCATGTGCCAGGGTAGGCGAGTGTGGTGTTGCGGGCGTGGACGTTCAGCAGAGAATCGCTGATCTCTTTGCGTGTGCAGCCGCATGGATACACAAGACCGGCGGCCAGCAATTGGTCCAGCGCCTGCTGGTAGCGTGCTGTGCGCTCGCTTTGCCAGATGGGCGGTTCGTCCGCATGCAGGCCGAACCGGTCGAGCGTCGTCAGGATGTCCTCGGCCGCGCCTGGTACCGTGCGCGGTCCGTCGATGTCCTCGATTCGCACCAGCCACACGCCATCGTGCGCGCGCGCATCCAGCCAGCTCGCAAGAGCGCCCACGAGCGAACCAAAATGCAATGGCCCAGTGGGAGAGGGGGCAAAACGGCCGCGGTAATTCATGTTCTGGTTCTCGATCCAGTGCCGTTTTCGCGCGTGTCCCGCTGCCTGCCCGTTGCCGCCGCGACTGTCAGGCCGCACGCACGGCGTTTCGATCCGGATGGCATTCGGGACACGTCTTGCCCGGGACGTACAGCGGCGACTGTTGAGCCTCCGGACTCACCACTGCGCGGCAGCCAAAGCATTGTGCCGTCGCTGTCGGTTTCAGCTCGGGGTCCAGCGCCGTGCGGTAGTCAAACACGAAACACTCGCCGTGGTAATGCGCGCCGCCCACTTCTTCGAAATACTTCAGGATGCCGCCCTCGAGCTGGTACACATTCTCGATACCTACTTCCTTCATGTGGATCGCCGCCTTCTCGCAACGAATCCCACCGGTGCAGAAGGACACCACCGTCTTGCCTTCCAGGTCCGCGCGGTTCTGCTCGATCACCGCCGGAAACTCGCTGAATTTGTTGATGCGATAGTCAAGTGCGTCGTCGAATGTGCCGACGTCCGCTTCGAACGCGTTGCGCGTGTCCAGCATCACGACCGGGCGGCCTTCGTCGTCATGGCCGCGGTCGAGCCAGGCCTTCAGCGTCGGTGCATCCACGAACGGCGCGCGGCCCAGTTCCGGCCGGATTGCCGGCTTCTTCATGGTGATGATCTCGCGCTTCAGTTTCACCAGCATGCGGCGGAACGGTTGCTTCTCCGACAGGCTCTCCTTGAACTGCAGGTTCGCAAACTTGCCCTCGAACAGCGGGTCGTGGCGGATGTAGTCGATAAATCCCTGCGCCGCTTCCTGCGTGCCTGCGACGAACAGGTTGATGCCCTCGGGCGCGAGCAGGATCGTGCCGCGCAGGCCGAGTGCGTTGCACCGCTCAGTGACGAGCGGGCGCCACTCGGCAGTCGCTTCGAGGGTCTCAAATTGGTAGGCGGCGAGATTGACGATGCTCATGATGGTCCAGCGGTAAAAAAGTGGCCCGGCGGCGCTCCAAACGCACGTGCGGCCTCAGAGAGCCGCGTGCGTGGCGCGGCCACGGCAAGTTGGGCGAAACCCGTATTATCCCTCAACCGGCCGGGTTACCCGAGTCGGCCAGATGGCTATCGGGTTGCGGTAGCGCAAGGCGCGGCTGAATTGTCCCGGGCAGATCGCGTTTCATGCCCTGCAATTGGTGCCGCGCCGGCGGCTCGTGGGCTTGTCAACGGCTGGCGCCGCGGTGGCCTTGGGTCGAGCGGCTGTCTCCCCTGGCCGGATGGCTAACGCGTCTGTTTGCTCTCAAATCTTCGGAAGGGTGGAGTTACAATAACGCCCATGTCAGATCCTCGCTTCGTTCATCTCCGCGTTCACTCCGAATTCTCGATTGCCGATGGCATCGTGCGCCTTGACGACATCGTCGCGGCTGCGGCCAAAGACGGTCAGGGCGCGCTCGCGCTTACCGACCTCGGCAACGCCTTCGGCCTCGTCCGCTTCTACAAGGAAGCCCGCGGCAAAGGGGTCAAACCCATCGCCGGCTGCGACGTCTGGATAACCAATCCCGATGACCGCGACAAGCCCTCGCGCCTGCTGCTTCTGGTTAAAGACAAGCGCGGCTATCTGAACCTGTGCGAGTTGCTCACCAAGGCGTGGCTTACCAATCAGTATCGCGGTCGCGCCGAGGTCGAGGCTGGCTGGCTCGAAACCGGGCTCGGTGAAGGGCTGCTCGCTCTGTCCGGCGCGCAGCAAGGCGATATCGGTATGGCGCTCGCGGCCGGTAACGAAGAGGCCGCGAGGCGCAACGCGCAACACTGGGCCAAGGTTTTTCCGAACGGTTTCTATATCGAGTTGCAACGCTGCGGTCTGCCTGGCGGCGACGCCTACGTGCAGCAGGCAGTGACGCTCGCGGCATCGTTGAAGCTGCCGGTAGTCGCCACCCATCCGCTGCAGTTCATGACGCCCGACGACTTCACCGCGCACGAAGCGCGCGTGTGTATTTCGGAAGGCGACATGCTCGCGAATCCGCGTCGCCAGAAGCGCTTCACGACAGAGCAGTATTTCCGCACGCAAGAGGAAATGGCTGCATTGTTCGCGGATATTCCGTCGGCGCTTGCCAACACCGTTGAGATTGCGCGCCGCTGCAACCTGACGCTCGAACTCGGCAAGCCAAAGCTGCCGCTGTTCCCGACGCCAGACGGCATGTCGCTCGACGACTACCTCGTGCACCTCTCGAAGGAGGGGCTGGAAAAGCGCCTCGAGCAGTTATACCCGAACGAGGCCGATCGCGAGGCACAGCGCGAGACGTACTACAAGCGTCTCGAATTCGAGTGCGGCACGATCGTCAAGATGGGCTTCCCAGGCTACTTCCTGATCGTGGCGGACTTCATCAACTGGGCCAAGAACAACGGCGTGCCGGTTGGGCCTGGCCGGGGTTCAGGCGCAGGCTCGCTGGTCGCCTATGCGCTCGGTGTGACCGACCTCGATCCGCTGCGCTACAACCTGCTGTTCGAACGTTTCCTGAATCCGGAACGGGTGTCGATGCCTGACTTCGACATCGACTTCTGTCAGCACGGGCGTGATCGCGTCATCCAGTACGTGAAGGAAAAGTACGGCGCAGACGCGGTAT
This sequence comes from Paraburkholderia sp., assembly GCF_026225065.1. GTDB lineage: Bacteria > Pseudomonadota > Gammaproteobacteria > Burkholderiales > Burkholderiaceae > Paraburkholderia. The sequence goes on along the minus strand of NZ_JAMFSB010000164.1, from coordinate 2,193 downwards.
CGCAGATCGCTACCTTCGGCACGATGGCGGCAAAGGCCGCCGTGCGCGATATCGGCCGCGTGCTCGATCTCGGCTATATGTTCACCGATGGCATCGCCAAGCTGATTCCGGTCAAACCCGGCAAGCACGTCACGATTGCCGACGCGATGAAGGAAGAGCCGCTGCTGCAGGAGCGCTTCGACAACGAAGACGAAGTGCATCAGCTGATCGAACTCGCGCAGCGCGTGGAAGGCTTGACGCGTAACGTCGGCATGCATGCGGGCGGGGTGCTGATCGCGCCCGGCAAGCTCACTGACTTCTGCCCGCTCTACACGCAGGGCGACGAAAGCGGCGTCGTGAGCCAGTACGACAAGGACGACGTGGAAGCGGTTGGCCTGGTCAAGTTCGACTTTTTGGGTCTCACCACGCTGACGATCCTTGATTGGGCCGAGCGCTATATCCGCAGGCTCGATCCGTCGAAGCAGGACTGGTCGCTCGCGCAAGTGCCTCTGGACGATCCGGCTTCGTTCACGATCCTCAAGAAGGCCAACACGGTCGCCGTGTTCCAGCTGGAAAGCCGCGGCATGCAAGGCATGCTGAAAGACGCGCAGCCCGACCGCTTCGAAGACATCATCGCGCTCGTGGCGCTCTACCGTCCGGGCCCGATGGACCTGATCCCGAGCTTCTGCGCCCGTAAGCACGGCCGTGAAGTGGTGGAGTATCCGGACCCGCGCGTCGAGCCCATCCTGAAAGAGACCTACGGCATCATGGTCTATCAGGAGCAGGTGATGCAGATGGCGCAGATCATCGGTGGCTACTCGCTCGGTGGCGCTGACTTGCTGCGTCGCGCAATGGGTAAGAAGAAGGCCGAGGAAATGGCCGAGCACCGCGCGTTGTTTCGCGACGGCGCGGCCAAGAATGGCCTGACCGGCGAGAAAGCCGACGAAATCTTCGACTTGATGGAGAAGTTCGCCGGCTACGGCTTCAACAAGTCACACGCGGCTGCGTATGCGCTGCTCGCGTATCACACCGCGTGGCTGAAGGCGCACCATCCGGCCGAATTCATGGCAGCGAATATGTCGCTCGCCATGGACGATACCGACAAGGTCAAGATCCTGTTCGAAGACTGCATCACGAACAAGATGGCCGTTTTGCCGCCGGACATCAATCTGTCCGCGTATCGCTTCGAGCCGGTTGCGGAAGCCGACGGCAAGCGCTCGAAGACGATCCGTTACGGCCTGGGCGCAATCAAGGGCAGCGGTCAAAATGCGATCGAAGAAATTCTGCGGGCGCGCGAAGAAGGGCCGTTCATCGATCTGTTCGACTTCTGCAACCGCATCGACCGCCGGGTCGTCAACCGTCGTACGGTGGAAGCGCTGATCCGCGCCGGGGCATTCGACGCGCTGCATGCGAATCGCGCGCAGTTGATCGCGTCGGTGTCGCTGGCCATGGAAGCCGCCGATCAAGCCAGCGCCAATGCAATGCAGGCGGGCCTGTTCGACATGGGCGACGCGCCGTCGCAAGGTCATGAACTGGTCGACGAACCCGAATGGGCGGAAAAGAAGAAGCTGCAGGAAGAGAAGGGTGCGCTCGGTTTCTACCTGTCGGGCCACCTGTTCGACGCCTACAAGGACGAAGTGCGCCGCTTCGCGCGCCAGAAGATCGGCGAGCTGAAGGAAGGGCGCGACAAGCTGATCGCCGGCGTGATCGCGTCGATGCGTACGCAGATGACCCAGCGCGGCAAGATGTTGATCGCGCTGCTCGATGACGGCACGGGTCAATGCGAAGTGACGGTCTTCAATGAGACATTCGAAGCGCACAAGCAGCTCTTCAAGGAAGACGAGTTGCTGGTGGTGCAAGGCCAGGCGCGCAACGACGCATTCACTGGCGGCCTCCGCTTCACCGTCGAGACTGTGATGGACCTCGGCCGTGCACGTTGCCGCTATGCAGAGGCGGTCAAGGTGCAGATGAATGGCAACGCCGACGCGCTTGCGCTGCGTCGCGTGCTGGAAGCGCATAGCGCCGGGGCTGATGAACCGCAGGCGGCACAGGTGCCCGCCGCAGCGCCAGCGCGCGGTGGTGGCGGAGGTGGTTTCGGTGGCGGTGGTGGCCGCAACGGCGGCGGCTTCGGTGGTGACGGTGGCCGTCAACGCCAGCCGGTACAGATCCCGAACGGATTGGCGGTGCAGATCGTCTATCGCAGCGAGAATGCCG
>NZ_JAMFSB010000163.1 GCF_026225065.1 Paraburkholderia sp. | reverse complement strand
TCATTTCGTATCCGCGACTGAAAAACTATTGCTGTCCAACTGCACGACGAGGCGGCCGCTGAACTTTTGAATCCGGACGCGATGCGCTCCGGGGTCCGGGTAATTGGCAAACACAAAAGCCGCGACGACACGCGGGCCGCTGAACGCATCGTCGGGCAGGTCGACCCGCTGGCCGGGCACCAACTCCCAGCTGCGATAGCGCAGGCTCTTCGGGAACGTACTGAGCAGATCGGCGCGCCCCGCGAACCATTTCGAAGCGGGCAACTCGGCGATCCGTGCGAGCATTGTGTCGTCACTCACCAGCACCACGTCTACCGCCAACGGGCTGTTGTTGTTCATGTCGTCGCTGGCCGTCAGCGTGACCTGCGACCACGACGCTTTCTCTCCGCTCAAACCCAGCATGCCGCAGCTCGCGAGCACGCACGCGCAGCCGATTGCCATCAACAGGCGAGCGCCGCGGCGCGACATGCGGCGCCCACCATCGCTCATCAACCAGTTCGTCATCTCGCTCCAACTCCAATGCCCATCAATACGATCAGCGACGCCGCCACGGCCACGCAGCCTACCGCGAGCATGAGCTGCGCGCGGGTGAACTCAAAGCGCAGCACCTGCGCGAGCTGGGCGCCGCCATGCGGGTGTCCATCGGCAAACTGGGTCCGCTCGGAAGGCAATCCCGCCGATACGAGCGCGATAACCGTGCACACCGATAACAGGCTCAGCACGTTGCGCGGCCCTTCGCAAATAAGATCGATGGTGACGAACAGCACACCGGCGGCTTCCACCGGCAGATGCAGGAACGACAGCACGACGCCTGTATAGCCGACTGTCGCCACGCCGTTCTGCCCGGCGGAGATGAATGAGGCCAACGCGGCGGCGGCGGCGATCAGCGCGATATCGCCTGCACCGAGCGGGCGCTCGTACAGATTCGCGACGAACACAGTCTCCAGCGCGAAGTAGAGTGCGGAGCCGGCCCGCACGAACACTGAGCCGAACGGCACTACGAGTTCGACAATACCGCGGCTAAACCCCAACCCGGCGCTCATCGCCTCGATGGTGTGCGGGATCGGCGCCGTCGCGCTTCCCGACGTCAGGCCGACCAGCAGCGGCGCCTTCAGGCCTTTGATCACTTGCCCCAGCGGCTGGCTGCTGCGCGCCGTGATCATCGCCAGTGCGAAGCCGCCAAGCAACAAGGTGACGAGCAAGAAGCACAGCAGGAACCCGCCCATGGCGCTGAGCGTGGCACGCTCCGTGTGCGAGGTGAGATGCGCGGCCATGCCGAACGCCAGCACAGGGATCAGCAGGTTCGCATGAGCGATGATGACTTCGAGCGTCCTGTACACGCCCTCGAACACGCTGTTCAACATGTTCGACTGGTCGCGTGAGAGCGTGGCGAACGCCATGCCGAAGAGGATCGTGCCGGTCAGGATGCCGAGCGAGCGGCCTTCGGCGAGCACCCGGTAGAAATTATCCGGAAACAGATCATGCACGCCATAGGCGGCCACGCTCGACGCAACATGCGCCGCTTGGCCGAACAATGTGACGCGCACTTCTCCTGCATCGCTCGCACTCTTGAGGACGAGACCACCGAGTTGTTCGTGCGCTGCAATGGAGAGATGCTGACCCGGCATCATGAGCACGCCGGCCAGCGTGCCGCCGATCGCGCACAGCACGACCAGCCCGACAGCCAGACCGACGATGGTGCCAGTGCGCACGGCTGGCCGCGGCAACGCCAGCACCTGGCGCAACCCGAAGAACGTGGCCACCACCAGCAGAGGCACGGCCGCCATGTTGACGACCGACAGATACAGTTCCCCGACGAAATACGCGAATGCGCCGGCCGGCGCGGCGAACACGCCGCACAGGCCACCCACTGCGAGGCACAGCAGCAAGCCCAGGGTGCTTTGCGAGAGCGTCTGCAAAGTCTTCATTGCGGCCGGTTCCAGCCGCGCGCGACCGCGAACGATACCGTGGCGCGCGCCAGCTCCAGGGAACTGTCGATCAATGCTAGCGGTGAATCCGGCAGATGCCGTGCGGCCAGTGGAATTTCCGTGCAGCCCATCACCGCCACGCGCACGTCCTGTGCGGCCAGCTTGTCGAGCACCAATGCCAGATGCCCGGCGGCATGCTTGAGTGCGCCAGCCTTGACCTCATGGATACACGCGGCGATCTCTTGCTGCATCTCTGCGTCGGGCACCACGGGCTCGATGCCGCGCGCGGCCAGCGCGGCTTGGTAAAAGCCGGACACCAGCGTGCCGCCGGTGCCGAGCACGGCCACGCGCCGCACCGAATCGGGTACCGCGGCGACGCAGGCATCGGCGATATGCAGGACCGGCGCGTCACTGCGCGCCAGCATCTGCGCATACCAGTGATGAGCCGAATTGCACGGGATCGTGACGAGTCCTACGCCGTTGCGGTTCAGCAGATCGATCCCTTCCAGCAGACCGTCGAGACAATCCTCGCCGTCGCCGAGAATGGCGCGCGAGCGGTCCGCGACGTGCGGCAGATTGGCGACCAGCATCGGCAGATGCTGCTGATCGCAGGAGGCGTCGGTGAGCTGGACGACCTTGGCCATGAAGTCGACCGTCGCGAGAGGACCCATGCCGCCGAGAATTCCGATGAGTGCCATCAATGGTCCTAGATTTTCAACGGCCGCGGACAGATCAGCGTCACCGCGGCCGCGTTGCCGATCACGAGGATCAGCGTGCGCAGCATGTCGCACAACGGATCGACTGCGAGGAACAGGATGAACGCGGCTTCGAACGGCAGGCGCAGATACGCGCACGTCATGCCCACCAGCGACACCGTGACGAGCCCGGTCATGCCCGCCGACGCAAAACCCGCCAGCACCGACGCAAGCAGCACCGTGGCGAGCTCGACGATGCCAAGCGCGTGCCCATACAGTTGGGCAATGAAGAGGGTCGCGCACACGTAATAGACCATGGGTCCGACCCGCAGCAGCGAGATCGTGAGCGGCACCAGCAACTCGACGCGTGAACGGGCAAAACCGAGTCCGTCGACGAGGCTTTCGATCATGCTCGGCATGCATGCCGCGCTATTGCGGGTCGCGAGTGCGAGTGCGAACGGCGCGCGCAGTTCGTCCAGCGTCTTGCCGAGACTATGACTCGACCGTTTCCAGATGATCGCGGTCGCGAGCAGCAGCAACAATACGGACGCGACGAAAAATGCGATGACGAAGTGCAGCATCGCGTGCAGCGGTCCCACGCCCGACTTGCCGAGCTGGGCGGCGCTCATGCAAATCAGGATCAGCGGCAGCGGGTAGCTGAGCCAGTGCATCAATCTCTGACACGCGTGATAGACGGTCTCCAGCGACTGGCTGAGGCCGGCTGAAATGCGCTCGGGCACACGTCCGACCGCAAGACCGAACAGCAGCGCGAACACCAGCGCCTTGAGCGCGTCACCGTTCGCGAGCGCCGCGAAGATGTTGGTCGGCACGAGGCTCGTCAGGACGTCGGAGAAACTGAGCGACGGTTGCGTGACATCGGCGCCGTAGAGGCTCATTACGGTGTCGCTGGACGTGCTGTCGCTGCCCACCATCAGGCCGAACGTCTGCATCGTCGCACTCGACAGGTTCTTGCCGGGATGAAGCACCAGCAACACGATCGCGCCAACCACCGCCACGGTCGCCGAGGCACACAGGAATACCGTCACCACCCGAACCAGCAGGCGCGAGGTGCCGCCGTCGCGAAACAGGCGCTGCAAACTGAAGATGACCGCCGAGATCATGAACGGCAAGGTCGTCATCTTCAGCAAGTCGACATAGATGTCGCCGATGAAGCCAAGTTTCTGCGCTTCCACGTGCAAAAGCAGGCCAAGTGTGCCACCGATCGCGAGGCTGCCGATCACCACCCACGGGTTCAGAACGAATGCATAGATCCTGCTGGAATTCATGGTGTGCTCTCTTGCGTGTGTGCGTAGGTGCTTATGTGTGTGCTTATAGGTGTGCACATCAGTCGTTGGTGGCCTGCAGGACCGTGCTTACATCGAACTTGGTATTGCGCTCCGCCAGGAACTGGTTGATGAACGCGAGCAGCGTCGGCTCGGAAACGTTCACGCCGATCGCGAGCGTGTCTTCCAGATCCTGCAACGTGACAACACGAAGCCGCAGCGACGCGGTCGGGTCGAGCTTGAGCACGCGCTTCACCTCGAACTCGTCGCGATAAGCCGCCGTTACTTCGCCCGCGTTCAGCGCGCGGAGCACCGACTCCCAGGTCGGATAACTGTGCACCTGTGCCTTTGGAAAATTGGTGATGACATAACTGGCGTACGACGAACTGGCGACTACGCCGATCGAGCCATCGTAAGAACGGATCACTTCCGGCACCCCCCGGCCATGCGCGAGCTGCGCGAATTTCACGCGATTGAGCAGCAACGAACGCTTCAGGCTCAGGTAAGGCGTGCTGAAACTGATCACCTGCGCGCGCGGCAACGTCCGCGACAACTTACTAACGGCCAGATCTGCCTGGCCTTTAGCGAGAAGGCTCACAACGTCATCGAAAGTTTTCGCGTCGCGATTGAAGCGCACCTTTACGCCGAGCTTTTTGGCGATGTCGCCGGCGAGCGTAATGTCGAGGCCTGTCAGCTGGCCGGCGCGTTCTTCGAAGAACGGCGGCTGGTCGACGCCGAGCACCGCGACCACCAACTCTCCCCGTCCGACGATGCGCGCGAACTCAGGCGCGAGCAGCCGGCCGTCCGGCATCTGGACGAGTCCCGTCGATGTCATCGGCAACGCGGCTGCGGCGACGACTACTGTTGCGGCCGGTGCGCCGGGCGCGGCCGGCGGTGGCGGCCGATTGCCCGCAGCGCCGGCGGGCAACGCAGCCAGCGTGACGACGGCC
>NZ_JAMFSB010000162.1 GCF_026225065.1 Paraburkholderia sp. | reverse complement strand
TCACTGCTATAAGCGCGGACAACGCGCTGAGCTTCTTCATCACACAGGTCCTGAAGTAGCGCCGGGCTCAACGTGAGTCCGGCCGTTGAAAGACAAATCGAAGGCGAATCAAGGAAACACTAAAGGGCACCCCTCGCATCGAGCATGACGGCGGCGCGGCCTGTTAGCAGCAGGAGCTCATCACAGCGCAATGCGAAGTGGTACAGAATATTATTATCGTTGCCGCTCAAGCGCTCGGCTTCGATGCTCAAGGGTCCATCCAGCGTATCGAGGCGCGCCACCTGCGCGTCGACTTCCCGCACGCTGGCCAGAAAACCCGCCCGTGGACGTTGCAACCCGGCGGCACCCAGCAGCGCACCGTGCACAGCCATCGCCTGGGCAGCGTACTCGATGCCGCACACGGCCGCGAGGCGTCCGTGTGCCCGCAGCGGATTATGCACGTCAAGATGGCTCGTGGCCATACAGCGGATATGGTCGGCGTCCCACTCCGCGACGTGGTCGAGCAGGCACATCGCGCCGCCATGCGGGATCTTCGTGGCAATCCACGCGTGGTCGAGCGGCGGCGAAAGCGGCAGGGTTGAAGTCACGGCGCTGCCTCCTTGCTGGAACTGTTCGGCACGTTGATGTCCAGTTGAAGCTGCACGTCCTGCAGATAATCGAGCACCACGCTCACCGGACGCTGTTTCGCCAATGCTTCGAGCAGGGGCAGGGCGCGCGCGGCGGGGTTGCTGCGACGCATCTGTTCTAACTCTTGCACGGCAAGCACCGTAGCGGGCGTGTCGGTGAGTCGAGCATCGATGCGAGCCAGCACGTTGGCTCCCGTGCCTGTAACGGTGTGCGCATCTGCACCTTGCACCGGCGAGAGCAGCAGCGCCACGCCGAACGCGTCGGGGACCGGCCGGACGTCGCGCATCGGCGCCGGGTACTCGGTATCGAAGGCGATCAGCAGCGTGGGCACGCCATCGACCGCCACCTGACAAAGACTCTCCAGGAGGCCCGCGGCGAAGCTGCCGTCATACGCGCATAGCACGTTGGACGGCGCCATCGCCCGTGTCGCAATGCTCCAGTAGCCGGCCGGCGCGTTGTGGACCGAGTTGTGGAAGCGGGTCGGCGAGAGCTTCCGGTCGTCGCTCGCAAGCGTCTCGCAGATTGCATGGCAGTTCTGACCATCACCGCCCGATGCCGCAAACACCGTGGCGAGCGAGGCGGCATCGCGGCCGCTTGCCGTCACCGCTTCATGACCTACCGCGAGGGCGAGCTTGACGCCCGTGCCGGTGCGGCGCCGCTCGGCGGAGGGCAGGCTGGCCGGCGCCGGCACTACCGTGCGCGCAGCCTCGTAGGGCACGTGGCCGGCGAGGATAGCCTGGGCGTCGACCCAGCTGGCAAAGCCCGGTCCGATCAAGCCGACGCTTTCAATGACGGTGCTCAAGGGAATCATCAGACGGCCCTCCCATTGGTTCCGCTAGTCTCGCTGCTCTCGTCAGATGCGTAGTCGGCATGGCTGAACCCACGGGTGAACAGCAGACTGCAATTGGTGCCGCCAAAGCCGAATGAATTGCTAAGTGCGCTACGCAGGCTGGCCGGGCGGCTCGTCAGCAGATAGTTGAGACCCAACGCTGGGTCGGCCTCGCTCGTATTGATGCCGGCGGGCAGCCACTGCTCGCGCAAGGCAAGAGCGGCGATGACGGCTTCGAGCGCCCCCGCCGCGCCGAGCGTATGACCGGTTGCCCCCTTGGTGGAGCTACAGGGCGTACCGTCGAACAGCGCGTTGACCGCGAGGCTTTCCGCGGCATCGTTGCTGGGCGTCGCCGTGCCGTGCAGGTTGATGTAGTCGATCTCGGCCGCAGCGATCCCGCTACTCGCCAGGGCCTGCTCCATCGCAAGGCGTGCGCCGAGTCCCTCGGGATGCGGCGACGACATATGGTACGCATCGCTCGATTCGCCGATGCCGGCGAGCAGGATCGCATCGTCGGCAAGCGGAGCCCTCGCGCTGTCGTCTCCATCCGGCGCACGTTCGAGCAGCGCGAACGCTGCCGCCTCGCCGATCGAGATACCGTTGCGATGCGTATCGAAAGGCTTGCAGGGGCCATTCGAAAGCAGCTCGAGCGAGTTGAACCCATACAGCGTGGTCAGACACAGCGAATCGACGCCGCCCACCACGGCCGCATCGATCAGCCCAGCGGCGAGCATGCGGCGCGCCGAACCGAACACCTTCGCGCCCGACGAGCAGGCCGACGAAACGACCAGCGCCGGACCTCGCAGCGCGAAATAAGTGCGCACGAAACTGGCAGACGAATAGGGGTTGTGCGTCTCGGCATAGTGAAACCCGGCGGGCAGGGCGCCGCTTTGCGGATCGCGCTGCCGGTACGCGAGTTCGGTCTCGAGGATGCCGGCCGTGCTGGTGCCGATAAACACGCCGACGCGCTCAGCGCCATAGCGCTGCGCCGCCGCCGCGACGGCTTGCGCAAAGCCATCCTGCGTGAGGCCGAGTTGAGCCAGCCGGTTGTTGCGGCAGTCGAAGTCGCGCAGGTCGGCACGCACCGGCTCGTCATTGACGCCTTCAACCTCGCCGATCCACGTGTCCAGCGTCGCGCGCTCGAAGCGGTACGGTACGAGCCCGCCGCGTTGCTCGCGTAGCGCGGCGAGCGTGGCGTCGAGGCCGCGTCCGGCACAACTCGTGGCGGTGAAATGCGTGAGCAGGAGAGGTTTCACGACAGTTCGGTCCTGTTACGGTTCGATGGAACGGCTCGGGCAGACTGGAACAACCCGAGACCGGACGATGACGCCGAAGTCCTTGCATCAATGGTAGCAAACGGCAGGCTCGTGCTATTCAACGTCTCAGGCATCGTCAGCTCCCGGTGCGATCGCCGCGCGCAGCGTTGTGCAGCGCAACTGCGCCGCCACCGCTGCTTCGAGCACGCGAGGCAGCACGTCCAGCACCACCGGCCGATTGTGCGCATCGCGGGCCGGATTGCCGTCGTGTACGAGCAGGATGTCGCGCGGCGCAAGCCCTCGCAGCAGCCGCTGCGCCACCACGGAGGCGTCGCGCGTGCGCGTATCGAAACCGCGTCGGGTCCAGCTCGCCAGATGCAGCCCAAGCCCGCACAGCACTGGTTCGAGGAACGGATTGCGTAATCCCGCCGGTGCCCGGAAGAAGAACGGCCGCGTGCCGGTGATGTCAGTCAACGTCTGTTGGGCCGCCGCGATTTCGCGCTCCAGGGCACTCGGACCCATCACCGAAAAGTTATGACGATGCCGCTGACTGTGATTCTCCACGGCATGACCACGAGCGACGATCGCTTCGACGCAGTGCGGATAGCGGCGCGCCACATCGCCGATGCAGAAGAACGTCGCGCGGGCGTCGTAACGGTCGAGCAGGTCGAGTATGCGCGGCGTGACCTCGGGGTTCGGGCCATCGTCGATGGTCAACGCGATCTGTCTGCCGGCGCTTTCGGGCAGCGCCGTCCAGTTCAGGCCCAGCAGCGTGCTGCGCGGCCACAGTCCGGCGGCTACCAGCGCCAGGTGCGAGGTGACGAGACTCCCGATCGCCCACGGCCAGAGCGCAGGTTGCGCCACGAACGCCGCTGCGGCGCCGACATGCAGTGCGGCTGAGCCGGTGACAAAAGGGGACGGCTGCCAGCGTCGTGCGACGCCAGGCGCTGCGTATGCGGTGTGCGAGGGCGATGACGTGCGAGGTGTCGTCGAATTCATACTCGCTCTCCAGTGCGGCGTTCGGCCGCTTCGATTGGCTCCGCTGTTGCTGCTGTTTCGGCCCTGTCGCCCCGCGTGATGGCCGGCGCGAGAATCGCCGAGAACAGAAGGGCGAGGATCGCGCCCGGACCCACGGTCAAACCGAACGCCTTGAGCAGCGGCACGCGGGCGAGCACCAGTAGTCCGAAGCCCGCCACGGTGGCCAGATTGGCAATCAGCAGCGACACCAGAGTTTGCGGGGCAATACTTAGGCCTCCGGTCGAACCAAGGTTTGGCTTGTTGAAGAACAGCGCATAGTTCGACCCCACGGCAACGATCAGCAGCATCCCGATCAGATGCAGGATGGTCAGTTGCTCACCCACCAGCGCGAGGCCCGCGCTGACCACCAGCACAGCGGCGATGAGCGGAGCGAGCGTGCGGACCACCGCTTGCGGCGAGCGCAGCGCGATCAGCAGCAGCACGACGATCGCGCCGAGCCCGGCGAGCGACAGATGAATATCCTCGCGCACGTAGTTGATGTAGAGGCGGTCGGCTTCGGCCTTCATGTCGACGAAGAGCGCGTCCGGCACCTGGGCGCGCGCGACCGCGGCGCCGATCGTGGCGGCGTCGAGGCTCGGCTCGTCGGGGGCGGCTGCATGACCCGCGTTCTGTGCGCCAGCGGGTGCGCGCAGCGACAGCATCGCGCTCCAGCGGCCCGCGCGTTCGGTCAGGAGTGCGTCGACGGCGAGCGCCATCGAGGTGCCACGCAGATCCGCGCGTTGCAGCAACGGTTGCTGACGGGCCGCCTGGACATCGGCGACAAACGGCGCGAACGCCTCCGGCTTGACGCTGATTGCCTGATTGGCGACGGCCTCGCGCAGCCGCGCTGTCAACACGTCCGCGGATGGCAGGCTGGCAAGACGCGCGTGCTGCGCGGCAACGCTTGGCAGATACAGCGCCGGACTCTCGTAGCCCGCCAGTACGCCCTTGTCCACGAGCGGCTGCAATTGCGCGGACACCTTCTCGGCGCCTTCCAGCACCGCCTCCTGGCTCGCACCCGAGATCACAACCAGATAACGCACGTCGGGCGCACCGACATCGGCCCGCAGGCTTTCGTCGAGCGCCTGGCTTTGTGCCGACACCGGGCTCAACGCGGACAGTTCGTGACTCCAGACATGCTGGCGGTGAAAAGCCAACGTCGCCACCGACGCCACCAGCACCGCGACCAGCGGCCAGCGCAGACGAGGCGCGGCAGCGGTCAGCGTGGCGAGTCTTGCGCCGAGCGGGGCGACGTCGCGAATCGCGAAACGCGCGCCGCGCAGATGCGGCAGAACGAAACGCGTGACGAGCGCCGCGGTCACCAAACCCGCGATCGAATACGCGCCCAGTTGCACGAGGCCCGGGAAGCCGGAGAACAACATCGAGGCGAAACCGCAGACCGACGTCAGCATGCCCAGGCGGATGGTGGGCCAATAGACGGCGATCCATTCGCGCAGCGTCGCATCTTCGCGCACGGACGCTGAACCGGCAGTGGGCAAGGCGCCATGAGCCTGCGCACGCGAGGACTGCACGAACAGATAGATCGAGTAATCGACCGCCTCACCGATCAGCGTCGTGCCGAAGCCGAGCGTGATGCCGTGCACCGTGCCGAACGTGAGACTGACTGCCGCGAGCCCCGCAGCCACACCCGACAGCACAGGCAGCAGACCCAGCAGGAGCGTGAGCGGCGAGCGATATACCACCAGCAGCAGCGCGACGATCAGCAGGAGGCTGACTGCCGAGAGTCTGGCAACATCGTGCTTGATGTTGTCGCGCGTTTCGACGGAGAACACCCCCGGCCCGGTCATCAGCAAGTGGAATGAGGACGGGTTAGGGACGCTGCGCTTTGCGGTATCGAAAGCCAGTTGCAGCGTAGCCATGGCACGGGCCTGGGCGTCGGTGTCGGAGCCGGCGCCTTTGGTCTGCACGACCATGACCGCACGCTTGCCGTCGCGCGAGGCCCACACGCCGTCCTGCGACGACGGTTGCGCGCCGCTGTCCAGCCGGTTGACGAGCGTCGTGACTTCACCGGTTGGATCGTGCGGCAGCAGTTCCTTGGTGAACATGCCCGCCGACGAGCCTAGCAGATCGAGGCTGTCACCGAGCGCCTGATGCAGGCCGTCTGTGGAAAAACGCTGCGGCGTCACCGCCGGGCTCAGCACATAGCGATGCTGGAAGATGAACTGCTGGTCGCGCGTCTCGCTGACGGGCTCGCCGTTGTTGACAGAGGCGAACTGTGTGTCGCCGCGCAAGCGGGCGGCCATGTTGCGCGAGAGGGCCGCACGGGTCGCAGGATCACCCCCTTCGATCCCCACCAGAATCAGCCGCGACACCAGGCCGTCGCGCAACTGCTCGACCAGCACGCGCTGTCCGGCGCTCGGCGAGCGCGGCAGGAACGCGGACAGGTCGGCGGTGAACATGGTACGGCTGATCACTACCGCGCAGGCCAGCAAAAACACGAGCCATACCAGCACGGCGCGTTGCCGCAGCAGCCGCCCCATGCCACCTGGTGATGTGCCGCCGACAGACTGCTCGCGCATCAGTTGGCCGCGTCGTTTTGCAGACGCATCAGCGAATGATCGCCGTCGGCCTGCTGGATTGCGACGGTATGCAGGACGTCGCGCGTACCGGTCAGCGTGATTGTGCTGATTGTCTTCAGCATGCGGGAGTCGAGCGGCGTGAGTGTGAGCGTCCAGTCGTCCCCGGTTCCCGTGACCGCCACCTTATACACCTGCTCGAGTGCGAAACGGTTGCCCGATAACGTCGCGCGAATGCTCTCGATGAAAGCCGACAGATCCGGATATTGCGTCAATGCGAGCGTGTATTTGTGGCCGTTGCGGGCAATCGTGAGCTTGTCGCCGTCGACCACGAGGTCTTCCGGCTTCGGGTTGTCCGTGCGCTTTTCCAGATGGTCCGGTGCGGTGAACACCAGTTCTCCTGACGATGTCACGGGCTCGGCGGCAATCGACAGATACTTCGTTTCGACGAAGCTCGCGCGTCCGGATTTTTTCTGTCCGAGTGTGGACATCAGACGGTCGAGGTTCCAGCTCGCGGCGTCGGTGCTGGCCGCGTTGGCGTTGGGGCCGCCGGCAACGCAGCAGGCGCTGGCGAGCGTCAGCAGCGCGGCGAGCGTGCGCGTCTGGCGGCGCAGGGAAACACGGGACAGTGGGCGGGCTGCAGTCATGCGTCAGGTATTCCTGCTCGTGGTGGTGATCGTCGAGTTGATCGCGGTCAGATCGGCGCTGGACGCCAACGGTGTCGCGATCCTTCCGCTTGCCTGCCGGGCGATGGCTTCGGCGACAGGTTCAGCTCGTGGCTGGGTTTGCACCGCTGCCGTCTCTTCGGGGGGTGCCCCGGCCTTCGATTCGGCAACGGTCTGCATTCCACTCGCGACGGCGCCGTCGGGGATCGGCTCGGCGTGCCAGAAATCGAAGTAGTTGAACCAGTTGTACGGCGCAGCGTGGCAATGCTTTTCGAGCAATGCGGCGTAACGCGTCAGGGCGGCCTGTACCTCGGCGGCGCGTTTGCCGCGCTCGACCTTGGAGAAATCCGCCAGCGTTTCGAAGTGAATATCGTAGCGGTTGCCGCCGCGATACAGCCCGGTCATGAAGATCACCGGGCGTCTGAGCATGGCCGCCATATGCAGCGGCCCGAGCGGAAACGCCGCGGGCGCGCCGAGAAAATCGACCCGGCGCACTGAATCGCGGGTGTCCCCAAGTATGGTGCGGTCGGCGAGAATGCCGATCATGCTGCCGGTGTCGAGATACTCACGCACCCTCAGCATCGAATCCACCTGTCCCAGGCCGATCACGTCCTGCTTTGCCGCCGGGTTGATGGACGCGAGGATCTTGCTAGTTCGGCGCGCGTTGTCCTCATACATCGTGATGGCGACCCGCAGATTCGGCTGCGTGCGCCCGAGCGCCCGCATGACTTCGAAGCTGCCCAGATGCGCACCCATCAGGAATGCGCCGTGTCCTTCGGCCAGCGTGTCGCGCATGACTTCCCGGCCATGCACGCGCAGGTCGAACAGGTCAAAGCGATCGTTGAGCAGATAGATGCGGTCGTGGATGGTCGCACCGAACACGATCAGGTGCCGCCAGACGTCGAGCCATGTCGCGGGCCGTCCGAGGGCTCGCGTGAGATAAGCGCGCGAGGCTTTGCATGCGGCCGGGGAAAACAGCATGAAATAGGCGCTGGCAGGCGAGAGCACGATACGGCTTACGCGCCGGCCGAGGCGTAGCGACAGCCATGTCATGAAGCGCATCAGCGGGATGTTGCTGCGCTCCTTGCGTTGGGTCCAGGCGGGGCGTTTCATGAGCACACCGCCTCCGTTGCTGGAGCGGCCGGGGTCGCGGAGGCTGCAGGCTCTGCGCCAGCTAGCAGGCCGCTCGCCACGACGCGGGTTCCGGCGTTGACGGTGAAGCGGATCGCGCCGCTCGCCGTGATCTCGAAGCTCAGATCGAACTGCGTGCCCGGTTTAGCCGGACTTGGGAATTTGGCGGAACGCAGGCGGCAGGCATCGAGCGACCGGTTAAGCGCGGTGCCGATAGCGCTGATGGCGTGATCGAGCAGCACTACGCCGGGGACAATCGGTTGGCCAGGGAAGTGTCCGGCAACGGCAGGGTGGTCGGGGGCGATGGTGAAGTAGATCGCGGCGGTGGCGGTGGCCGGGCTTGCGGACGGCGCGACCGCCGGTTGCATGTGCTGAGTCTGTTGCATCTTCTGGTTCTGTTGCGCCGGTTGCGTCTGTTGCGTTGATTGAGCCTGTTGCGCCGATTGAGCCTGTTGGGCTGCCAGCGCCGTCAGCACGTCACGCGGTAGCTTGCCCGTTGCGTTGCGCGGCAACGCATCCACGAAGCACAACGGGCGCGGCATGAACGCGGCGTCGACGCGTTCGCGCAGCGCACGTTGGAGATCCGCAGGCGTAAGGCCGGGCGCAACCACAAACGCAATCAGACGCGTCACCGGCTCGCCGCGCTCTGCGCCGGTGATGTCCGAAGTGCCCGCGATGCCCGTAGTCGCAACAGCATGTTCGTCCGGCATGAAGAACACGCCGTCGACCACGCCAGGTATTTCGTTTAACTGATGATTCAAATAGCCAAGCGAGGTCCGCTTGCCGGCGATATTGATGAGATCGCCCTTGCGGCCATGCAGCAGAAAATGGCCGACCTCGAGCAGTTCGATTGCGTCGCCCAGCGGCAGCGGCGCTTCGAGGTGGCCGCCAGACGCCCAGGTCGTGGCGTCGTCTGCGTGTTCGTGTTCGGCTTCGCCCGTCGCGCTGGAGGGATTCTCGTTACGCTGCGTCTCGAGACGAATGTCGGGATAGAGCTCCCAGGCAGCACTCTGCGCGGTCCGGCGCGTGGCGATCTGGCCGCTTTCGGTACTGCCATAAATTTCGAGCAACGGCGCACCGAGACGTGCCTCGACGGCACTCGCGAGATCCTGTGTGAGAGGCGCAGTCGCAGACAACATCAGCGAGACTGGTGGCATCGCC
This sequence comes from Paraburkholderia sp., assembly GCF_026225065.1. GTDB lineage: Bacteria > Pseudomonadota > Gammaproteobacteria > Burkholderiales > Burkholderiaceae > Paraburkholderia. The sequence goes on along the minus strand of NZ_JAMFSB010000162.1, from coordinate 625 downwards.
TGCTCGGACATCACGAGAGCACGCAGGTGAACCGGCGAAGTGACCAGCACCCGCGGCTGCGGAACACCTGCAAGCTCAGCGGCAACATCGCCCGGATAGAACGGCTGGCGGTTACTGAACGCAAAGCCGCCGATCAACGCCAGCAGTACGGTGGTTTCAAACCCGTACATGTGCTGCGGCGGCACCGTGCCGACCAGCGTGCAGGCACCCATCCCGAACAGGCCAAGACGGGCCGCCGAAGTGCGCAGGCACTGCACCAGGCTACCCCATGTTTTGTCATGCGGGACCGGCACACCGGTCGAACCTGAGGTGAACAGATAAGCCATGACACGGGTCGCGTCGATCTGCGGCACGACGGTTTCTGCGGCAGCGGGGAAGAGGGCAGCGGAGTCCGCAACTTCAGCAGAGAAATCCTCGCCGCAAGATTCACAGGACTGCGCAGTAGCACCCGGCAAAGGAAACCGAAAGCGCGGCAATTCGACGGCGCATTCGGCAGCGTCATGCAGGCAAAACGTATCCGGAGCAAACGACGCTAACTGGCGCACCGCTTCCGGCGTATGCGCGGAAGGCAGCAGACTGATCTTGCCCGCCACCAGGGTCGCGCACAGGCCGACCGCGAAACGAT
>NZ_JAMFSB010000161.1 GCF_026225065.1 Paraburkholderia sp. | reverse complement strand
GGAGACCGGCGCGGCGATCGGCCTGCTCGGCGGTCCGGTTGGCGCCGTGTGCGGCGGCATCGCGGGCGCCATCCTCGCCGGGCTCGTGGCTGGCGCCGCTGGCTGCGCCACAGGCTCAGCGTTGGGCGAAGCCATCGATCAGACGGTCTTGAACAACTGGCGGTGCCTCGCCTGTGGACGCGTCTTCACCGTCTGTTCCGGTTGACCGTTTCAGATCGGTCCTGAGCCTCGCCCCCCACTTTTCTCTTCGCTTTCCTTCCTTTCACGTTGCCTGGCCTCGCGCCGGGCTTTATGCCTTCATTTTTATCGGAGTCTCAATATGCATCTCGTTCAATCAATGGCCTACGCTAACGAAGTCCCTTGGCACGGCCTCGGTAATCCGCTCGCCCCCAACCAGTCGCTCGAAGTCTGGGCCAAGGCTTCAGGCATGGACTGGAAGATTGAGGAATCCGAAGTGCGCTTTGTTGCAGGCACATCGGGCCTTGGCTCCATCCACGCGTTCCCCGAACAGAAGGTCCTGTACCGCTCGGACACGAAGGCCCCGTTATCGGTCGTCTCCAGCCGCTATCAGGTCGTTCAGCCTGCCGAGATCCTGGACTTTTACAAGGATCTCACAGAGGTCTCGGGCTTCGAACTCGAAACCGCCGGCGTGCTCAAGGACGGCAAGAAGCTGTGGGCGCTCGCCCGCACCGGCTAATCCGTCGCGCTCAAGGGTAACGACACGGTCAACGGTTACTTGCTGCTAGCCACCGCTTGCGATGGCACGCTCGCGACCACCGCGCAGCACACGACAATTCGTGTGGTATGCAACAACACACTTTCCGTCGCGCTCGGCGACAGTACCGGCGCAGTCAAGGTCGGCCACCGCAGCCAGTTCGATGCACAGGCCGTCAAGCGCCAGCTCGGTATCGCGGTTTCCTCCTGGGACGGCTTCATGGCCCGTATGAAGGCATTGTCGGAGCGCAAGGTGTCCGATGCCGTTGCAGAGAAATTCCTGCGACGCGTACTGACTTATTCCGCGACCAACCCTGCGGATCGGGATGCGCTCGCCGTCAACGAACGCGCGATCAAGGCGGTTGCCCAGCTTTATGCGGGGCGCGGCAAAGGCGCGGATATGGCATCCGCATCGGGAACCGCATGGGGGCTCGTCAACGCTGTTACGGAATACGCCGACCACCATCGCCGCGCGCGCAGCGACGATCACCGGCGCGACGCGGCGTGGTTCGGCGCGGGTGCCACACTCAAACAGAAGGCGTGGCATGAGTCCATGAAGCTCGTCGCATGAGTGTTTCACCGTTACGGCATACGTGCCCGGTTGAGCCCCGGCTCACCGGGCTTTTTCATTTCTGGAGGTGTTCATGTCTCAACCTGAATCAGCAGGACCCGGCAGGAACCGTCCGGCATTGCGGCTTGTTGAAACGAAGGATCTTGCGCGTGAAGACTGGCTCAAGGTGAGGAAATCCGGGATTGGCGGATCGGATGCAGCCGCCGCCGTAGGACTCAACCCGTACATGAGCCCGCTGGCGCTGTGGCTCGACAAGACCGGACGCGATGGCGGACTGGCAAAACCCGACCCGCACGACACGTCTGAGCCCATCTACTGGGGCACGCTGCTTGAGCCGATCGTTGCTGCCGCCTATACACAGCAGACCGGCAATCGCGTGCGCAAGGTCAACGCAGTCCTTCAGCATTCGACCATCCCCTTCATGCTCGCGAACCTCGACCGCGAAATCGTTGGCGTGCCGGGCGTGCAGATTCTGGAGTGCAAGACCGCTGGCGAGTTTGGTGCACGGCTCTGGCGCGATGGCGTACCGGAATACGTGCAGTTGCAGGTGCAACACCAGCTTGCCGTCACCGGCAAGCTGGCTGCCGATGTCGCAGTGCTGCTGTGCGGCCAGAAGCTGGAGGTTCACCGCATCGAGCGCGACGACGAACTCATTGCCCGCCTGATCCCGCTCGAGGCGCGGTTCTGGCGCTACGTCGAAACGGATACCCCGCCGCCTGCGGACGGATCGGAATCGGCCGATCGCGCATTGCGGCACCTGTATCCGGGCAATGCCGGCACGGTGGACTTTACTGACGACCGGCGCATGTCGCAGACCTTCGCCGATCTGGTCGCCGTGCGGGGCGAGATCGAACTTCGCGAGGAGCACGGGGCGAAGCTCAAACAGACCATCCAGCAGGCCATGGGCGACGCATCCCGGGCGCGGTTCGAGACTGGCGAAGTCTCATTCAAACGTAGCAAAGACTCGGACGGCATCGATCTGAAACGGTTGCTGGCCGATCACCCCGAACTTGAACCGCAGTACGCCATCACGAAACCCGGCTCACGCCGCTTCCTCATTAACGTCTGATATCCACAAGGAAAACCATCATGCTGAAGGGTCTCGCAATCACGCCGCCAGTCATCGGCAGAATTTCTATCGGCCGCGTCGTTGAGAAGAACGGCAAGCGCCTACCCGAGAAAGATGACCAGTTCACACTCACCACGCAGGTTCAGCAGCGCGGCGAATGGGTGCTGCATCCGTTGAACGAATCTTTGCGCAAGGCCACCACCGGGAAGTTGCGCGCGATCCCCGTGCGTTTCCTCTTTAACGATCCCGACCTCAACCTGCGCGCCGAGTATTCGCTGTTTGACCGTGAGTCCGGGCGGCCCGTGTGTGTCGGCAATGGCGAGACGTGCAGACGCGCAGGCGACGCAGGCATTGAGACACTGCCGTGTCCGTCGCCAGACGGTTGCACGTTCGGGCAGGCTGGCAACTGCAAGCCCTACGGGCGGCTCAACGTCGCAATAGGTGACGAGGATGAACT
>NZ_JAMFSB010000160.1 GCF_026225065.1 Paraburkholderia sp. | reverse complement strand
TGCTCGAACAGATACGTGCTGCTTATGGTGAGCAATTCGGTGAACAACTCGGTGACCGAGGCGGCGCCGACGGCATCGTACTCGCCGGCATCTACAGCGGCGGCGCGTGGCTCGTGGAACGTCTCGCGCGCGATCTGAACGTCGGCAGTTTCGGCGTCGTCAATGTCGCCCTGCATCGCGATGACTACGCGAAGAAAGGACTGCACGCGCAGGCAAGTCCAACCTCGCTGCCGTTCGAAGTGGACAACCGCCGCATCGTGCTGGTGGACGACGTGCTGTATACCGGCCGCACCGTGCGCGCAGCGCTGAACGAGCTGTACGACTATGGACGCCCGGCTTCGGTCGAACTCGCCGTGCTCGCCGATCGCGGTGGCCGCGAGTTGCCGGTGGCGGCGCGTTTTGTCGGCGGGGTGGTGGATGTCCCGGCCGAGGCGACCCTCGTGCTTGCGCGCGACGACACCGCGGATCAGCGTTTCACGTTTCACACCGAAGCACGCGCCGATTGAGCGTGAGGTGCGTGTGATGCCCGCCGTGGCGCACGTACTCAAAACAACTCAGGTACCCCATGAATACCGCTACTCAGGTTCCCAAGGATCCTCAGGACACCACCGGCGCTACCGCGTCGCCGGATCGCTTTCGCTACGGCTTCCTGAAGGGCAACCCGCAGCTCACCAAAAACGGTGAGCTCAAGCATCTGCTGACGATCGAGGGCTTACCGCGCAAGATCGTCACGCACATTCTCGACACCGCCGAACAGTTCGTCAGCGTGACGGACCGCGAGGTCAAGAAGGTGCCGCTTTTACGCGGCAAATCGGTGTTCAACCTGTTCTTCGAGAACTCGACGCGCACCCGCACTACGTTCGAGATCGCCGCGAAGCGCTTGTCGGCTGATGTGATCAACCTGAACATCAATGCGTCCTCGACCAGCAAGGGCGAGTCGTTGCTGGACACCATCAACAACCTGTCGGCGATGCATGCGGACATGTTCGTGGTGCGCCATGCTTCGAGCGGCGCACCGTACCTGATCGCCGAGCACTGCGCACCGCATGTTCACGTGATCAATGCTGGCGATGGACGTCATGCGCACCCGACCCAGGGTCTGCTCGACATGTACACGATTCGCCACTACAAGAAGGATTTCACGAATCTGCGGGTGGCGATTGTTGGCGACATCCTGCATTCGCGGGTGGCGCGCTCGGACATCCATGCGCTGACCACGCTCGGCGTGCCGGAGGTGCGTGCGATCGGTCCGCGCACCTTGCTGCCGGGTGGATTGGAACAGATGGGCGTGCGGGTGTTCCACAACATCGACGAAGGCCTGAAGGATGTCGACGTGATCATCACGCTGCGTCTGCAGAACGAGCGCATGAGCGGTGCGTTGCTGCCGTCTGCGCAGGAGTACTTCAAGAGCTGGGGACTGACGCCCGAGCGTCTCGCGCTGGCGAAACCCGACGCGATTGTCATGCATCCCGGTCCGATGAACCGCGGCGTCGAGATCGACTCGCAGGTGGCGGACGGTCCGCAATCGGTGATCCTGAACCAGGTGACGTTCGGCATTGCGGTGAGGATGGCCGTGATGGGCATCGTGGCTGGCAACCATGACTGAGCCGAACGACTGAGACGACTGAGCAAAACAAAGGCAGCGATGAAGATTCATATTCAAGGCGGCACGCTGATCGACCCGGCGGCCGGCACCGAACAGCAGCAGGACATTTTTATTGCGGCGGGCAAGATCGTCGCGCTCGGTACCGCACCCGCGGATTTTCACGCGGCGAAGACGATCGACGCCAAGGGCCTGACAATCGCGCCGGGGCTCGTCGATCTCGCCGCGCGCCTGCGCGAGCCGGGCTACGAACACAAGGCCACGCTCGAATCGGAAATGGCCGCGGCACTCGCGGGCGGCGTGACGAGCCTCGTCTGCCTGCCCGATACCGATCCGGTACTCGACGAACCTGGCCTCGTCGAAATGCTCAAGTTTCGCGCGCACAATCTGAACCAGGCGCACGTGTATCCGCTCGGCGCGTTGACGGTGGGCCTCAAAGGCCAGGTGATCACCGAGATGGTCGAGCTGACCGAAGCGGGCTGCATTGGCTTCTCGCAGGCGGACGTGCCCGTGGTGGATACGCAGGTGCTGCTGCGCGCATTGCAGTACGCGAACACCTATGGCTACACGGTTTGGCTGCGTCCCGTAGATGCGTATCTGGGCAAGGGCGGCGTTGCTGCGAGCGGCGCGCTGGCGTCGCGGCTGGGGCTCTCGGGCGTGCCGGTGTCGGCAGAGACCATCGCACTCCATACGATCTTCGAACTGGTCCGCGTGACCGGTGCACGCGTGCACCTCTCGCATCTGTCCTCGGCGGCCGGCATCGAACTGATGCGCGCGGCCAAGGCCGAAGGCCTGCCGGTCACTTGCGACGTGACGGTGAACCATATCCACCTGATCGACCTGGATATCGGCTACTTCGATGCGCAGTTCCGCCTCGACCCGCCGCTGCGTTCGCAGCGCGATCGCGAAGCGATCCGCGCGGGTCTGGCCGACGGCACGATCGACGCAATCTGTTCCGATCACACCCCCGTCGACGATGACGAAAAGCTGCTGCCCTTCGCCGAAGCCACCCCGGGAGCGACCGGTCTGGAGCTGTTCCTTTCGCTGACGGTGAAATGGGCGGACGAGGCCCGTGTGCCGTTAGCCAAGGCGCTCAACCGCATCACCGCCGCGCCGGCTGCCGTGCTGAAGCTGGACGCGGGCCGCATTGCAGTGGGCGCGTGCGCCGATCTGTGCATCTTCGATCGCAACGCGCACTGGCGCGTCGAGCCGCGTGCACTGAAAAGCCAGGGGCACAACACGCCGTTCCTCGGCTACGAATTGCCGGCACGCGTGCGAGCGACGATCGTCTCCGGATACGTTGCATTCGAGCAGCGCCAACCTTAGGACTGCACCATGCTCGCATTTCGCAAGGCCCGGCTGATCGCACATCTGCTGCACGGCATGTTCACGGTAGCGACACGTTTTCCGCGCGCGAGCGCGGCCGAGCGGGAAGCGCTCAACCGCGTGTGGTCG
>NZ_JAMFSB010000159.1 GCF_026225065.1 Paraburkholderia sp. | reverse complement strand
CAAAGATGTGGCGTGAGCCGCAGCAGGGCCAGTTCGTGCGCTGGGGCACCACGCTGCATGATCGCTTCATGCTGCCGCATTTCCTCTGGGAGGATTTCCAGGGCGTGCTCGCCGAGCTGGGCCAGTCCGGGTACGAATTCTCGAAGGAGTGGTTCGAGGCGCAGCTGGAGTTTCGTTTCCCGGTGTTCGGCCACGTCACCTATGGCGGCGTGACGCTGGAGGTACGGCAGGCTCTGGAGCCGTGGCACGTGCTGGGCGAGGAGGGCTCGGCCGGCGGCACCGTGCGCTATGTCGACTCGTCGGTCGAGCGGTTGCAGCTCAAGGCCAACGGCTTCGTGCCGGGTCGGCATCTCATCACATGTAACGGTCGCGCGCTGCCGATGACGGACACTGGCCGTTCCGGCGAGGTCGTCGCCGCGGTCCGGTTCAAGGCGTGGCAGCCGGCGTCGGGCCTGCATCCGACCATTCCGGTCCATGCGCCCCTGGTGTTCGACATCGTCGATACCTGGAACCGGAGATCGCTCGGTGGTTGTGTCTATCATGTCGCGCACCCCGGTGGGCGCAATTACGAGACCAAGCCGGTCAATTCCTACGAAGCGGAGGCCCGGAGGCTGGCCCGTTTCGAGCAGATCGGCCATACGCCCGGCGAAATCGACGTGCCGCGGGAAGAACGCACACTTGAATTTCCCTTGACCCTCGACTTGCGGACGCCGCTCCTGCATTGAAAGGTGCTGAGAGTTTGGGCTGGAGAGTCGGTATGACGGGACAGACCGGCCAGGGGAAGAAGCCTCGTCCGGGTCATCGCAAGGTCGCGCAGTGGACCCGCGATTACGAACGGCTGCCCGGAATTCCCGACGAATTTATCGCCCAGGACGGCACCCCGCGCGAGGTCTGGACCCGGTTTTTCGAAGCTTTCGGCATGCTGGCGCCGGCAGATGTCGAGCGTCGTTTCGGTTCGGCCGACCGCCATCTGCGCGAGGCGGGCGTCACCTATCGTGCCCCCGGCGATATCGCCGACCGGATCTGGCCGCTGAGCCATGTACCGCTGCTCATTGGCGAAACCGAATGGCAGCAGATTTCCGCCGCTGTCAGCCAGCGCGCGCAATTGCTCGAGATGGTTCTGACCGACCTTTACGGGGACGCGAAGCTGGTTGCCGAAGGCGCGTTGCCGGCGGCGGCGATCGCGGGGAGTGCCGAATATCTGCGCTCGGTGTGCGGCGTGCAGCCGCCCGGCGGCAGGTACCTCAACGTCTACGCCGCCGATCTTGGCCGCGGTCCTGACGGCCGCTGGTGGGTGCTCGGCGATCGCACCCAGGCGCCATCCGGCATGGGCTATGCGCTTGAGAATCGTCTGGTGTTGTCCCGCGCCTTCACCGATCTCTACAAGTCGATGAACATCGAGCGCGTCGCGCCGTTCTTTGAAGCGTTCCGCGACAGTTTGCGGGCATCGGCAGACCGCGATGAGCCGCGCGTCGGCTTGCTGACGCCCGGACCGTTCAGCGAAACCTATTTCGAACATGCCACGCTGGCGCGTTATCTCGGCTTCCTGTTGGTCGAGGGCGAGGATCTCGCCGTATCCGGTGACCGCATCCACATCCGCACAGTTGCCGGCTTGAAGCGGCTCGACGTTTTGCTGCGCCGTGTCGACTCCAATTCGCTCGATCCGCTTGAACTCGACGCATCGTCGCAGCTTGGCGTGCCCGGCCTGATCGACGTGGTCCGTAAAAACGGTGTCGTGGTCGCCAACATGCCGGGCTCCGGCGTGGCGGAAGCGCGTGCGCTGCTTGGTTTCCTGCCGAGCCTGAGTGAGAAGCTGCTCGGTGAAAAGCTGAAGATGCCGCACATCGCGACATGGTGGTGTGGGCAGAAGGCGGCGCGCGAAGAGGTGCTGTCGCGGCTCGACGATTTCGCCATCGAAGGCGCCTATGGTTATGCGGTGCCTGGATTTCCGGGACGGGGCACGATCCTGACTGCGGAGCTTTCAGCGAGCGAGCGCGATCGACTCAAGGATGCGATCCACAAGCGCGGCATCGACTATGTCGGTCAGGAAGTGGTGCAACTGTCGACGACGCCGGTGTGGGACAATGGCCGCCTGACGCCGCGGCCGTTCGTGCTGCGCGTATTCGCGGCGGCGACGCCCGATGGCTGGACTGTGATGCCGGGTGGCTTCTGTCGGATCGCCGAGCAGCTCGATGCGCGCGCGGTCTCCATGGGCGCAGGTGCGCGGGCAGCGGATGTCTGGGTGGTCGCCGACAAGGCGGTGGCCGCATCGACTTTGCTGCCAGCCGTCGATACCGTGAAGATCAGGCGTATCGCCGGATGGGTGCCGAGCCGCGCGGCGGACAATCTGTTTTGGCTCGGGCGTTATCTGGAGCGTGCAGAATCGACCTTGCGTCTGGTGCGGGCCCTCAGCGTGCCGCAGCGCGATCCGGGGCAGAGCGCGCTTGGCACGCAACAGACCGTCGAGCGTATTCAGCGCATGCTCATCACCTGGGGAGCGACGTCGCTGACGGCGCGTTCGCAACCTGCGAAAATCTCTGCGCAGGCCCTGCAAAGCGAAGACAACTTCGGTTCGGCGCTGTCGCTGGTCCGTGCGGCGCAACGCACTGCGACGTCGTTGCGCGAGCGATTGTCGCCGGACGCATGGCAAGTGATTACCGAGATGGCCGAACGGCTGGCATATGAAGTCGAAGATGATGAAGGGGTCGTCAGCGCCGCCGAATTGACGTTGCAGGAACTTGCAAGCTTCGCCGGACTGGCGCAGGAAAATATGAACCGCGCCGCCGGTTGGCGCTTTCTCGAAATGGGCCGTCGCGCCGAGCGCGCCATCAACACCACGCGCTTTGCGCGGCAGTTCGCCTATGATGAGGCGAGTAGCGACGATCTCGACGTGCTGCTGACGCTCGTGGATTGCCAGATCACCTATCGTTCGCGCTATCTGGTCGGCCCGTTGCTGGCGCCGGTCCGCGACCTCGTTGTGCTTGATCCCTACAATCCGCGCTCGGTGGCATTTCAGGTATCGGCGCTCAATGATCATATCGCGAATTTGCCGGCGCTGAAGGAGAACGGGCTGTTGGAGCGACCGCAGCGGCTTGCTGTGGCTTTGCAATCGTCGCTGACAACGGGCGAGGCCGGCTCGCTTCACACCAAATCCCTGTTCGCGTTCGAACAGGATCTGCTGACGCTCGCGGATTCGATCGGCTCGCATTATTTCCCGCAAGGGACCAGCGCGACCCGTCCGGAAAAGCTGACGGGGTTGGCGTGATTTACGATATCCGTCATGTCACGACATACAGTTATGAAAGCCCGGTGAGCTTCGCGCGCTGCTCGTTGCGGCTCGCACCCGTCAGCATTGGGGGGCAGCAACTGGTGTCGCACTCGGTCGAGATCAAGCCGGGTCCGGCGGTTCGCACCCAACGGACGGATTTCTTCGGCACGCAAACCGAAAATATTCTGATCGAAAGCCCGCACCGGGTGCTGCGCATCGACAGCCGCTCGCGGGTCTATGTCGAACGCGATGCGCCGGGACGCGGCGACGACAGCCCTTCATGGGAAAGCGTGCGTGAGGCATCGTATGATTCCAGCGATCTCAGTGCGGCATCGCCGATCGGCTATGTGTTTGCGAGCCCGCTGGTGCCGATCCAGTCTGCGGTGACCGCTTACGCGTCGATCAGCTTTTCGGAAGGATGCGGCATTCTCGCTGGTGCCGTCGATCTGATGCATCGCATTCGCACCGAGTTCAAATATGACCCGAAGGCAACGGTGATTTCGACGCCACTCGCCGAGGTGTTGGAAAAGCGCCACGGCGTTTGCCAGGATTTCGCACACATCATGATTTCCGGGCTGCGCGGCCTCGGCCTGCCAGCCGCCTATGTCAGCGGCTACCTGCGCACGATTCCGCCGCCGGGCAAGGCGCGGCTGCAGGGAGCGGATGCGACCCATGCCTGGGTTTCCGTGTGGTGCGGCAAGGAACTTGGCTGGATTGGCTTTGACCCCACCAACGATATTCTGGTCGAGAACGATCACATCGTTCTCGCGGTCGGACGCGATTTCTCCGATGTCTCGCCGGTCGACGGTGTGATCGTCGGCTCCCGCAAGCAGAAGCTCGCTGTCGCCGTCGATGTGCTGCTGGTCGAATGAACGGGGCCCGCGCACCGGACACCTATGACGTCATCATTCTCGGCGCCGGTGCGGCCGGAATGATGTGTGCCGGCGTGGCCGGTCAGCGCGGACGATCAGTCGTGGTGCTGGAGCAGGCAAGGGCGCCCGGTGAAAAGATCAGGATCTCCGGCGGCGGCCGCTGCAACTTCACCAATCTCCACACCTCGCCGGTGAATTTCCTGTCGCAAAATCCGCAGTTCTGCAAATCGGCGCTGAAGAGCTTTACGCAGCAGGATTTCATCGCGCTGGTCGAGAAATACCGCATCGCTTATCACGAGAAGACGCGCGGGCAATTGTTCTGTGACGGCTCCTCTCAGCAAATCATCGACATGCTGCTGGCAGAATGCCGGGTCGGTAACGTGCAGATCCGGCTTGGCGTGAATATCGCGGGCGTGACCAGGACCGAGAGCGGTTTTGTCGTCAGCACCGAGCAGGGCGAATACCGTGGCCATCAGTTGGTGGTGGCCACCGGCGGGCCATCGATTCCGAAAATGGGCGCCAGCGCGTTCGGCTACAAGCTGGCGCAGCAGTTTGGCTTGAAAATGGTTCCGCCGCGTGCGGGGCTGGTGCCGCTGACATTCGATGTCACCGCGCTGGCGCAGTTCAAGGAGCATGCGGGATTGGCGGTGGACGCCGTCGTCAGCGCCGGCAAAACCAAATTCGACGAGGCGCTGCTGTT
>NZ_JAMFSB010000158.1 GCF_026225065.1 Paraburkholderia sp. | reverse complement strand
TGCCGATGGCGAAGAACTCGATTACATGGCTCTCCCAACGATACGACTTCTCGTGAATCATGGTGCCGATCACCCCTTCGGCCTTGGCGGTTTGCGCTTCGATCTGCATGCGCTCGATCGCCAGTTCGCGTGCGCTATAAATGGCCTGGGTGAACTGCTCCAGTTCGACGTTGCGGCCGGCCTGGTTGAACGCTTTCAGCATGCCGCGATGCGCGACGTGATACACGCAACTACCCATGACGAGCTCGATGGGCCGGTAGCCGGAATTCAGCAGAGTATAGAAATCCTGGCCTGAAAGGTCCGAGGTGAAGGGACCGCCGTCGTGAGCGCGAAAGCCCTTGGTGTCGTGATTGTGAACAACGCCTGTGCCGATCGCCACGAACTCCAGGATGTCCGCATCCCACTCGACATGCTTGATCTCGAGGCGTACGCCCACGATGCCGTCCGCACCCATGCCGCGGGCTTCCTCGCGCATGCGCGACATCGCCAGTTCACGAGCGTGGTACATCGCCTGAGACAGCACTTCCAGCTCCTGGTTCTTGTTCCACGAGCCGTACTGAATTCCGACGTGATAGATGCTGCTGCCGACGCACAAGCCAATCGGCTCGAAGCCGGCCTTGCGGACCAGCAGGAACTCGTTGACCGACAGGTCGGAGGTGAACACCGAGGTCGGATGAGCGGCGCTGCGTAGCCCTTGAAGGCGCGCTTTGGCGTTGGCGGGAAGCTGGGCGGTGACGTCTTGCATCGTGTTTTCAGGCATGTTTTTCCCTGAGGAGAAGAAGGTTCAGATACCGTCGCTATACGCGTTGTGGTGCTCGGAAGTGGAACGCAGGTTGTCGCGCTTGTCGCTGAGGTCAAGCACGAATTCGACCTCGTGAGGCACCGCGACGCCGCGCGGGCAATCGACCACCGTGCCCATCACGATGTGCCGGCCCAGCAGCGGGTTATTCCTCGACTCGCTTTCCAGGCGGATCAGTTGGCTAAACTGCAGTTGCGCAAGCACACCCGAACCCTGACGAGCCGCGTCCGCGCGAAGATCCGCGTGAGCGTGGCGGCGGATCCGCTCCCAGAAGGCCGTGGTCTGAAGCAAAGGCTGGTTGCCCCACCAGCCGCCACCGGTGTCGAGCGGACCGTTGCTCCATTCGAAACGCGCGCCGACGGCAAGGCCCACCGGGATGATGCCTGCCTCCAGCAACTGCATGAACTCCAGCGCCGGTACGGTCGAGATGACGGGCTCAGTGCTCGGCGACAAACCTTCGATGCGCACCGCCGTGCCGACCAGCGAGTAATCCATGCTGTTTTCGAGGTACAGGTCGACAGTCACCATCCTGACGTCGATCACCGCGTTGGCGCCCAGCGCAACCGCTTCCGCCTGCAGACGCTTGATGGCAGTGCGCCAGCCCTGCGCGTGCCCTTCTGTCCACGAGAATCCGTAGTGCATCCAGCACGTTGCGGCGATCGGCGCGAGCATTCTCAGGCCGTGGCTGCGCGCCAAAGCCATCTCTGGCGCGGTGAGAGTGGATACCCACGGCAGCGTGCCGCTTTTCGAATCCGCGAGACGCTGGTGCACCATATTCGGCACGCCGTCGGCGTCGAAAAAATCCGGCGTCGGGCTACGCGTCGTATTAGAGGTATTACTGGAACCAAACAGCGAAGTCAGCCAGCCCATCGGCGTCTCCTGCGTAAATGTTCGAGTGGATCAGAGTGCGGCCAGCAGCTCGGCCATCGCGCGCGCCTTCTCGGTGCGCTCGTGGACCTGCGTCATCAGGCCGGCCATCCAGGTGTGGGGATCGATTTCGCGGGTCGACAGCACAACGCCTTTGACCTTCTTTTCGATCTCGGTAGCGAGGTGCTGACCGTCTCTGAGGCGCATGGTATAGGTCTCGTTGTCGAACGCCACGGAGACACCGACAATTTCCTCAGTTTTCCGAAACAAGCCGCGCCGGACCCGGTGAACCTGCGAGTGGTTCGGCAACGCCTCGGAGATAATCAACGCGAAGCGCGAGAGGAAGCCGGCGCGATCGGCTTCGGCGTGGCGCAGCCACGCGGCGGCAAGGTCGAAGCTCAACGGCGTCGAGCCTGCGGCGAGGCCGCCGTCAAGGTCGGATCTGGATTCGGACACGTCACGCTCCCGGCGGCGCGGCGAGCGCCTGGGCCTGCACCCCGCGCATGCCTTCCACCAGCTTGTTGCGCACTTCGATCAGCTTTTGCTCGCGCTCGCGATCTTGCGCGAGAACCTGCTGCTCGATCGCGAGCACTTCTTTCATCGTTTCGACCGACTGGGTCGCCGCTGCCGCCAACGATTCCAGGTTGCGAGGGTCGCCGCCCAGACTGTGTGCTGCATCGACCGCCGCGTCATGTGCGCCTTGCACGGCGAGTTCGGTGATCCGGCGGGCCGCCTCGTCGAGCTTTTCGCTTTCTTCACCTGCGCGACGCGTATCGGCCTGCACCACCGCCTGCGCCGCTACGGCCATCAGGCGCGGAATCGTCACCATGATGCCGGTCGTGAGCTTGCTCACCCGTGTCTCGGCCGCTTTGCGGTTAGACGCAATCAACGGAATCAGCGTCGCAGCGGAAATCATCGCTTCGCGAAGATCGCTAATCCTGCCGCGGAAATTGCCCAGCGTGTTGCGGTAGTCCATGGCGATAGCGGCATCGCCGGCGGTGTTGGTGCGCAAGGCCACCTGGCGCAGTTGTTCCGCTTCGCTGACGCCGCGCTCCAATGCCACTTGCATCGCAGCAATGCCAATCGACAAACTGCTGACACCCTGCCGCACGGCCTTCGACTGTTCGTCGAGCTGTTGAATCGTGATCATCAGATCGGCCTTGGCGCGGCGCGCGCGGG
>NZ_JAMFSB010000015.1 GCF_026225065.1 Paraburkholderia sp. | reverse complement strand
TCAGATCCAGCGCGATTTCTCCGCCCACGCGCTGCTGGGCAGCGGTCAGCGAGAACGGCAGCGCTTTCAGGAGACGCGCCACCAGCGAGGCCGGATCGTCCGCGGTACGCCGCGGCATGCCCGGCGCCGCGCGGGTGCGGCGCTCATCGTGCGCGCGCTTCAAGGACATCTGCTGGGCGAGCAACTCCTCGAACTTGATGCGCACCCATGCCGGATGCGTACCGTCCATCAGGGCAGTTTCGTCTGAATCGACACCCGGGTGATGCAGCATGCGCACCGCCTGCATCAGCGGCGGCACGCCAAGGGGGTCCAGATACGTTTTGGCAACGGCTTCGGGGAGTAATTCCGGCAGCGCCGTACGCGACAGCGCGTTGTCGATCGCCTTGCGCAGATAGGCCTGGCTGACGCCCGCCGTGCTTGGGTACACCGGCGTGAGCGCTTGCGGCAAGGGCGTGTCTTCATCGACGACACGCACGGCCGGATGCACCATCTCCATGCCGAAGAAGCCGCCGCGGACGTCGCCGCGCACTCGCAGGCGCGCGCCGATCGCCATCTGCTTGACCTGCGAGCCGTAGAAATTCAGAAAGCGCAGCACCAGTTCGTCGCCGGCGTCGGCGCGTAGTTTGACCAGCAATTGGCGGCGCGGACGATAGGCGATTTCGTTGTCGAACACCACGCCTTCGGTCTGCGCCATGCCGCCCGGCAGCAGGTGAGAGATCGGCGTCAACGAGGTCTCGTCCTCGTAGCGCATCGGCAGATGCAGGACCAGATTGATGTCGCTCGTGAGGCCAAGCTTGGCGAGCTTGTCGGCCGTTTTGGCAAGCGCCGGTGCGGGCTTGTCTGCCGCCTTGGGTGCCTTCGCTGCCTTGGGCGTCCTGGCTTCACCTGATGCGCTCACCTCTTTAGGCGCTTTAACCGACTTAGCCGATCTGGCTTCCGGCGCCGGCCCCGGGTTGAGCAGTTCGCCCCCCTTGCCGCGAGCGGCGGGACGCTTCGGCTCGGCGCTCACTTCGTCGGTAGCGGAGGGCAAACGGCGGTCGGACAAAGGCATGGGTTGCTTCGCAAGTACAATATCGGCTTTCAAAGGTTTCGCGACGCCGGTGCGGCGTCCCGCAATCATAGCCGCAGGCCGCGAGGCTTCGGTGCAAATCCGACCGGCTTCGGCCCAATTCAGTTTCGTTTCACGTCCTGCTTCCAGCCAGTCCGCATGTTCAAGCTTTCCGATTTCGATTTCGACCTGCCGCCCGAGTTGATCGCGCAAACCGCGTTGCCAGAGCGCAGCGCAAGCCGTCTGCTTGAAGTAGACGGCTTCGCCACGCCGGCGCGTTTCGCCGACCGCCGCTTTGCGGAACTGCCTGGATGCATTGCGCCAGGTGACCTGCTGGTGTTCAACGATACCAAAGTCCTGAAGGCGCGCTTCCTCGGCCAAAAGGCCAGTGGCGGCAGGATCGAAGTGCTGGTCGAGCGTCTGACCGGCGCACGCACGGCGCTCGCGCAAGTCCGCGCCAGCAAGAGCCCCGCGCCGGGAACGACAATGCGTCTGGCGGATGCCTTCGACGTGACCGTCGGCGAGCGTGTCGAGCCGTTCTATACGCTGCACTTCCCCGAAGACTGCCTGACGCTGATCGAGCAGTTTGGCCGGCTGCCGCTGCCGCCCTACATCGAGCACGATCCCGACGCGACTGACGAGACCCGTTACCAGACGGTGTTCGCGCAGAATCCGGGAGCGGTGGCCGCGCCGACCGCGGGGCTGCACTTCGACGACGCGCTGCTGGCGCGTCTCGACGAGCGCGGTGTGGAGCGCGCGACGCTCACATTGCACGTCGGCGCCGGCACGTTCCAGCCGGTACGCGTGGAGAACATCTCCGAACACAAGATGCACAGCGAGTGGTACCAGTTGCCGCAGACGCTGGTAGACCGCATCGTCGCGACGAAAGCCCGCGGCAACAAGGTGATCGCGGTGGGCACGACCTCGATGCGCGCGCTCGAAGCCGCCGCGCGCGATGCCGAGACCGCCGGCCGGCCGCTTGCCGCGACGGCCGCCGAGACCGATATTTTCATCACGCCGGGCTACAGGTTTCGCGTGGTCAACCGGCTGGTGACCAACTTCCATTTGCCTAAATCGACGCTGCTGATGCTGGTGTCGGCGTTCGCGGGCATCGAGACGATCCGTGCCGCGTACCGGCACGCGATTGAAGAGCGCTACCGGTTCTTCAGTTACGGCGACGCGATGCTGCTCACGCGCAACGACGGCTGAACGCGTTAGTTGCGCATGGCGGATATACCGAGCGGTAGCGTTGCGCGCCGCCCGCGCTCGGGGTAGTCTGCCGCACCTTGATTTCTTTACCCAGCCGTCGGGACTTGCCCGGCGGCGTTCATGTCATGCGCCGGACTGTTCTCCGGTGGCACAGGAGTCCCCATGACCGAAGGTCATACCCACGACACAAGCGCTTCGAGCGCCAATTGCCCAACTTGCGCCAATCACGGCGACAACGCCGCCGAACGTCCTGCCAACGGCCTCAAATTCGAGCTGCTCAACACCGACGGCCAGGCACGCCGCGGCCGTCTGACGCTCAACCACGGCGTGGTCCAAACACCGATCTTCATGCCGGTCGGCACTTACGGCACCGTGAAGGCGGTTCAACCGCGCGAGCTCGAAGAGATGCGTGCGCAGATCATCCTCGGCAACACCTTCCACCTGTGGCTGCGCCCTGGGCTTGAGACGATCGGCGCACACGGCGGCCTGCACCGCTTCATGGGTTGGAACCGGCCAATTCTCACCGACTCCGGCGGGTTCCAGGTGTTCTCCTTGGGCGATCTGCGCAAGATCACCGAAGATGGTGTCACGTTCGCCTCGCCGATCAACGGCGACAAGCTGTTCCTGTCGCCCGAAGTGTCGATGCAGATCCAGAAGGTGCTGAACTCGGACATCGTCATGCAGTTCGACGAATGCACGCCCTACGCCACCAACAACATCCCGACCTCCCACCAGGACGCCGCCGACTCGATGCGCATGTCGATGCGCTGGGCCCAACGCTCGATCAGCGAGTTCCGCGGGCTGTCCAATCCGAACGCGCTGTTCGGGATCGTCCAGGGCGGCATGTTCGAGGACCTGCGCGACGAATCGCTGGCAGGACTCGCTGAGATGGACTTCCACGGCTACGCGATCGGCGGCCTGTCGGTCGGCGAACCGAAGGAAGACATGATGCGCGTGCTCAACCACATCGCTCCGAAGCTGCCGGCCCACAAGCCGCACTATCTGATGGGCGTGGGCACGCCGGAAGACCTGGTGGCGGGCGTGGGGGCCGGTGTCGACATGTTCGACTGCGTGATGCCGACCCGCAACGCCCGCAACGGCTGGCTTTTCACCCGCTTTGGCGACGTCAAGATCCGCAACGCGGCGCACAAGAATTCACTACGCCCGCTCGACGAAACCTGCGGCTGCTATACCTGCCGAAATTTCACCCGGGGCTACCTGCACCATCTGCATCGCGTCGGCGAAATCCTTGGCGCGCAGCTCAACACGACCCACAATCTGCACTACTACCTCGAATTGATGAGTGAGATCCGCGAGTCCATCGAGACGCAGACGTTCGAGGCGTTCCGCAAGCGCTTCCACGAGAACCGGGCGCGCGGTGTCGAGCAGGCAGCGTAGAGGGCGCCGGCAAGCGCCCCGCTGAAAGAACTTCGTTGAAAGCGCCCGAACTCAAAAAAGAAGATGCGGGCGCAAGCAAGCACTCAAGGAAGGCGCACAATAGCGCCCGCCGACGGATTCCACCGAAGAAACCGTCGGCGCGAGACCTAAACATTACAATTTCATTTCGCGACAGCCCAAATAAGCCTTTAACAGCTTGATCGGAAAGCTCATTTGCCGTGCCGTCGTACCAAATGCCGGTGGTAGAATAATCGGCTGATTTTTTTGTTCGTTATAACGGAGAGACCAACGTGTCGTTTTTTTCCAACGCCTTCGCTCAAGGCTCAGGCGGTGCAGAATCAAGCCTGATGAGCTTCCTGCCGCTGATCCTGATGTTTGGCGTGCTGTACTTCATCATGATTCGCCCTCAAATGAAGCGCCAGAAGGAACATCGCAACATGCTCTCGGCTATGGCCAAGGGTGACGAAG
The DNA here is from genome assembly GCF_026225065.1 of Paraburkholderia sp. GTDB lineage: Bacteria > Pseudomonadota > Gammaproteobacteria > Burkholderiales > Burkholderiaceae > Paraburkholderia. Next base: position 21,776 of record NZ_JAMFSB010000015.1, on the reverse strand, counting down.
TGGTCACGAACGGTGGCATCGTCGGCAAGGTGACCAAGGTTAGCGACGCGTATGTCGGCGTCGAAATCGCCGAAGGCACGGAGATCACCGTGCAAAAGGCATCGGTCACGACGATTCTCCCGAAGGGCACGATCAAGTCGCTGTAAGGCCTGCTCTCTCGCGTCCGGCGCGGCCTCGCGGAACTGAAGCCAGCATGCCTGCCATGTCATCCATGTCAACAGGTACGCTGCGCCTTCCGCGCTCATCGCCGGACGCATCGCTTACGAGCCAACCTTCCCGTTGGACCACTCCATGAATCGTTACCCCCTCTGGAAATATGTCGTGATGGTCGTGGCGCTTGCCATCGGCCTGATCTACACATTGCCCAATTTCTTCGGCGAAGCGCCGGCGGTGCAGGTGTTGAGCGGCAAGGCAACGGTCAAGCTCGATTCGACGACGCTGTCGCAAATCGAAACCGCACTGGCCGCCAATCAGATCGCCGCTTCCGACGTGACGTACGACAACTCGTCGAGCAACGCGAATATTCGCGTGCGTCTGTCGGACACCGACACGCAGTTGCGCGTGAAGGACCTGCTGTCGAAGACGCTGAATAGCGACCCGAACGATCCGAATTTTGTTGTCGCCCTGAACCTGCAAAGCGCGTCGCCGCGCTGGCTCACTGCCCTGCACGCGTTGCCGATGTACCTCGGCCTCGACCTGCGCGGTGGTGTGCACTTCCTGCTGCAGGTGGACATGGCGGGCGCGCTGAACAAGAAGCTCGACTCGGACGCGTCGGATGCGCGCACCCTGCTGCGCGACAACAACATCCGCGATGGCGGCGTGAACCGCGTCAACCAGACTGTCGTGGTCAATTTCGCCGACAAGGACACTGCGGACGCGGCGAGCAAGCAGCTTTCGCGCAGCATCAGCGAACTCCAGTGGGCAACGCAGACGGCGCCTGACGGCAGCTATCAGCTGGTCGGCACGTTTACGCCGGCGGTGCAAAAGACGGTCGAAGACGCTGCGCTCAAGCAGAACATCACGACCCTGCATAACCGGGTCAACGAACTTGGCGTGGCCGAACCGGTGATCCAGCAGCAAGGCTCCGACCGCATCGTGGTCGAACTGCCGGGCGTGCAGGACACGGCGAAGGCGAAGGACATCATCGGCCGCACGGCGACGCTCGAATCGCGCCTCGCCGACCCGAACGACCTGCACCCGAATCCAGGCGACCCCGTGCCGCCGGGTGACGAACTGTTCACCGAGGGCAACCAGGCGCCCGTGATGTTGAGGAAGCAGGTGATCTTCACCGGCGACCGCATCATCGACGCGTCGGCAGGCTTTGACGAACACCAGCGCCCTTCCGTCAACATCCGTCTCGACTCGGCCGGTGGCCGGGCCGTAGCGAGCGTGTCGCGCGACAACATCGGCAAGCCGATGGCAATGGTGCTGTTCGAAAAGGGCAAGGGCCAGGTGCTGACAGTCGCGACGATCCAGTCGGAACTGGGCGACCGCTTCCAGATCACCGGTCAGCCGACCCCGCAAGCCGCCGCCGACCTAGCGCTGCTGCTGCGCGCCGGTTCGCTCGCGGCTCCGATGGACATCATCGAAGAACGCACGATCGGCCCGAGCCTCGGCGCCGATAACATCAAGAAGGGCTTCCACTCGGTGATCTGGGGCTTTACCGCCATCGCCGTCTTCATGATCGCGTACTACATGCTGTTCGGCGTGATCTCGATGATTGGCTTGTCGGTCAACCTGTTGCTGCTGGTCGCGATGCTGTCCATGCTGCAGGCCACCCTGACCTTGCCGGGTATCGCCGCTATCGCGCTGGCGCTCGGTATGGCCATTGACGCGAACGTGCTGATCAACGAGCGCGTGCGTGAAGAGCTGCGTCACGGCGCGCCGGCGCAACTGGCCATCCAGAACGGTTACGCGCATGCCTGGGCGACCATTCTCGACTCGAACGTGACCACCCTGATCGCCGGTCTCGCGTTGCTTGCGTTCGGCTCGGGTCCGGTGCGTGGTTTCGCGATCGTGCACTGTATCGGCATCCTGACGTCGATGTTCTCTGCCGTATTCTTCTCGCGCGGTCTCGTGAACCTCTGGTACGGCGGCAAGAAGAAGCTGAAGTCGCTGGCCATTGGCCAGGTGTGGAGACCGGCAGCGGTCGAGGGCACTGCTGCCGCTGCATACCTCGGCAGTGAAGATGCTGCGACCGACACGGGACGTGCCATCACCGCAGCAGCCGCAAAGCCGAAGGCCGCGGCCCAGGCTCAGGTCCGCGCTGGCAAGCCGACGGTGCGCCGTCGCAATGCCACCGGCAACACGCCGCAGAAACCGGGTTCATCCCGCTGAGTCCCGGAGAACAAGACCATGGAATTTTTCCGCATTCGCAAAGATCTACCGCTCATGCAGCGCGCGTTGGTGTTCAACGCGATCTCGCTGCTGACGTTTATCGCTGCCGTGTTTTTCCTGCTGCATCGCGGGCTGCATCTGTCGGTGGAGTTCACCGGCGGTACGGTCATCGAAGTCCAGTATCCGACCACGGTGCCGCTCGAGCCGGTGCGCGGCACGCTCGCCAAGCTCGGCTATCCGGACGCTCAGGTGCAGAACTTCGGCACCTCGCGTGACGTGCTGATCCGTCTGCCGGTCAAGGTCGGGCTCACCTCCGCTCAGCAGAGCGACCAGGTGATGGGCGCGCTCAAGGGTGAAGACGCCCAGGTGCAGTTGCAGCGCGTCGAGTTCGTCGGCCCGCAGGTCGGCAAGGAACTCGTCACCAACGGACTGCTCGCGCTCGCCTGCGTGGTGGCCGGCATCGTGATCTACCTGTCGTTCCGCTTCGAATGGAAGTACGCCGTGGCCGGCGTGATTGCCAACCTGCACGACGTGGTAATCATTCTCGGCTTCTTCGCGTTCTTCCAGTGGGAGTTCTCGCTGTCGGTGCTGGCTGCCGTGCTCGCGGTGCTCGGTTACTCGGTGAACGAGTCCGTGGTTATCTTCGACCGGATTCGCGAAACGTTCCGCCGCGAACGCAAGATGACGGTCATCGAAGTCATCAACCATGCCATTACCAGCACGATGTCGCGGACCATCATCACCCACGGCTGTACGCAGATGATGGTGCTGTCGATGTTCCTGTTCGGCGGTCCGACGCTGCATTACTTCGCGCTGGCGCTGACGGTCGGTATTCTGTTCGGTATCTATTCGTCGGTGTTCGTTGCGGCGGCGCTGGCGATGTGGCTCGGCGTGAAGCGCGACGACCTGATCAAGGAAAAGAAGGAACGTCACGACCCGAGCGATCCGAACGCAGGCGCACAAGTCTGAAGTTCGAGACGGTCGGGAACAGACACAAAGGCCGGTTCAGTTGAACCGGCCTTTGCTGTTTACCGCCGTCGCTTATCGCCGTCGTTCATCGCGACCGTTCAAGCGCCGCCAGCACGCAAACCCCGCTCAGCTAAACCCAAGCTTGCGCCGCGCCGCAATCAGCGCGATCAGGCTCAGCAGCGCGGCGAACATCACATAGAAACTGGGCGCCACCTTCGAACCCGTCACGCCGATCAACCACGCGATGATGAACGGACCAAATCCGCCGAAGATCGTCACCGCAATGTTGTACGCGAGGGACATGCCGGTGCTGCGAGTCTGCACCGGGAAGATCTCCGACAGAAGAGCCGGCAACGCGCCGAAGTAACCGGTCGTCAGGAAGCCGAGCACCAGTTGCGCGACGATCAGCGTGCCGAAGTAAGGGTGGCCGACCAGGTACGCAAAGCCCGGATAGATCAACACCAGCAACAGCACCGCCGACACCAGCATGATGCGGGTACGGCCATGCCGGTCCGAGAAATGGCCGACCAGCGGCGCAAAAACCATCTGGATCACGCCTGACACCGCAATGGCCGCAAATGTGACCGAGGGTGTGAGGCCCAGTTGCCTGACGCCGTAGGTCGGCATGAAGAGTTCGAGGTAAATCGACACCGTGCCCAGCACCACGACGCCTACCGCGATCAGCAGACGCAGCTTCTGGTTCGCAAACGTATCGCGTAACGGCGTGCGGGTCGTCTCGGCGGCGAGAAATTCGGGTGTCTCGTCGAGCCGCGTACGGATGTACCACGCCACCGGACCGATCAGCAGGCCGAAGAAGAACGGCACGCGCCAGCCCCACGCGGCCATCTGTTCGGGCGATAGCTGGCGATTCAGCAACATCCCGAAGCCGGCCGCCAACAGCGTGGTGAGCCCCTGGCTTGCCCCCTGCCAGCTCGCGAAGAAGCCACGCCGGCCGGGTACGTGTTCGGCGAGAAAAGTAGTCGCACTGCCGAATTCGCCACCAGCCGAGAAGCCTTGCATCAGGCGTGCCGCCACGAGGATCAGCGGCGCCGCGAGGCCAATGGTCTGGTACGTGGGGAGCACGGCGATGATCAGCGTACCGCCCATCATCAGCAGGATCGACAGTGTGAGCGCGGCCTTGCGTCCTGCCCGATCCGCATAGGCGCCGATCACGATCGCGCCGAGAGGCCGCATCACGAACGAGCCACCGAAGGTGCCTAACGTCAGCAGCAATGACACCGTGTCGTCGCCAGTGGGAAAGAACAGCTTCGCGATCAACCCCGCGAAGAACCCGTAGACAACCAGATCGAACCATTCCAGTGCATTGCCGATCGACGCGGCGACCACCACGTGCCACGAGGTCGCGCGGCTAGCCGGGAGGCTTGAAGACGTCGTTGCATTCATGCACATCTCCGTTGCGCGCGAAGTGCGTGCCATCCCGGATGCACAAGTCCGCAATACCTACCTGCAATGCTTATGCGCCGTGCACCTTACTTGCGTGCTGCGACGATATGAAACTTGATGACGACCTCGTCGGCTACCACCGAGGTGTCCTTCCACTCGCCGGTACCGATATCGAACTGCGAACGCTGGATCGTCAGTGCCCCATCGAACGACTCGCTCCCGCCCTGCTGCATGACGGTCACGGGCACGACCACGGTCTGCGATTTGCCCTTGATGGTCAGCTTGCCGGTCACCTTGAACTGGTTGCCGCCTGCCGGCGCAATGGTGCTCGAGACAAACGTCGCCTGCGGAAAGGTCGTCGCATCGAACCATTCCTTGCCACGTACCTGGGCGTTGTAGCTGTCGTCGCCCAGATCGTAGCTGCCCACGTCGACGCTGAACTGCGCGCTACCTTCGGCCGGCTTCGCCGGGTCGAATTTCACGTCCGCGCTGAACTTGTTGAACTTGCCTTCCACCGGCACGTTCATCTGTTTGGAGGTCGCGGTGACGGTGCTCTTCGCGACGTCGACCTGAGCGAGCGCACTACCCGCGGCACTGAAGGACGCGGCAGCAAACGCCGCCAGCATGTAGCGATAAAACGAAACCTTCATGTCGCGCCTTATTTGAGGAAAGGGATCATGCGCGACAGCAGACCGTCGCGGTCGAGCCACTGATGCTTGAGCGCTGCCGCCACATGCAGCACAAACAGGACGAGCAGTGTGTAGTTGAGCGTGATGTGGATATTCTTCAGCAGCACCTTGAGCACCGGATCGGGCGCAATCAGGCGCGGCAGCGGCACGAGACCCAGATACACCACCGGTACATTGGCCGCGGAGCTGTACAGATAGCCGGAGACCGGAATCGCGACGATCAGCACGTACAGCAGCAGATGCACGAAGTGGGCCGCGCCCCGTTGCCACGATGATATCCGGCGCGGCAGCGGCGGCGCATCATGGGTGGCGCGCCACAGGATGCGCAGCACCGAAAGCCCGAACACCGTCACGCCAATCCACTTGTGCCACGAAAAATAGCGCAGTTTGGCGGGCGTAAAGCCGGGGATATCGGTCATCACCCAACCGAGCGCGAAGCCGCACACAATCAGCAACGCAATCAGCCAGTGAAACGCGATGGCCGTTCGCGTGTACGAATCGCGAGTGCCGAAGTTAGGTTTGGGTGCCATGAAAGCTCAACGCAAGCTAAAGGGTTAGCGGCGCACGTGGGTGGGAACTCCGTATGCGAACTGCGCAGGACGCTGCGGCCCGGTATAGCCGGCCGGCAGCGAAGCACGCCAAGGCCGCCATGCTACCCCAAGCCGAAAAAGCCGGCTGGCGAGTTCGGTGCGGCGGCCTGCGGCGTCAAATGCAGCTTAGCAAGAGGATTGAACAATTGGGGCCGGAAATTGTCGGACAGCTGTCAGGGTATGCTGCGCGGTGCTGGCGTATTGCCTGGCGGACGTTGCACAAGCAGCCCTGTTACGCACCAGCGAGCGCCTTTGGTACTATTGCTCCAGGCTTTCGCCATTCTTTCGCCAGTCCTTACCGTGCAAGCCTTCGATGCACGCTCCCGCTCATGTCGTTTTGCCCTGCTGCCGTATGGAACATGACAACCTGATCGCGTGCCACGAGTGCGATACCCTTTTCACCAAACCGCGTCTGCTCGGCAGCCGGACGGTGGCGCGTTGCCCGCGCTGCGGCGCGACGCTCTATCGCGGCATTTCGCGGCGGCTGGACGCCATCTGCGCCATGACGCTCGCCGCATTGATCACGTTTCTGATCGCGCAAGCCTATCCGATCGTCGAACTGGACGCCAACGGCATTACCTCGCAAACCACGCTGTTCGGCGCCCTCGTCGCGCTGTGGAACGAGGACATGCAGATCGTCGCAGTCATGGTGTTCTGCGCGACCACGCTGTTTCCGCTCACCGAGCTCGTCGCGCTTCTCTACGTGCTGATCCCGATCCGCTCGGGCTTCGTGGCGCCGGGCTTTAACCAGGTGCTGCGGGCCATCCAGTTCGTGCGGCCGTGGGGCATGATCGAGGTGTTTATGCTCGGCGTGCTGATCACCATCGTCAAGATGGTGAGTCTCGCCCGCGTGATCCCTGAAGCGGCGCTGTTCGCCTTCGGAGTGCTGACCTTGATGTTCGCCGTGGTTGTCACGTTCGATCCGCGCACCTTGTGGGATCTCGCCGACGAACTGAACGCACGGCGCGCGCGTCCCATGCCGCGCACGGCTGCCGACAGCGCGGCGGCAGCGGTCACGGCGAACGTGGACAGCCAGTCCGCCGCGCCCCATCAGGGATAACGCACGATGAATTACATCACCGCGCGGCGCGCGGGCCTGGTTTCCTGCCACGCGTGCGGCAGCGTGGCGCCACGCATCCACTCCATCACAAAACAGCACTGTGCGCGCTGCGGCGCGGTGCTGCACCGGCGCAATCCGGACAGTCTGATGCGCACGTGGGCGCTACTGATCGCGGCCGCATTGCTGTATATTCCGGCGAATCTGTTGCCGGTGATGCACACCTCCTCGTTGCTTGGCTCGGAAGACGACACGATCATGAGCGGCGTCGTGTACTTCTGGACCTCGGGTGACTGGCCGCTGGCCGTCATTGTGTTTATCGCCAGCATCATGGTGCCGATGCTGAAACTCACGATCCTCGTGCTGCTCAGCATTACGGCCCAGCGCCGCTCACGCTGGCGCCCCACGCAGCGCGTGAAGCTGTACCGGATCGTGGAGCGCATCGGCCGCTGGTCGATGCTCGACGTATTCGTGGTTACGCTGACGGTTGCGCTGGTGCGCTTCAAGTCGCTCGCCGTCATCACGGCTGGGCCCGGCGCGATCGCGTTCGGCTCGGTAGTGATTCTGACGATGCTGGCATCGATGCAGTTCGATCCACGGCTCATCTGGGACAACGTAGAAGGCGCGGACACCTCGGAAAGTGCAAAACGCGCCCGCCGTGCCAAGGATGCAAAAAGCAGTACCCAACAATCTCAGGACCAAACATGACAAGCCCGCAAGGACCGACGCCCGCCCCCAGCGCGCCGCGCAACGATTCGAACGGACCCACGCTGCCACCCAACCTGCCCGATCCCGAGATCGAGCCGCGCAGCCACTGGTTGCCGTCGCTGGTCTGGGTGATTCCGCTGATCGCCGCACTGATCGGCGTCGCGCTCGTGATCAAGTCCGTGACCGAGAAAGGGCCGCAGATCACCATCAGCTTCAACGACGCCGAAGGGCTCGAACCGGGCAAGACCCAGGTCAAGTACAAGGACGTCGACGTTGGCCTCGTGAAGACCATCACGCTGTCGAAAGACCTCTCGCACGTGCTGATCCAGGTCCAGCTGACCAAGGAAGCCGAGAATTTTGCCGTCAAGGACAGCCGCTTCTGGGTGGTGCGTCCGCGGGTCGGCGCGAGCGGCGTCTCGGGTCTGAGCACGCTGCTCTCCGGCGCGTATATCGGGGTGGACGCCGGTCATTCGCAGGATACGCAGAAGGACTTCGTCGGCCTTGAAACGCCGCCGCCGATTACCGGTGGGCAGAAGGGCCATCAGTTCACATTGCATGGCGACTCGCTCGGCTCGATCGATATCGGTTCGCCGATCTTCTACCGGCGCGTGCAGGTCGGCCAGGTGGTGGGCTTCTCGCTCGACAAGGACGGCACCGGTGTGACCATGCAGGTGTTCGTCGCCGCACCGTACGACCAGTACGTCGGCATCAACACGCGCTGGTGGCACGCGAGCGGCGTCGATCTGCGGCTCGACTCCGGCGGCTTCAAGCTGAACACGCAGTCGCTTGCGACCGTGCTGGTCGGTGGCCTGTCGTTCCAGTCGCCGCCAGGTCAGCCGGTCGGGACGCAAGCGCAGAACAACATGACGTTCCGCCTGGGCTCCGACGAAGCGGACGCCATGCGCGAGCCGGACGGCGTGCCGCTGCGGGTGGTGATGAACTTCAACCAGTCGCTGCGCGGGCTGTCGGTGGGCGCGACGGTCGATTTCCGCGGCATCGAGCTCGGCCAGGTGACCAACATCGGCATCGACTACGACCCGAAGACCAACAACTTCACCATGCCGGTGACGATGAACCTGTACCCCGACCGCCTCGGCAAGCGCTTCCGCGAAACGGCGCCGGAACCGGGTAGCGTGGCCGGTCAGCAGTTGCTCAAGAGTCTGGTGCAACACGGCCTGCGCGGCCAGTTGCGCACGGGCAGCCTGATTACCAGCCAGCTGTACGTCGCACTCGACATCTTCCCGAAAGCGCCGCCGGCCACGGTCGACGTCAATAGCGATCCACTCGAGCTGCCGACGATTCCGAACACGCTCGACGAGTTGCAGGTGCAGGTGGCCGATATCGCCAAGAAACTCGATCAGGTGCCGTTCGACCAGATCGGGACGAACCTGAACAGCGCGCTAAAGAACGCTGACCAGTTGTTCTCGCGCCTGAATACCGAGGTGGTGCCCGAAGCGCGCGACACGCTGGCCGCCGCCAAGCAGACCTTCGGGTCGGCCGAGGCGACGCTGCAGCAGGACTCGCCGCTGCAATCGGACGTCCATCAGGCGCTGCAGGAATTGACCCGCACGCTGCAGTCGTTGAATGCGCTGTCGGACTATCTGGAACGCCATCCGGAATCGCTGTTGCGCGGAAAACCAGGAGATAAACCATGATGTTTGCCCGGCTCCCCCGTTCGCCGCGCGGGCTTGCCCGCGCCGCCGCGTGCCTAGGTGCCTGTGCCGGACTGCTGGCGGTAGCGGCATGCTCGTCTTCGCCGCCGAGCCATTTCTACACGCTCGGCGCCGACGGCGCGCCAACCGCCGCGAGCACGATTTCGGCTCCTTCACTGCTGATCGAAGTAGCGCCGGTCGACGTACCGTCCCAGGTGGCGAAGAACCAGCTTGTGGTTCAGACTGGCCCGACCCAGGTGCAGGTGCTCGAGCAGGAACGTTGGGCCTCGTTACCGGGTGACGAGGTTCGTCGCGCGCTGTCAACCGACCTCACGCAGCAGTTGGGCACGATCGATGTGTACGGCACGCCGTATCCGGAAGGCACGCCTGTCTATCGCGTCAGCGTGAATGTGCAACGCTTCGAATCGTGGCCGGGTTCACATGCGCTGATCGACGCCGTATGGAGCGTGCGCGCGGTGCGCAGCGAAGCCATCATGACGTGCCGCAGCGTCGTCAACGAGCCGGTGACGGGCAGCTATGACGCACTGGTCGATGGTCATCGGCAGGCCGTGCAGCAGATATCTACGCAGATCGCCGCCGGCATCAAGGCGCTCGCTGCTGCTGCGCCGCGGATGCCAACGAGTGCCGCAGCCAAGAGCGCATCCGGCACACAAGCGCGGATGGCGCCGCCGACGGTGCCTTGTCCGCTGCCCACCGGGCCCAGCGCTGCGCTCGACGGTGCTGGCGTTGGCGGTGTCGCTGGCAACCGCACGATCGGCTGACTTGTGCTTCAGGCCGCGCGGCGAGCATTAGCATCGCCCGCGCGCCTAAGCACTATCCCATCCGGCCAGCTTGCAAGATCCTTTGTATTTAGCGATCCTGAGTGCTTCGGCCAGCAGCATTGTGGCCTCGCCACACATTTGACAATCCATGTTTCGTTCCCTCAAAACCTTCGTCAAGAAATGGCGCGCGTCGCGCAACAGCGGGCATCAACTCGATGCGCTGCTGGCAATTGCCGACCAGAACGCGCCGTATGCGGAACGCAGCGAATGGCTGATCGAGGTGGCGCACTGGATTCATCGCGACGGAATCGTGCAGCCGGTCGCGCCTGCTGCCATGCAGGAGGCTGCCCAAGACGACGCGCGCCGGGTGCGCGAGCACGCGCGCTTGCGGTATCTGCTGCATGTGCTGGATCGCAACCCGGCGTGGAAAGCGAACGTCGCGGGGATTCTGCGCGCACTGCTGCGCGAGAGCGACGGCATTTCATTACTTTGCGATGCCGGCATGCCCGTGCACTCGGCATTTTTCGGCGCGCTGTTCGAGCGCTTCGAGTCGTCGCTGATTCCGCCGGCACCGAACCGCCGCGACCTGACGGCGATCTTCACGTTGATGTTCACATCGGCGCGCGATGCGGAATGGATCGCCACGCTGCCTACCGATCTGCTCACGCGTATCCGCGACCTGTTCGTCTACGAGCTCGACGCGAGCGACCGGCGTGAGGCGGCGCCGTTCTCGCTCGACCTGCTAGCGGCTCTGCATAACCTGACCTGCCAGGTCAGCTCCACGGGGCTATCGCAAACGGTGCGCAGCCGTCTGGGCGATGCCGACGTGCGCGTCGCCATGGAGAAGCAGCCGTTCTACCGGCTCACACGCGCCATGCTGGCGGTCGAGGCAGCCCATCAGGCGCTTGAAGACGGCGCGGAGCCGGGCAAATTGCTGCACGAGGTCAACTATCTGCGCGTGCTGCTGGACGAGTGCCGTATCGCAACCGATAACGTCTTTGCCCACCTGTACCGCAATGGCGTGAGCGTCGACATCGTGTTTCAGGTCGAGCGCATGCGTATGCGCATCCAGCGCGCGGAACATCTGCTGGACGCCTGGATGGCGTCGGACGACCTGCACGCCGGCTCACGCCTGGTCGCCGAACTGGTCAACGCGAACCACGCGAGCCAGAGCGTCGCCCATCTGATGCGCAGCAATTTCTCGTTGCTCGCGCGCAAGGTGGTCGAATACAGCGCGGATACCGGCGAGCACTACATTGCCCGCGATCGCGCCGAGTATCTGAAGATGCTGCGCATGGCGGCAGGCGGCGGTCTCGTCACTGTGGTGACGGTGTGCGTGAAATTCGCGATTACCGGCGCGCATCTGCCCGCAATGCTGGAAGGTCTGCTCGCCGGCATCAACTATGCAGCGAGCTTCCTGCTGATGCACTTCCTGCATTTCTCGCTCGCTACCAAGCAGCCGGCCATGACGGCGCCGACCATCGCCCGCGAACTCGACGGCGCTGGCACCCCCGAAGGCGTCGACACTTTCGTTACCTCGGTGGTCGCGCTGATCCGCACCCAGGCTGCCGCCGTGCTCGGCAACGTGATGCTGGTGTTTCCGGTGTGCCTGGGCGTGCAGTTGCTGTGGCACGCGGTCTTCAACTCGAACATCATCTCGCCGGAAAAGGCACACGCCACGCTGCATTCGTTCTCGCTGCTCGGACCGACGCCGTTCTATGCGGCGCTGACCGGCGTGCTGCTGTGGTCGTCGAGTCTGCTCGCGGGCTGGGCCGACAACTGGTTCGTGCTGCACCGGGTCGCTGACGCGTTGACCTACAACCGCCGCCTGCGCATGACGCTTGGCGTCGCCGGCGCCGCCCGGCTGGCGAGGTTCTGCCGCTCCAACGTGGCCGGCGTAGTCGGCAATATCACCTTGGGCCTGATGCTCGGCCTCGTGCCCGCCATCCTCACCGCCTTCGCCTTTACCTTCGACGTCCGGCACGTCACCTTGAGCTCGGGTTCGATCGGCGTCGCACTCGGTGTGCTCGGCAAGGGCGCGCTGGATCTGCCGGAGTTCTGGTGGGCCATCGCCGGCACGTTCAGCATGGCGATCCTGAACGTGGCCGTCAGTTTCGCGCTCGCGTTTCATATGGCCGTGCGTTCGCGCGATCTGCGCCGCAACTATGTGCGCTCGTTGCGCGGCGCAATCTGGCGCCGGATGTTCCAGCGGCCGCTCGATCTGGTGTGGCCGGTCAGCGCATCGCGGGAACCGCAATGAACGCGGGCGCGCGGGACGCACATCCCGACCGCGTACAATAGCGCCTTATTCAACGCCTCCCGGCAACTTCAATGTCCTTCGATTTTTTCATCCCCTGCCCTCGCGGCCTCGAAGCCGTGCTTGCGGCCGAACTCGCCGAAATCGCCTCGCGCCACCTGAACGGAGCACCGTTCACCGCTGGTGCCCAGGTGCCGGGCGGCGTGCATTTCCGCGGCGGCTGGGCAGCCGGTTTGGCGGCCAATCTGCATTCACGCATCGCGAGCCGTGTGTTGCTGAAGATCGCCCACCGTCCGTATCGCAGCGAGCAAGACATTTATGACCTCGCGCTCGAGCAGCGCTGGGAACAGTGGTTTTCCGCGCAGGAGACGCTGCGCGTCGACGTCACGGCTATCAAGTCGCCGCTGCGCAGCCTCGAATTCACCACGCTGCGCGTCAAGGATGCGATCTGCGACCGTCTGCGCGACGTGAGCGGCGAGCGTCCGAACATCGACACCAGCGCGCCGGACGTGCGCGTGTTTGCATTCCTCACCGCAACCGATTGCACCTTGTATCTCGATACCTCCGGCGAGCCGCTCTTCAAACGCGGCTGGCGGCTCGACAAAGGTGCGGCACCGCTGCGCGAGAACCTCGCAGCGGGCATCCTGCGCCTGACTGGCTGGACCGCCGGCACACCGCTGTACGACCCGATGTGCGGCAGCGGCACGTTCCTCGCGGAAGCCGCGCAAGTGGCGCTGAATATCGCGCCGGGCGCGGAGCGGCGCTTCGGCTTCGAGAACCTCAAGCAGTACGACGCGAAAACGTGGCAGGCGTTGAAAGCCGCGGCACTGGATGCGAAGCACGCCGCACGCGCATCGCGCGCGGACCTGCAGATCTTCGGCAGCGATATCTCGGGCGACATGCTGGTCAAGGCACGCGCCAACTTCGAGCGTGCTGGTCTGGCGTCGGTCTCGCTCAAGCAGGTCGACGCACGCGGCATGACGGCGCCGTCGTCGGAGCCGGGCATTCTTGTGGCCAACCCGCCGTACGGCGAGCGGATCGAAGTGCGTGGCCGCAACGCGCGTGGAGAGCTGCGCGAGACCGGCCGTGAAAGCCGCGATGAGGACAGCTTTCACCGTGCTCAGGAAGAGGCGCCGGATAGCGAGTTCTTCAAGTTGCTCGGCGACGCGCTCAAGCAGCGCTTCACCGGCTGGCATGCTTTCATTCTGACGTCGGATCGCAAATTGCCGGGGCAACTGCGGTTGCGCGAATCGACCAAGACGCCGCTTTTCAACGGCGCGCTTGAATGCAGGCTGTTCCGCTTCGATCTGATCGCAGGCAGCGTCAGGCAACGTCCGGCGAACGATACGCCGGCGGCTTGATATAAACGGGTTTCAGGTTAGTTGAAAGGCGGCGGATGTCATGTCCGCAGCCTCAGAGCTTCATCTCCACCTTGATCTGCCTAGTTTCAAGCAGTGACTTGAGATTGGAAGAATTTGCAGCCAGCCGATCCCTACTGACAGAACGCTGTCAGTAGCCCCGCCGCACACTCCTGATCACGCCATCCGGCGCATCACATGGGCCTTCGGGTCATGCCAAGGAGAGTGTCATGTCAGCAGCAGCATCCCACGTCATTTCCTGGTTCGAAATTCCGGTCACCGATTTCGAGCGCGCCGCACGTTTCTACGAGACCACGCTCGGCACCACGCTGCGGCGTGAAAATGTCGGCGGCGAGCCGATCGGGATTTTTCAGTACACCGAGCCGGCCACCGGCGGCTGCATTATCCAGGGCCCCAACGCCAGACCTTCGGCCGATGGCGTGGTCGTCTATCTGAACGCGCAGCCGAATGTCGACGCCGTGCTGGCTCGTGTGGAGAAGGCCGGCGGCAAGGTGCAAGGACCGGTCATCGAGCTGCCGCAGGATATCGGCTATATCGGCTTTTTCACCGATACAGAAGGTAACCGCATCGGACTGCATTCGCCGAAGAACGGCTGACAGGTTGGCCAGCGCTGCGGTGATGCTCATGCAGCGCCCATGAGCGTCACGCGGCGCTATGATCGCGGGAACACCCGTTCACGGGCCGCCCGTTCGCAAGCCACCCTGTTGCGGGCCACCCGGTCGCGGGGCCGCCCGCCCCCTACTACAACACGACAAGACGCCCACGATGACGCGCCGCGCCGACCGCCTGTTCCAGATCGCCGAGCTGCTCCGTGGCCGACGTCTGACTACCGCGCAGCAGCTCGCAGACTGGCTGCATATCTCGCCGCGCACGGTCTATCGGGACGTACGCGATCTGCAGCTCTCGGGCGTACCGATTGAAGGGGAAGCGGGAATCGGTTACCGCCTGAACCGCTCGGCGAGCTTGCCGCCACTCACTTTCACCGTCGACGAACTCGCTGCGCTCGCCGCCGGCGCGCGTATGCTCGAAACTTGGGGCGGCGCGAGCTTTGCGAAGGGCGCACGCGGTGCGCTAGCCAAGATCGCGTCGACCATGCCCGCCGACAAACGCGCGACGCTCGACCGGCTGCCGATCTTTGCGCCTTCGTTTCACATCAAGGGTGAATTCGCGGAGAAAGTCGATGCGTTGCATCTGGCCATCGACCGCAAACGGATCGTGAGCTTTGCGTATCGCGATCGCAAAGGCGCGCAAACCGAGCGGCGCGTCTGGCCGCTCGGGCTGTTTTATTGGGGTGCGCGCTGGACCATCGGCGCGTGGTGTGAATTGCGCGAAAACTTCCGCAATTTCGACGTCGAAGAGATTCGCGAACTACAGGTGGTCGAGCCGTTTCCCGATATGGAGGGCAGGCGGCTCGCGGATTTTCTAAGGCATGTCGAGGTGAAACAGCGCTAACTGCAGCGGAGTTTGAGGAGGCCGCGCGCCGCCGCGGCCCCTACCTTCACTCCACCGACTTCACCATATCCTCGATCACCTTCTTCGCATCGCCGAAGACCATCATGGTCTTGTCCATGTAGAACAGATCGTTGTCGAGGCCCGCGTAGCCGGCCGCCATCGAACGCTTGTTGACGATCACCGTGCGCGCCTTATAAGCCTCGATAATCGGCATGCCGGCAATCGGCGAGTTCGGATCGGTCTTCGCCGCGGGGTTCACCACGTCGTTTGCGCCAAGCACCAGCACCACGTCCACCTGACCGAACTCGCTGTTGATGTCCTCCATCTCGTAGACCATGTCGTAGGACACCTCGGCTTCAGCGAGCAGCACGTTCATGTGCCCCGGCATGCGGCCCGCCACCGGGTGGATCGCATAACGTACATCGATGCCCTTTTCGGTCAGCTTGTCCGTGAGTTCCTTCAGCGCATGCTGTGCGCGGGCCACGGCCAGACCATACCCCGGCACGATCACCACGGTCTCGGCATTGCCGAGCATGAACGACGCATCCTCGGCCGAGCCCGACTTGACCGGCCGCTGCTCCTGCGCGCCGCCCACGGCTGCCGCGCCCGCCTCCGCACCAAAGCCGCCCAGTAGCACGTTGAAGAACGAGCGGTTCATCGCGTGGCACATGATGTACGAGAGGATCGCACCGGACGACCCCACCAGCGAACCGGCGATGATCAGCATCGGGTTATTCAACGAGAAGCCGATCCCCGCCGCCGCCCAGCCCGAGTAGGAGTTGAGCATCGACACGACCACCGGCATATCCGCCCCGCCGATCGGGATGATGATCAGCACGCCCAGCGCAAACGCGATCAGCGTCATGATGATGAACGGCAGCCACGCTTGCGTGAGAAAGAAGATCACGCCGAAGCCAAGCATGCCGATTGCCAGCATCAGGTTGATCAGATGCTGACCCGGATACACTACCGGCGCGCCCTGAAACAGGCGGAACTTGTATTTGCCGGAGAGCTTGCCGAACGCGATCACTGAACCGGAAAAGGTGATGGCGCCAACGAACGTGCCGATAAAAAGCTCAATGCGGTTGCCGTACGGCAGGAAACCCGGGATCGGATTGTCTGGATCCACCAGCCCAAACGCCGACGGCTCCGAGACCACCGCATAAGCGATACACACCGCCGCCAGACCGATCAGCGAGTGCATGGCGGCGACCAGTTCCGGCATCTTGGTCATCTCGACGCGCGCGGCAACGAACGCCCCGATCGCGCCGCCCACCACCAGCGCCGCGAACAGCAGCCCGAGGCCCAGCCCGAGATTCGAGCCGAGTCCAGCCGCCTGCTTGAGGATCAACGCGATGGTGGTGAGGATCGCAATCGCCATCCCGGCCATGCCGAATGTGTTGCCGATGCGCGCCGTCTTCGGATTCGAGAGCCCTTTGAGCGCCTGAATGAAGCAGACCGAAGCAACGAGATAAAGCAGCGTGACGACGTTCAGACTCATTGCGCCTTCTCCTTTACCGCTGCGGGAAGCTTCTTCGGCTCTTTCTTCTTGAACATCTCCAGCATTCGCCTCGTGACGAGGAAGCCGCCGAACACGTTGACCGCCGCCAGCGCCACGGCCAGCGTGCCGAAGAACTTGCCTGTGCCGCCCACGGTGAGACCCGCGGCCAGCATCGCGCCCACAATGACGATCGCCGAAATCGCGTTGGTCACGGCCATCAGCGGTGTATGCAGTGCCGGGGTGACGTTCCAGACCACGTGGTAGCCCACGTAAATCGCCAGGATGAAGATGATCAGATTGATGACGGTATGGTTGATGACTTCCATTGCCGGTCTCCCTATGCCTTGCGCGTGACTTCGCCGTCACGGGCCAGCAGCGTGGCCGCGACGATGTCGTCCGCGAGATCGATGTTGAGTGCGCCTTCCTTGTTGATGATGAGCTTCAGGAAGTCGAGCAGGTTGCGGGCGTAGAGCGAGGAGGCGTCGGCGGCCACCATCGAGGCCAGGTTCGTGAAGCCGACGATCTGCACACCGTTTTTGGTCACGATCTTGTCCGCCACGGTGAGCGGACAGTTACCACCGCGCTGGCCTTCGTACTCGGGGCCACGGCCGGCAGCCAGATCGATCAGCACGGAGCCGGGTTTCATGGCCTGCACGGTTTCGACCGAGATCAGCGTCGGTGCGGGACGGCCTGGAATCAGCGCGGTCGTAATGACGATATCGGCCTGTTTGGCGCGTTCGTGGACGAGAGCACCCTGGCGCGCAAGCCAGCTCGGCGGCATCGGCCTTGCGTAGCCACCGACGCCCTTTGCGGCCTCGCGCTCCTCGTCGGTCTCATACGGCACGTCGAGAAACTTGGCGCCGAGCGATTCGATCTGCTCTTTCACTGCGGGACGCACGTCGGAGGCTTCGATCACCGCGCCCAGGCGCTTGGCGGTCGCGATCGCCTGCAGACCCGCGACGCCGGCGCCGAGAATCAGCACGCGCGCCGCTTTCACCGTGCCCGCGGCCGTCATCAGCATCGGCATGAAGCGGGGGTAGAGATCGGCGGCGAGCAGCACGGCCTTGTAGCCGGCAATGTTGGCCTGCGAGGACAGCACGTCGAGGCTCTGCGCACGAGTGGTACGCGGCGCGGCTTCGAGCGCGAAGGCGGTCACGCCCGCCGAAGCGAGCTTTGCCGCGTTGTCGGCATTGAAAGGATCGAGCATGCCGACCAGCACTGCGCCGCGTTTCAGATGCGGCAGTTCGGCTTCGGTCGGGGATTGGACCTTGAGGACGAGATCGGCGCCGAACGCGGTGGCCGCATCGACGATCTCCGCGCCCACCGCGCTGAAAGCCTCGTCAGGAAAGCTGGCGCCAGTCCCGGCGCCGCTCTGGATCGTGACCCGGTGGCCCTGCGACACGTATTTCTTGACCGTCTCGGGGGTGGCGGCAACGCGTGTTTCATGCGCTCGCGTCTCGGCTGGCACTCCGATGTGCATCGTTGAATCCTCCTCGGCCTTCCTGTTGTTACGACAGAGCTGCCGACGAGGCACGCCGGCTTGAACTTGCAACGGCAACGACGCCACTGTAACCGAAACCGGGGGGTGCACCGAAATCAGGGACAATCCGGGGGGGCGCCGCCCGCTTCCGGGCAGCCAGGCGTTATAGACGGTAAAATACCGCCCCATGAATCCGGAAATCTGGGCCGCGCACGTCACCGTGGCCGCCATCGTCGAGCGCGACGGACGCTTCCTGCTCGTCGAGGAGCATACGGACGACGGGCTGCGTCTGAACCAGCCCGCCGGCCATCTGGAGGCGGGCGAAACGCTCGTCGAAGCGGCCGTGCGCGAAACGCTCGAAGAATCTGCGCACCCGTTCACGCCCGAGGCACTGGTGGGCGTCTATATGGCGCATTTCGGGCATTCCGCCCCTGCCGGCGCGGCGCAGGATACGAACGGCGATGGCACGACTGGCGCCACCTATCTGCGCTTCACGTATTGCGGCAATGCCGGGGCGGCCGATCCCAACCGCGCGCTCGATCCCGATATCGTCCGCACGCTGTGGATGAGCGCCGACGAGCTGCGCACCTGCCCCGAGCGGCACCGCACCCCGCTCGTGATGCGCTGTATCGACGATTACCTCGCAGGCCGGCGTTTCCCGCTCGACTTCGTGCATACGCATTCGGTCGGGCCTACCCGATCAAGCAAGTCAGGCAACCCATGAGTAAGCAGAAAGTCGTAGTAGGCATGTCGGGCGGCGTCGATTCGTCGGTCACCGCATGGCTGCTCAAAGAGCAAGGTTACGAGGTCGTCGGTCTTTTCATGAAGAACTGGGAAGACGATGACGACGGCGAGTACTGCTCGACCCGGCAGGACTGGATCGACGTCGTTTCGGTGGCCGATCTGATTGGCATCGACGTCGAAGCGGTCAACTTCGCCGCCGAATACAAGGACCGCGTGTTCGCCGAATTCCTGCGCGAATACTCGGCCGGCCGCACGCCGAATCCGGACGTGCTGTGCAACGCCGAGATCAAGTTCAAGGCCTTCCTCGATCACGCCATGACACTCGGCGCGCAAACCATCGCGACCGGCCACTATGCCCGCGTGCGCGAGGTCGAAGGCCGCTTCGAACTGCTAAAGGCGTTCGATCACACGAAAGATCAGTCGTACTTCCTGCATCGCCTCAATCAGGCGCAGTTGTCGAAGACGATGTTCCCGCTCGGCGAAATCCCCAAGACGAAGGTGCGCGAAATCGCCGAACAGATCGGCCTGCCGAATGCGAAGAAGAAAGATTCGACCGGGATCTGCTTCATTGGCGAACGGCCGTTCCGCGATTTTCTGAACCGCTATCTGCCCACCAAACCGGGGCCGATGAAGACGACAGACGGCAAGGTGGTAGGCGAGCATATCGGCCTCGCGTTCTATACGTTCGGCCAGCGCAAGGGCATTGGCCTCGGCGGCAGCAAGGAAGGCAGCGGCGAGCCGTGGTTCGTGGCGGGCAAGGATATCCCGTCGAACACGCTCTACGTCGCGCAGGGCCACGACCATTCGTGGCTGCTGAGCCACTCGCTGAGCGCTGGCAATACCAGCTGGGTCGCCGGCCATTCGCCCGCCGAAGATTTCGCCTGCGGCGCGAAAACGCGCTACCGTCAGGCCGACGCAGCCTGCACATTCAGCACCTCGGGCGAGGCAAACGGCCACTTCGCGCTGCATTTCGAGGACGCGCAATGGGCTGTCACACCAGGGCAATCGGCTGTGCTCTACGATGGCGAAATCTGCCTTGGTGGTGGCATCATCGAACACGCAGCAACTGCACAGCCGGCCGTGCGGCAACCTCAAAGCGCTGCATTGCTGACCGCGCGGTAAGGGGCGCGCTCAACGGCGCAGCAAGATAACAATCAGCGGTCAACCGCTCTCTGCAACGGAGTCCCCATGTTTTCTCGACGCTATCTCGCCATGTGGTGCGCAGTTGTGCTGCTCGTCGCCTGCGCGGCGCTTGCCGCTACGCAACATCTGTCGTGGTTCTGGATCATCATTCCCGTGCTGCTGGTCGCGCTTGGCGTGTTCGATCTGACCCAGGAGCGCCACGCGATCCTGCGCAACTATCCGTTGTGGGGCCATTTTCGCTTCATGTTCGAATTCATCCGGCCTGAGATCCGCCAGTATTTCGTCGAAGACGATACCGAGGAAAGGCCGTTCTCGCGCGCGCAGCGCAGCATCGTCTACCAGCGCGCCAAGAACGACGTCGACAGCCGTCCGTACGGCACCGAGCTCGACGTGAAGGCGGTGGCGCACGAATGGATCAGCCACTCGCTCGCGCCGACCAGGCTCGACGGCCACGACTTCCGCGTCGTGGTTGGCCCGGATCGCAAGCAGCCCTACTCGATGTCGATTTTCAACGTGTCGGCGATGAGCTTCGGCTCGCTCTCGGCCAACGCGATCATGGCGCTCAATCTCGGCGCCAAGAAAGGCAACTTCGCGCACGACACCGGCGAGGGCTCGATGTCGAAGTATCACCGCGAGCACGGCGGCGACATCATCTGGGAAATCGCTTCGGGCTACTTCGGTTGCCGCAATGACGACGGCAGCTTCAATGCCGACAAGTTCGCAAAACAGGCGCATGAGCCGCAAGTGAAGATGATCGAGGTGAAGCTCTCGCAGGGCGCTAAGCCGGGTCATGGTGGCGTGCTGCCGGCCGCCAAGATCACGCCGGAGATTGCCGAGACGCGTGGTGTGCCGATGGGCCGCGACTGCATCTCGCCCGCCACCCACTCCGAGTTTTCCACGCCGCGCGGCCTGCTCGAGTTCGTTGAACGTCTGCGCAATCTCTCAGGCGGCAAGCCGACCGGTTTCAAGCTGTGTATCGGCCATCCGTGGGAATTCTTCGGCATTGCCAAGGCGATGCTGGAGACGGGCATCCTGCCGGACTTCATCGTCGTCGACGGTGCGGAAGGCGGCACGGGTGCGGCGCCGCTGGAGTTCACCGATCACGTCGGCGTGCCGTTGCAGGAAGGATTGTTGCTGGTGCATAACACGCTGGTAGGCATCGGCCTGCGGACACGGATTCGCATCGGCGCGAGCGGCAAGATGATCACCGCTTTCGATATCACCAAGACCCTCGCGATCGGCGCCGACTGGGTCAACTCGGCGCGCGGCTTCATGTTCGCGGTGGGCTGCATCCAGGCGCAGACCTGCCACACGGGCCGCTGCCCGACCGGCGTCGCCACCCAGGACCCGGTGCGCCAGCGCGCACTGGTGGTGCCGGACAAGTCCGACCGCGTCTTCAACTTCCATCACAACACCTTGCACGCGCTGCAGGAGATCATTCAGGCCGCGGGCCTCAAGCATCCGGCGGAACTGCGCGCGCATCACATCGTGCGGCGGGTGTCGTCGCATGAGGTGAGCCTGATGTCGGATCTGCTGAAGTATCTCGAGCCGAACGATCTGCTGAACGGCAAGTACCGCTACTCGATCTACGAGAAGTGGTGGCCGGTGGCGAGCGGCGAGTCGTTCGCGCCG
>NZ_JAMFSB010000157.1 GCF_026225065.1 Paraburkholderia sp. | reverse complement strand
CCATTTTCGAAACGCGCCTCGAACTGATCGGCATCGATCTCGCTGAGGAAAAGGAGCGGCTGATTGGCGTGCTCTTCCTCGGTCTTGCCGCCATGATGCTCACCATGATGGCGCTCATTACGCTCACAGTGCTGGTCGCGATCGCGTTCTGGGACACGTACCGGTGGCAATCGCTTGCTGGGATCACCGTTGCGTACGCGTTGGTTGCCGTGTTTTGCGCCATTCGCGCACGCGCCGGCCTGATCAATGCGCCTAACGTGTTCGACAGCACGATCGCCGAGTTCAAGAAGGACCGTGACCTGTTTAACTGAGGTGCGCCGCGGGCTCACCTCATGGCGACGCCCGGGCAGTACGACAAAACAGTATTTATCGATGACTTTCCAAGAGCCCGCCACGCCATGAGTCACAACGACGACACCTTCAAAGCTCAGAAGCGAGCGACCGCGCACAAGCTGAGCACACCCCACATGCGCGCATTGCGTAAGGAACTGCTGATTGCGCGGGCGGATGTCGAGCGCATGGAACTCGCACAGGCCAGCGCCGATCTGCGTTACAAATTCTCGCATTTCAGCGTCCTTAATCTGCTGATGCCGGGACGCCGCAAACGCGGCCGGGGAGCGGCAGGCAGCGGGTTCATGAGCCGGCTTGGCGGACTGAGCGGCCTTTTCAGTGGCGGCGGTGGCTTGGGGCTGTTGCTCAAGCAATATCCTGTTGTGAGTTCTCTTGCTTCCCTGGTGCTCACGAAACCCGTGCGCTCGCGGCTGCTGGCGAGCGCGAAACCGATACTCAAGTGGGGCGGTCTGGGCCTGGTCGGGTGGGAAGCGTATCGCGTGTGGCAACAGATCAAGTCGAGTCCCAACAAGTCCTCATCGCCCGACGTTGCCGTCGAACCGGACGCCTGACACGGCAGGGCGGGACATCCGGACTGTAGGATGCGTTTCTTTAATTTACTCATTTCTTCAATTTACTCATTTGCCGCTCCAGCACGCCGCCACTTTGGGCGGCGTGAGTTTTTCAACCGACCGATTTGACCTGACGCCCGTCGCGTCCAGCGAATAGATTCCGCACATGTCGTGCGCGTCGAGCGGCAGTGCTTCAATCGAATAGCCGCCGTTCTGCTCCGACTCGCCGAGCATACGCAACGCGTACACCGCCGTGCCCAGCGCAGGCGCTTGATCGAAGCCAAGGGGCAGCTTGGCAGCCGAGTCATTGCTCGACACCGTTCGTGCGCTCTCCACGTATTGAGCGGCGCGATAAAGCGCGGTCACCGCATCCAGCCGATGCCCTCTTGCCACCTGCTCGCGATAAACCGGCATGGCGAATGTCGCGATGATCGCCGCCACGCCGAGTGTGATCATGAGTTCGAGCAGCGTGAAGCCCTCGTCGAACTTGTCTGTCGTAGTCATGGCGAACCCTCTTGAAACGGCTTTGCAACAATGCGTCGCCAGTGCCGCACGACGCCGTTTTCGCCCATTTCAATCTCCTGCTGCAACCACGACTCGTTGCCCGCCATCCGGCCGAAGCCGCGGGCGGTGATCAAAACAGCGCCGGCTTGTTCGTTCGTCCGTGCCGGCCATGCTTCGATCAGGCATTGGGGCGGTCGTATCGCGTATGGCCACGACGCAAAAGGCATCACAGCACTCGCCGACGCACCTTCGAACGAAGCTTTCAGCCGCCATTTATTCGGTTCAGCGGCAAGCGGACCGGTGAGGATTTTCAGCTCGGGCAGCGAGTCAAGCGCGATGCTGGCACAGCGGATCAACGCGCTGTCCGCGCTGTGAAACGCCTGCACGCGCTCACCCAGATTAGTTGTTGCCCGCGCGCCGACGAGCGCTGCCTCAAGCCATGCGGCGGCGGTGACCAGCAGCATCGACGTCATCAGCAGGACGATCGGCAACGCAATGCCGCGTGAGCGTCTACCTAAGCAGATACCTAAGCGGATACGTTTGTTCATGACGATCCCGCTGCCGGAGTGTTCGATGAATTAGCTGCATTGCGCAGTGCGATGCGGCGCCGGAAAACTTGCCGGATGCGACCGTCCGCGGACACGGCCGACGCACCGTCGCAATCGGCATAACGCGGGCGAGCCGTCGCGCTCGGACTGTCTCCTCGCACGAGCAAACACACGTCCACGGCGACGACCAGCGGCCAGCGGTCCTGAGAGATAGCCGCTGCTTCAACGGAGAACGATGCATCTTTCAGCCAGTAGCTGAACCTGAGCCGTTCAATTCCCTCGACCAGCGGCTGCCCAGTACCGGGCTTGCCGCTTCCTTCGCAATACAGCTCGGGCTCGACCGTGGACGAACTCGCCTTCGCGTAATAGCGGTTGACGATCCACTCACCCGCCGATATCTGCCCAAGACAGTCTGTCGGCAAGCCGGACGACGACGGCCACGTCGAGATAGTATCGGCGGCATAGCGGACAACTATGCCGTCGGACCGGCTCGCGAGTGTTTCGCACACGGGTGCGGCGTCGCTACCGGTCGGACGGCCTGAGGAGCATCCGAACAGCGGCGGGCTCTCATCTGCATGGCCGGCGCCAGCCGGGACGAAACCCGCCATCTGCACTTGCT
>NZ_JAMFSB010000156.1 GCF_026225065.1 Paraburkholderia sp. | reverse complement strand
TCGTGGCTGTCGCTGGAAAAAGCGCTCGACAACAACGAACTCGTGACCGGCACGATCACGGGCAAGGTCAAGGGCGGCATGACCGTCATGGTCAACGGCATCCGCGCGTTCCTGCCGGGTTCGCTGGTTGACACGCGTCCGGTCAAGGACACGACCCCGTACGAAGGCAAGACACTGGAATTCCGCGTCATCAAGCTCGACCGCAAGCGTAACAACGTCGTGCTGTCGCGCCGTGCTGTGATCGAAGCGACCCAGGGCGAAGAGCGCGCAAAGCTGCTCGAAACGCTGAAGGAAGGCGCGATCGTGGAAGGCGTGGTGAAGAACATCACGGATTACGGCGCATTCGTGGACCTCGGCGGTATCGACGGCCTGCTGCACATCACCGACATCGCATGGCGTCGTGTGCGTCACCCGAGCGAAGTGCTGTCGGTTGGCCAGGAAGTTACCGCGAAGATCCTCAAGTTCGATCAAGAGAAGAACCGCGTTTCGCTGGGCATCAAGCAACTGGGCGACGATCAGTGGGAAGGCATTTCCCGCCGCTACCCGTCGGGCACGCGCCTGTTCGGTAAGGTCACCAACATCACCGACTACGGCGCATTCGTCGAAGTGGAATCGGGCATCGAAGGCCTTGTCCACGTGTCGGAAATGGACTGGACGAACAAGAACGTTGCACCGTCGAAGGTTGTTCAGCTGGGCGACGAAGTCGAAGTCATGGTTCTGGAAATCGACGAAGACCGCCGCCGTATCAGCCTCGGCATGAAGCAATGCAAGCCGAACCCGTGGGATGACTTCAGCCGCAACTTCAAGAAGGGCGACAAGCTGCAAGGCGCAATCAAGTCGATTACCGACTTCGGCGTCTTCATCGGTCTGCCTGGCGGCATCGACGGTCTGGTTCACCTGTCGGACCTGTCGTGGAGCGAAACCGGCGAAGAAGCCGTTCGCAAGTACAAGAAGGGCGACGAAGTGGAAGCGATCGTTCTCGGCATCGACGTCGAGAAGGAACGTATTTCGCTGGGTATCAAGCAGCTCGAAGGCGACCCGTTCAGCAACTTCGTTGCAATGAACGACAAGGGTTCGATCGTCGACGGCGTGGTCAAGACGGTAGACGCGAAGGGTGCAGTGGTTACGCTGTCGGCGGAAGTCGAAGGCTACCTGCGTGCTTCGGAAATTGCCCAAGACCGCGTGGAAGATGCTCGCAACGTGCTAAAGGAAGGCGACAAGGTCAACGCGATGATCATCAACATCGATCGCAAGTCGCGTGGCATCAACCTGTCGATCAAGGCCAAGGACTCGGCTGAGCAACAGGAAGCGATCCGCGGCCTGGCTTCGTCGGATTCGAACGCGGCTGCGACTGGCACGACGAACCTCGGCGCGCTGTTGAAGGCCAAGCTCGACGGCCAGAACCAGTAAGCCTTGAGTTTTCTTGAGAGGTCTGCTGCAGTATGACCAAATCGGAATTGGTCGCCCAGCTGGCTACGCGATTTCCGCAGCTTGTACTTAAAGATGCGGATTTCGCGGTGAAGACGATGCTTGATGCGATGTCGGAGGCGCTTGCCAACGGCCATCGCATCGAAATTCGCGGCTTCGGCAGCTTCGGCCTCAACCGTCGTCCCTCCCGTGTCGGGCGCAATCCGAAATCGGGCGAGAAGGTGCTGGTACCTGAGAAGTTCGTGCCGCACTTCAAGCCTGGCAAGGAATTGCGCGAGCGGGTAGACCGCCGCGCGGGCGAGCCGTTGAAGGACGATGAGCCGGACGACGATCTGTAAGCGGCTGCGCTGCGCGGTAAGCAGCGCGGTGCAAATAGCGTCAGCGGCCAACGCCAGACGGCAAAAGACCAAAAAAGCGCCTTCAGGCGCTTTTTTTTCGCCCGCGTTTTGATGTGGGACAACCTCCATGTCCTCCATTCCCGCGCTAAACCACAAGTAAGCGCATGCGAAACGCTTGTTACTGCCCACTCGCAGAGCCTTCAATTACAATACGGGTCACTTCGGCGCGGGCAGGATCGTGGCGCGACGCGCGTCATCCAGCCGGCGTCCGACCCGCAACTGCCGTCAAGAGACCATATTCATGAAATTTATCGTCTGGCTGATCCGCGTTCTGGTGTTCGTGCTCCTGCTGGTGCTCGCGCTCTCCAACACGCAAACCGCTACGCTGAATTTCCTGGCCGGCTACGCGTGGTCCGCTCCGCTGATCCTGATCGGCCTTGCTTTCTTCGTGGTGGGCTTGCTGGCGGGGCTGGTGTCGGCGGTACCGGCGTTGGTCCGGTTGCGGCTCGAAAACGGCCGTCTCAAGCGCGAGTTGCGTGTGGCGCGCGAGGCCCCGGTGGTGGTCGAAACCCCGCCGCTGCCGCCGCTGATCTAGGCTCTCCCATGCCGTGCGCCTAAGGCGCGGCTTTTGTTTCTGTACTCTCGACCAATCGCATGGATCTAGACTTCTGGTGGCTGCTTGTCATACCCGTCGCTTTCGCGTTCGGCTGGATGGCCGCGCGTTACGACCTCAAGACGTTGCTGTCCGAGAGCGCTAACCTGCCGCGTTCGTATTTCCGCGGCCTCAATTTTCTCCTTAACGAGCAGCCGGACCAGGCCATCGATGCGTTCATCGAGGTCGTCAAGCTCGACCCGGAAACCATCGAACTGCATTTCGCGCTCGGTAACCTTTTTCGCCGCCGCGGCGAGACGGATCGTGCGATTCGCGTGCATCAAAATCTGCTGAGCCGCGCCGACCTGCCTGTCACCGAGCGCGACCACGCGCTCTACGAACTGGGCCAGGACTTCCTGAAGGCAGGCCTGCTCGATCGCGCTGAAGAGACGTTCCGCTCGCTTGAAACCGGTGATTACGCGCTGGGCGCCCAGCGTGCGCTGCTCACCATCTACGAAATCGAGAAGGACTGGAACAAGTCGATCGACACGGCGCGCCACCTCGAAACGATGGGCGCCGAATCGCTGGACAAGGAAATCGGCCAGTTCCACTGCGAACTGGCCCAGGAAGCGTTGCAGCAAAAGAAGCCCGACGAGTCGCGCCGCCAGTTGCATCTGGCCTTGAAGGCCAACCCGCACAGCGTCCGCGCCACTATTCTGTTTGGTGATGTGGATATGGCAGGTGGCGTGCAGGAAGCGGCGATCGCGCAATGGCGCAAGGTCGAGGAGCAAAATTCTTCGTATTTGCCGCTCGTCGCCGAGAAGCTGATGAAGGCTTATGAGGCGCTCGGCCGCCCGGAGGACGGGGCGGATCTGCTGACGACCTGGGTCGACCGCTACCCCACGAACGATCTGCTCGACGTCGCCTACCAGTACGTCGCGGCCCTGCGCGGCCAGGATGCAGCGCATACGCTCGCGCGGTCGCAGATGCAGAAGTCGCCCAATCTGGCCGGCATGACTCGCCTGCTTGAAGCCCAGCAGGCCACGGCGGAAGAACCGCGGCGCAGTGAGCTCGAACTGATGCGCACGCTGATCAGGCAGCGTACCAAAAATCTGCCACGGTATACGTGCCAGAATTGCGGTTTCCGGGCACGCCTTTTCTACTGGCAGTGTCCGGGTTGCAGCGGGTGGGAAACCTATGCGCCGCGCCGGGTCGAACCGATCACGGCGTCGAGCTGACCCGGAAACCATCACCGGCAACATAACCGGAACCCATAACCGGAACGCGTATGAAAATCACCATCATCGGCACGGGCTATGTCGGGCTTGTCACTGGCGCGTGTCTTGCCGAAATCGGCCACGACGTTTTCTGTCTGGACGTCGATCCGCGCAAGATCGAAATCCTCAACAACGGTGGCGTCCCCATCCACGAACCGGGTTTGCAGGAAATCATCGCCCGTACCCGGGCCGCGCGGCGCATCACGTTTTCGACGGACGTCGAGGCGAGCGTGGCGCACGGCGACGTGCAGTTCATCGCGGTCGGTACGCCGCCCGATGAAGATGGCTCGGCCGACCTGCAGTACGTCCTCGAAGCGGCGCGCAATATCGGTCGCACCATGAACGGCTTCAAGGTGATCGTCGACAAGTCGACGGTTCCGGTCGGCACCGCGCAGCGCGTGTGCGCGGTCGTGCAAGAGGAACTGGCGAAGCGCGGTTTGGCCGGCAGCGACCAGCATCGCTTCTCGGTCGTCTCGAATCCGGAATTCCTCAAGGAGGGTGCTGCAGTCGATGACTTCATGCGTCCGGACCGTATCGTGCTTGGCCACGACGAAGACGAAGCCGGTCAACGTGCCCGCGAACTCATGAAGCGCCTGTATGCGCCGTTCAACCGCAATCACGAACGCACGCTCTACATGGATGTGCGCTCGGCGGAATTCACGAAGTACGCGGCCAATGCGATGCTTGCCACGCGCATCTCGTTCATGAACGAGATGGCGAACCTGGCTGACCGCGTTGGCGCGGACATCGAAGCGGTGCGCCGTGGCATCGGCTCGGACCCGCGCATCGGCTATCACTTCCTGTATGCCGGATGCGGCTACGGCGGCTCATGCTTCCCGAAGGACGTGCAGGCGCTGGTGCGCACGGCCAGCGAAAGCGGTCACAATCTGCGCATTCTCGAAGCCGTCGAAGCGGTGAACAACGAGCAGAAAGAAGTGCTCGTGCGCAAGATCACCAGCACGCTTGGCGACGACCTGAGCGGCCGCACCTTTGCCGTGTGGGGTCTCGCCTTCAAGCCGAACACCGACGACATGCGTGAAGCGCCGAGCCGGCGCATCATCGCCGAGCTTCTGACACGCGGCGCCAACGTCCGCGCATACGATCCTGTTGCGCTCAACGAAGCGCGCCGGGTGTTCGCGATCGATCTGCACGACGCGCCAGAACAACTGGCCCGTCTGCACTTCACGAGCACCCAGAACGAAACGCTCACAGGCGCAGACGCGCTGGTGATCGTCACAGAATGGAAAGAGTTCAAGAGCCCGGACTTCCTGCACCTGAAATCGGTGCTGAAGACGCCGCTCATTTTCGACGGCCGTAACCTTTACGAACCGGAAGCGATGACCGAACTGGGCATCGATTACCACTCGATTGGACGTCCTTATGCCCACCCATCCGAACTCCCAGCCGATGTCTGAGTCTGTCAACGAAACCACCGTGTCCGCTTCCGCTCCGATCGCCGTACCACGCGAGCGGCTTGGCGGTGCACGTGTTCTGGTGGTCGGTGACGTCATGCTCGACCGTTACTGGTTTGGCGACGTCAATCGTATTTCGCCCGAGGCGCCGGTGCCGGTCGTGCATGTGCAGAGGCAGGAAGATCGCCTCGGCGGCGCGGCCAACGTGGCGCGCAATGCTGTCGCCCTTGGCGCGCAGGCGGGATTGCTGTGCGTGGTCGGTCATGACGAGCCTGGCGAGCGCATCATTCAGTTGCTCGGTGACAGCGGCGTGGTGCCGCATCTCGAGCGCGATCCCGCTCTGCTGACCACCATAAAGCTGCGCGTCCTGTCGCGTCAACAGCAGTTGCTGCGGGTCGACTTCGAGAACACGCCCGCCCATGAAGTGCTGCTCGCGAGCCTGGCGCGCTTCGACGAACTGCTGTCCTCCCATGACGTGATCCTGATGTCGGACTACGCCAAAGGTGGTCTGACACACGTCACGAAGATGATCGCGAAGGCGCACGCGGCCGGCAAGCCGGTGCTGGTCGACCCGAAGGGTGACGATTGGGAGCGCTACCGCGGCGCTACCTTGATCACGCCGAATCGCGCGGAGTTGCGCGAGGTAGTCGGGCAATGGAAATCGGAAGACGATCTGATCGCTCGGGTGACGAAGCTGCGCACCGAGCTCGAATTCAAGGCGTTGCTGCTGACGCGCTCGGAAGAGGGCATGACGCTCTTCTCTGACGACGGCATCCTGCACGCCTCGGCCGTTGCGCGTGAAGTGTATGATGTCTCGGGTGCGGGCGACACCGTGATCGCCACGCTGGCCGTGATGCTCGGCGCGGGCCTGTCGCTCGTCGATGCTGTTGCGCTTGCTAACCGCGCGGCCGGCATCGTGGTCGGCAAGCTGGGTACCGCCACCGTCGACTACGACGAACTCTTTCTCTAATACCGCACGCCGCCTCGCGCCCGTTTGCGGCGCGAGCGCCGGGTGTCATTGAAACTGTCGGTTGGAGTTGGCGCTTCAGCGCTCACTTCAACCCTATGTAAAGCTCAATTCCGCAGGACGACCATGACCCTTATCGTCACCGGCGCGGCCGGCTTTATCGGCAGCAATATCGTCAAAGCGCTCAACGAGCGCGGCGAACAACGCATCATCGCCGTCGACAATCTCACGCGCGCTGACAAGTTCAAGAACCTGGTCGATTGCGAGATCGACGACTATCTCGACAAGACCGAGTTCGTCGAACGCTTTGCGCGCGGCGATTTCGGCAAGGTGCGCGCGATATTCCACGAAGGTGCCTGTTCGGACACGATGGAAACCGACGGCCGCTACATGATGGACAACAACTTCCGCTACAGCCGCGCGGTACTCGACGCGTGTCTCGCGCAGGGCGTGCAGTTTCTGTACGCATCGTCCGCGGCGACGTATGGCGGCTCGAGCCGCTTCGTGGAAGAGCGCGAAGTGGAGCAGCCGCTCAACGTCTACGGCTATTCGAAGTTCCTGTTCGATCAGGTGATTCGCCGCGTGCTGCCCACTGCGAAAAGCCAGATTGCCGGCTTTCGCTACTTCAACGTGTACGGCCAGCGCGAAACCCACAAGGCGCGGATGGCGTCGGTTGCATTCCATAACTTCAACCAGTTCCGCGCCGAGGGCAAGGTCAAGCTGTTCGGCGAATACAACGGCTATGCGGCCGGCGAACAGACGCGCGATTTCGTTTCGGTTGAAGACGTGACGAAGGTCAATCTGCACTTCTTCGACCATCCGGAGAAGTCGGGTATCTTCAATCTCGGCAGCGGCCGTGCGCAGCCGTTCAACGATATTGCGACGACCGTCGTCAACACGTTGCGCGCGCTCAACAACGAACCGCCGCTCTCGCTTGCCGAGCAGGTGCAGCGCGGCTTGATCGAGTACATTCCGTTTCCCGATGCGCTGCGCGGCAAATACCAGTGCTTCACGCAGGCCGATCTCACGAAGCTGCGAACAGCGGGCTACGATGCGCCGTTCCTGAGCGTGCAGGACGGTGTCGACCGTTACGTACGTTGGCTATTCGGCCAGCTATAAATCATTCGCAGACCTCTCTAAACTGGAATCTCCTGGCCGGTGATCGTCACCGGCCAGGTTGTAAGAGGGAGATTCCATATGTTGCGAAAAATCATGGTTACGGCGGCAATGCTCGCCGCATTCGGTCACGCCTACGCGTCGGTCGACATCAATACGGCCAACGAGGCTGGGCTGCGTGGCATCAAGGGGATTGGTCCCGCCAAGGCGAAAGCCATTCTCGAAGAGCGTGACGCGCACGGGCCGTTCAAGGATCCCACGGATCTCAGCAAGCGTGTCAAGGGCATGGGCGGGCATACCGTCGAGCGCCTGCAGGCTGAAGGTCTCGCTGTCGGTCCGGCTGGTGCTGCTGCTGGGGTACAGGCTGCGGCGCCTGCGCAGGGCAACGCCGCGACCGCTGCGACCGCAGTGTCTCAGCCGGCTACGGCGGCTGGCGCGCAGAAAGGTAACGCGGCAGTGGTGGTGAAGAAATAGACGCATGCGGCGGCGCTTGGTTACGCTCGTGCCGCCGTATCGTTAGCGTTCCTTCAGGTTGGAGTGGAGTCGGCATACAACACTCCCTTAGCTGTCACTCCGATGACTGGCTCCCGCGGTACTCGGCCGCGGGCTTTTTGCGTTGTGCTCCGTTTATACATATACGTTATATCGGCATGCCTTTCCGCCGATGCATCCATGCCGTTACAAGGGCCGCACGGCAGGCGGACGTACGGTGGTTTAGAATCGTTGGATTCAATACTCCGCGCAGCGACAGCCGCAGCCCATATGGCTTACAAAACGATTGAAGACACGATCGGCAATACGCCGCTCGTCCAGCTTGTCCGCCTGCCTGACGACGAGATCCGCAGCCGCGATAACGTGATCCTCGGCAAGCTCGAGGGCAACAACCCGGCGGGCTCGGTGAAGGACCGCCCGGCATTGTCGATGATCAAGAAGGCGGAAGCGCGCGGCCGCATCAAACCGGGCGACACGCTGATCGAGGCCACCAGCGGCAACACGGGCATCGCGCTGGCCATGGCGGCGGCCGTTCGTGGCTACAAGATGGTGCTGATCATGCCGGAAGACCTGTCCGTCGAGCGTCGCCAAAGCATGGCGGCTTACGGCGCGCAGATCGTGCTTACGCCGGTCACGGGCGGCATGGAATACGCACGCGATCTCGCCGAGCAGATGCAGCGCGAAGGCAAGGGCATCATCCTCGACCAGTTTGCGAATCCGGATAATCCGATCTCGCACTACGAATCGACCGGTCCGGAAATCTGGCAGGAGACCGAAGGGCGTATTACGCACTTCGTCTCGGCCATGGGCACTACCGGTACGATTATGGGCGTGTCGCAGTATCTGAAGGAACAGAACCAGGCGATCGAGATTATCGGTGCGCAGCCGGAAGAAGGCTCGCGTATTCCAGGCATCCGCAAGTGGCCGGAAGCGTATCTGCCGAAGATTTTCGACCGTAGCCGTGTGGATCGCGTCGAGAACGTGAGCCAGTCGGCGTCGGAAGCGATGGCGCGCAAGATGGCGGCTGTCGAAGGGATTTTCTGCGGCATTTCCTCGGCGGGCGCATGCGAGGTGGCGTTGCGGATTGCGCGGCAGGTTGAGAACGCGACTATCGTGTTCGTGGTGTGTGATCGCGGCGACCGGTATCTGTCGACGGGGGTGTTCCCGGCGTGATCGGGTTTAGTTAGGCGCGGTGGATACGCCTGATGCTTCGCCAAACAAAAGCGCCGGCTATGACCGGCGCTTTTTGTTGGTTCGGGCAGTACGCTCCGAACACGGTGGGTCCGGCTGGGAGCGCTTATTGCGAGTCCGATGAGTCCGGTGCGGGCGCTGGAGCCGGCATACCCATCGGTGGAGGCATTGGGCTGGCCGAGGGTGGCACAGCCATCTGCGCAGGCACGGACGAGGGCGCCATCGAACCCGCCGGCATCGAATTCCGGGGTATCGAGTTTGGCGGCATCGCACCCTGCGGCAGCGCCCCTGGCGCAATCGAACCTTGCGGCACCAACCCCGGCGGCGCCGACCCAGGCGCGCCGTTGTTATCCAGATCGCCCGACGCCTCCAGTTGCGCCTTGATTCTCTCGCCGAGCTGATACACCGACAGCGCATAAAAGAAGCTGCGGTTATAACGCGTCAGCACGTAGAAATTCTTCAACCCCAGCTTGTATTCGGTAGGCATTCCGGGCGTGGGTAAATCGATGATCGTCACCGGCGTGGCGGCCTCGGCGTTCATATCGAGGCCCGGCTGATCGAGCAGCATGCCGGCGTGCAGCAATTGCCCGAGCGGCCAATGCGGTTCGGGCTGACCATCCGCGCCAGCCTGCGCGATACCCTGGCTGCCAGCGTCCGAGCCGATGTTCCACACCACCGGTCGACCGTTTTCCCAACCGTTCTGTTTCAGATAATTCGCCACACTGCCGATCGCGTCGGCCTGGCTGTTGCGCAAATCGATCTGCTTGTTGCCGTCATACGAGATTGCATACTGCACGATGCTGCTCGGCAGAAATTGCGGAATGCCGATGGCCCCGGTGTACGAGCCGAGCACCGAGGTCGGATCGATTTGCGAATCGCGAGTCCAGACCAGATAGTCTTCGAGATTCTTGCGGAAGGTCTGCTCGCGATCGGCGCGATTCGGAGTGTTCGGGTAGTCGAAGGCGAGGGTCGTCAGCGCGTCGAGCACGCGGAAGTTGCCCATGAAGCGCCCGTAGATGGTTTCCACGCCGAGAATGCCGACAATCACTTCCGGCGGTACGCCAAATTGCTCATAAGCACGCTGCAGTGTGGCCTGGTTGTTACGCCAGAAGCGCACGCCCGCATTGATGCGGATCGGATCGAGGAAGCGCGCCTGATAGGCTCGCCAGTTCTTCACAGACGGCGCGGTTGACGGCGACGGTGTGACGAGTTTGACCGCGGTCGCGGAGTAGCTGACACCGGCAAACAGCGCATGCAGCGCGGCGGGATCGAAGTCGTAGCGCGCCACCATGTCGTTGATAAAGCCGTCGACATCCGGGTTGTTTGCATAGCGCTGCGGGATGATCTCTTCTTCGAAGGTCTGCCCTTGTGGCACCGCCTGCTGGGGCTGACTTTGCGCGACGAGCAACGGGGGTCTGGTGACGCTCGTCTGTGCCTCGGCCGGACTGGCTGCCGCGAACACGCACCATGCAACGGAGAGTGCGGCGGCCATGTTCTGGGTGCATAGCCGGTTTCGTGCGGACAGAGCAAGCTTAACGGTCATAGTGAACTGGGAGCGCAGTGCGGAGGAATCGGAGGGCGGCAGAAGGATACGGGGCAGTATACCCGAGGCCCATTGCAGAACTGTGCAGAACCGTTGCTACGACGCGGGGGGTGCAGAGGGTGTGGTAACTTGATGGTGTTGGGCGCGCCGCGCGTGCGCGCCTTTGGACGGAGACACGCGGTTCGTGTTCGCGCGACGCGTCGCAGAAGAGAATCATGGCAACAGCCTTTTATTCCCACCCAGACTGCCTGCTTCACGAGATGGGCGCATGGCATCCGGAATGTCCGGCGCGCCTGCAGGCAATCGAAGATCAACTGATCGCAGGCCGCATCGACGCGCTGATCGAACGCGAGTCGCCGCCGCTTGCCGATGAAGCCGCGCTTCTGCGCGTGCATACCCAGGCGCACGTCGACTATGTCCGCAGTCGCTCACCGGACGCAGGTTACGCGGAGATCGACCCGGACACGTCGATGAATCCGCACACCTGGCAAGCCGCGCTGCGTGCAGCCGGAGCTGCGGTGGCCGCGACCGATGCCGTCATCGAGGGACGTTACGACAACGCGTTCTGCAGCGTGCGCCCGCCCGGCCACCATGCCGAGCCGGCCCGCGCGATGGGCTTCTGTTTCTTCAACAACGTTGCGATCGCGGCGCGTCACGCGCTGGAAGTGCGTGGTCTGCGGCGGGTCGCGATTATCGATTTCGACGTCCACCACGGCAATGGCACCGAAGCCGCTTTTTCAGGCGATTCGCGGGTGCTGATGTGCAGCTTCTTCCAGCATCCGTTCTATCCGTACACCGGTGCCGACAATCAGGCGCCCAACATGGTCAACGTGCCGATGCCGGCCCGCTCGAAGGGCATGGAAGTGCGCGAGGCAGTGGACATGCTGTGGCTGCCGCGCCTGCATGCGTTCAAGCCGGAGATGGTGTTCGTGTCGGCGGGTTTCGATGCGCATCGCGAGGACGATCTCGGCAATATGGGACTCGTCGAGGCTGACTACGTGTGGCTGACCGAGCAGGTTCGCGAGATCGCCAACCGCTATGCGAATGGACGGATCGTGAGCTGTCTGGAGGGGGGCTACAACCTGTCGGCGCTTGGGCGCAGCGTCGTTGCGCACTTGAAGGCGCTGGCGGAGATCTGAAGCCCCGCCAGTCCGCTCAACCGCATCGCGCTTCAATCCACCCAATCAGCTCGCCGATCACCCGCTCGCGGTCGAGGTCGTTCATCGTTTCGTGATAACTCGCTTCGTGCAGCGTGAGTGTCTTGTCGGGCGAACCCGCATGCTTGCCGAAGGCGCGGCTGCCGTCGGGTTCCGTGAGCTTGTCGGCGGTGCCGTGGTACACCAGCAAGGGCACACGCAAACCTGCGCGGCCGCGTTCGATACGTGCCATTGCCAGCAGAATCTCGGCACCGGTTCGCGCGGGAATCGATCCGTGATGTACGAACGGATCGTTGCGGTTCGCCTCGACAACCGCCGGATCGCGCGAGAGCAGCGCCGCGTCGATCTTCATGGCCGGAAAGCCCGGCCAGACGCGGCTGATGATCTGACTCATCGTCAACATCCAACGCGGCACGTCGCGGCCTGGGGCGAGTGCAGGGCTCGACAGGACGAGCCCTGCCAGCTGCTGACCGCTGCCGGGCAGGCGCTCGATGGCGTATAGCGCGGCAATTGCCCCGCCCATGCTGTGGCCCATCAGAAACAACGGAGCGCCGTCGTGTGTGGCAACGTTGAGCAAGGCCTCGGCGTCGAGCAGATAGTCGTCGAAGCGCTCGATGCGGGCGCGCTTGCCTGGCGCGCTGCCGTGGCCGCGCAGATCGATGGCGAGCAGTTCGATGCCGGCGGCGTTCAGCCTTCCGGCGAGCGCCGCGTAGCGCCCAGCATGTTCCGCGAGTCCGTGAACCAGTGCGACCGACGCCCGCCGGACGCCAAGGGCGGGCCAACGGTACAGCGGCAACTCGATTCCGTCACGGGTCGTGACGATCGACGACGCGGCGGCGCCCCGTTTCGTGGCATCCACACCCGCCGCACGGCCTGCGTGGGCCGCCGCGCCTGCGGGCGCCGGACGAGCATTGTTGTCCCGGGTAGTCTCCATATCCGCCGTCATTGTTCATTGTGGTTTTGATGCGCCCGATCATATCCGTATGCCGGTGACGTGCGCGAGCGCTGCGCGCGGGACTCGCCTCTAATTCCTCCCAGTTATGAAAAGATCGGAATTGATTATTAAAGAGAATGTCGACGCTGCGGTAGAATCGCGGCTCAAATCCCAAATAAAAGTCACGGCGGCCGCTTGCCGGGAGCGCATCCACGCTCACGAGCAGTTCCGCCGTTTCGTTTTTCCATGATCGAAATACGTAATATTTCCCAGCGCTTCGCTGGAACCCGGGGCTGGGTTGAGGCGTTGCACAACGTCAACCTGTCGATTCCGGCGGGCGAGGTGTTCGGCATCATCGGCCGCAGCGGCGCGGGCAAGAGCACGCTTGTGCGCACCATCAACCTGCTGACGCGCCCCTCCGAAGGCAATATCGTCGTCAACGGCCGCGATCTCACCACGCTCTCAGCCGCGCAACTGCGCGAGGCGCGCCGTGAGATCGGCATGATCTTCCAGCATTTCAACCTGCTCTCATCGCGCACCGTGTACGAGAACGTTGCGCTGCCGCTCGAACTCGCCGGCATGAAGCGCGACGAGATCGAGGCGAACGTGCTTCCCCTTCTGGAACTCGTTGGCCTCACTGCGCAGAAAGACCGGTATCCGGCACAGATCAGCGGCGGCCAGAAACAGCGCGTGGGGATTGCCCGGGCGCTGGCGAGCAAGCCGAAGGTGCTGCTGTCCGACGAGGCCACCTCGGCGCTTGATCCGGAAACCACCCGCTCGATTCTCGAGCTGCTCAAGCGCATCAATCGCGAACTCGGGCTGACCATCGTGCTGATCACCCATCAGATGGATGTGATCAAGCAGGTCTGCGACCGCGTCGCGGTGCTCGATGCGGGCAAGGTCGTCGAACACGGCAAGGTCATCGACGTCTTCCTGCAGCCGCATCACGAAGTGACGCGCGCGCTGATCGGCGACGTGATCGCCCAGGAACTGCCGCCCGCACTGAAGGCGCGCGTCGCTGAGCGGTTGAAGACCGGCCGCGGCCATCTGCTGCGGCTCGCCTTCACCGGCACCGGCGTCGATCAGCCGATCCTGTCGGAAACGATTCGCCGCTACGAACTCGACTTCAACATCCTGCATGGCCAGATCGACGAGATCCAGGGGCAGGCATTCGGCTCGCTCGCGGTGCTCGCGGGCGGTGAACCGGAGAAGGTTGCGCAAGCGTTGACGTATCTGCGCGAGCAGGGTGTGGTGGTGGAGGAGATGTCGTATGTTGAGTGATATGTTGGGTATGTTCGTCCAGTCGTTCTGGGAGACGCTCATCATGGTGGGCATCTCCGGACTGGTGGGCGCTTTGGTGGGCTTGCCGCTCGGTGTGCTGCTGTATCTGACGGACCGTCAGGGCGTGTTGCAGAACGTCGCGCTGAATCGCTCGATGGGTGTCGTCATCAATGCGGCGCGTTCGACGCCGTTCATCATCCTGCTGGTCGCTGTGATTCCGTTCACGCGCATCGTGGTTGGTTCATCGATCGGTACCGCCGCAGCCGTCGTGCCGTTGACGATCGCCGCCGCGCCGTTTATCGCGCGTCTGGTCGAAACGGCGCTGCGGGAGGTGGACCGCGGCCTGATCGAAGCCGCTCAGGCGATGGGCGCTACCACCAGTCAGATCGTCTTCAAGGTGCTGTTGCCGGAATCGTGGCCGGGCGTGGTCGCCGGTCTGACGATCACATTCGTGTCGCTGGTCGGCTATTCGGCAATGGCCGGCGCGATCGGCGGCGGCGGTCTTGGCGATCTAGGCATCCGTTACGGTTATCAACGCTACGAGCCGGACGTGATGTGGACGGTGGTCCTGATCCTGATCGTGTTTGTCCAGTTGGTACAGTCTTTCGGGGATTGGCTCGTGCGTCGCCTGAGCCATAAATAAAACAAGGGTTGGCGAAACCCGTTTGAAGGGATTGGAGAAGGTCAGTCATGCAACGTCGTTTCATTCTGAAGGTCGCGGCCGCTCTCGGCGCGGCAACATTGTTCGCCGCTACTACCGCGGCTTACGCTGACGACATCATCAAGGTCGGCGTCACGGGCGGCCCGCACGCGGAGTTGATGGAAGTGGTGAAGAGCGTCGCCGCGAAGAACGGTCTGAACATCACGATCGTCGAATTCGCGGACTACGTGCAGCCGAACGCGGCGCTCGCCAGCGGCGATCTGGACGCCAACAGTTATCAGCATGACCCTTACCTCGAAGCGCAAGTGAAGGATCGCGCCTACAAGCTGATCCGCGTCGCCGACACGGTGACCTTCCCGATGGGTATCTATTCGAAGAAGATCAAGTCGCTCGCGGAATTGCAGCCGGGCGCGAAGATCGCCGTGCCGAACGATCCAACCAACGGAGGCCGCGCGCTGCTGCTGTTGCAGAAGCAAGGACTGCTGAAGCTGCGCGCCGACGCCGGCCTGAAGGCTACGCCACTGGACATCGTCGATAACCCGAGGAAACTGAAGATCGTCGAACTCGACGCGGCACAGATTCCGCGCTCGCTCGGCGATGTGGATGCGGCGGCGATCAACACCAACTACGCGATGCAAGCGGGGCTGAAGCCGAAACAGGACGCGATCGCGATCGAAGATCCCAAGGGGCCGTACGTGAACGTCATCGCGATCCGCGAAGCCGACCGGAACAAGCCTTGGGTCGCGAAGCTGATCGCGGCGTACCATTCACCGGAAGTGAAGCAGTACATCGACACGAAGTACGGTGGCGCGGTGATCGCCTCCTGGTAAGGCCTACCGCCAGATACCGCGGTAGCCTTACCGACGGCAAACAATGAATTAGAGTCGCGAATCGGAACCCGGGGTTGTCACCCGGGTTTTTTCGGGATTAAAATAGAACGATCGTTCGTTATTGCTGTCACGCCGCTGAGGAGCGCTATCCTCGATGTAAACCAGCCTGAGACGCGGCTGTCGCCAAGAGGCAGTCGTTATAATGTCCGTCGGGTTGACGTATTCGTAACTTTGGAGCGTGTGCATGAAAATCCTGGTGCCAGTGAAGAGAGTGGTCGACTACAACGTGAAAGTCCGGGTGAAGTCGGACGGCACGGGCGTCGACATTGCGAATGTAAAGATGTCGATGAATCCGTTCGACGAGATCGCTGTGGAAGAGGCGGTGCGTCTGAGGGAAGCGGGCGTGGCGACCGAAGTGATCGCCGTGTCGGCAGGCGTGACGCAGGCGCAGGAAACGCTGCGCACGGCGCTGGCGATCGGCGCGGATCGCGCGATCCTGATCGAGTCGTCGGAAGAACTGCAACCACTGGCTGTGGCCAAGCTGCTCAAGGCGCTGGTTGACAAGGAGCAGCCGTCGCTGATCATCCTCGGCAAGCAGGCCATCGACGACGATTCGAACCAGACCGGCCAGATGCTCGCCGCGTTGGCTGGTTTGCCGCAGGCGACGTTTGCATCGAAGGTTGTCGTGGCTGACGGCAAGGCAACGGTGTCGCGCGAAGTGGATGGCGGTGCGGAAACGCTGTCGCTGACGCTGCCCGCCGTGGTTACGACCGACCTGCGCCTGAACGAGCCGCGTTACGTGACGCTGCCGAACATCATGAAGGCGAAGAAGAAGCCGCTGGAAACGCTCAAGCCGGAAGATCTCGGTGTTGACGTGACCCCGCGCCTGAAGACGCTGAAAGTCGTCGAGCCGCCCAAGCGCTCCGCCGGTGTGAAGGTGCCGGACGTGAAGACGCTGGTCGAGAAGCTGAAGACCGAAGCCAAGGTGCTCTAAGGAGACGGACGAAATGACGATTCTGGTAATCGCGGAACACGACAACGTG
This sequence comes from Paraburkholderia sp., assembly GCF_026225065.1. Taxonomy (GTDB): domain Bacteria; phylum Pseudomonadota; class Gammaproteobacteria; order Burkholderiales; family Burkholderiaceae; genus Paraburkholderia. Next base: position 38,630 of record NZ_JAMFSB010000156.1, on the reverse strand, counting down.
TCGCTGAAGGCTGCGACGCTGAACACGGTGGCAGCCGCAACAAAGATTGGTGGCGATGTGCACGTGCTGGTGGCGGGTTACAACGCGCAAGGCGCGGCTGACGCTGCAGCCAAGGTCGCGGGTGTCGCCAAGGTATTGCTGGCCGATGCGCCGCAACTCGAAGCGGGCCTCGCGGAAAACGTTGAAGCGACGGTGCTGAACATTGCGAAGGACTACTCGCATATTCTCGCGCCGGCCACCGCTTACGGCAAGAACATCGCGCCGCGTATCGCAGCGAAGCTCGATGTCGCACAGATCAGCGAGATCACGGCAGTGGATTCGGCCGACACGTTCGAGCGCCCGATCTACGCAGGCAACGCGATCGCCACGGTGCAGTCGAGCGATCCGATCAAGGTCATCACGGTCCGGTCCACGGGTTTCGACCCGGTCGCAGCGGAAGGCGGCAGCGCAGCAGTCGAGAAGATTGAAGCGGCAGCGGATAGCGGCCTGTCGCAGTTCGTGAGCCGTGAGGTGACGAAGCTGGACCGTCCGGAACTGACATCGGCATCGATCATCGTTTCCGGTGGCCGGGGTCTGGGCAGCGGCGAGAACTACATGAAGGTGCTCGAGCCGCTGGCGGACAAGTTAAACGCGGCTTTAGGTGCCTCGCGCGCCGCAGTGGACGCAGGCTTTGTACCGAACGACTACCAGGTGGGGCAGACGGGCAAGATCGTGGCTCCCCAACTGTACGTCGCGGTAGGCATCTCGGGTGCGATCCAGCATCTGGCCGGCATGAAGGACTCGAAGGTCATCGTGGCAATCAACAAGGACCCGGAGGCGCCGATTTTCAGCGTCGCCGACTATGGTCTGGTGGGCGATCTGTTCACGGTAGTACCGGAGTTGGTGAGCGAACTCGGCTGACCATAAAGCGCCATAAAAAGGCGTCTGGCAGCAAGCGAAGGGACGCCGGGACCGATAGTCCGGCGTCCCTTTTTACATCGCAGACAGGAGGAGAACTGAAATGAGCTATACGGCGCCCGTCAAGGACATGTTGTTCGTGATGAAAGAACTGGCCGCACTCGAAGATATCGCGACGCTGCCCGGTTTCGAAGATGCCAACCTCGACACCGCGCAGGCCGTCCTTGAAGAATCGGCCAAGCTGTGCGGCGAAGTGCTGGCGCCGTTGAACGTGGAAGGCGATCGCAACCCGAGTACGTGGAAGGATGGCAAGGTCACAGCCACGCCGGGTTTTGCCGAGGCGTTCCGGCAATTTGCCGAGGGCGGCTGGCAAGGTGTGCAGCATCCTTTGGAGTACGAAGGTCAGGGGTTGCCAAAGCTGATTGCGACGCCGTGCGTCGAAATGCTCAATGCGTCCAATCTCTCCTTTGCGCTGTGTCCGCTGCTCACCGACGGCGCGATCGAAGCACTGTTGACCGCCGGCACGGAAGCCCAGAAACAGGCCTACGTGCCCAGGCTGATCTCCGGCGAATGGACCGGCACGATGAACCTCACCGAGCCGCAGGCCGGCTCGGATCTCGCGCTGGTGCGCACACGCGCAGAGCCGCAGGGTGACGGCTCGTTCAAGGTGTTTGGCACCAAGATTTTCATCACGTGGGGCGAGCACGACATGGCGAAGAATATCGCCCATCTCGTGCTGGCACGCACGCCGGATGCGCCCGAAGGCGTGAAGGGCATCTCGCTCTTTATCGTGCCGAAGTTCCTCGTCAACGAAGACGGCTCGCTCGGCGAGCGTAACGACGTGCATTGCGTGTCGATCGAGCACAAGCTCGGTATCAAGGCGAGCCCGACGGCGGTGTTGCAGTTCGGCGATCACGGTGGCGCGATCGGTCATCTGATCGGCGAAGAGAACCGCGGTCTCGAGTACATGTTCATCATGATGAACGCCGCGCGTTTTGCAGTGGGCATGCAGGGCGTGGGTGTGTCGGACCGTGCGTATCAGAAGGCAGTTGCCTATGCCAAAGACCGCGTGCAAAGCCGGCCGGTCGACGGCTCGGCTAAACAATCAGTTTCTATCATTCACCATCCCGACGTGCGCCGCATGCTCGCGACGATGCGTGCGCTGACCGAAGGTTCGCGCGCACTCGCCTATGTCGCCGCCGCGCATTGCGATATCGCACATCGTCACCCGGATGAAGCGAAACGCAACGAGCATCAGGCTATCTACGAATTCCTTGTGCCGATCGTAAAGGGCTGGAGCACGGAGCTGTCGATCGACGTGACGAGCCTCGGCGTGCAGGTGCATGGCGGCATGGGCTTTATCGAAGAGACCGGCGCTGCCCAGTACTACCGCGACGCGCGGATTCTGCCGATCTACGAAGGCACCACCGCGATCCAGGCGAACGACCTGATTGGGCGCAAGACTCTGCGCGACGGTGGCGCGGTGGCGAAGTCGCTGCTGGCCAGTATTGCGCAGACGGTCGAGGCGCTCGGCTCGCAGCAGGGGGCACCTTTCGAGTCGATGCAGCGTCAGCTTGCGCACGGGCATCGCGCGCTGACGTCGGTGGTGGAGTTTGTTGTCGCCAATACGAAACGCGATCCGAATGCGGTGTTTGCCGGCAGCGTGCCGTATCTGAAGCTGGCGGGCATCGTGCTCGGTGGCTGGCAGATGGCGCGTGCGTTGCTGGTGGCTGCGGAGAAGCGCGCCGACGATCCGTCGTTCTACGGGGCGAAGATCGCGACCGCGCAGTTCTATGCGGAGCATGTGCTGCCGCAGGCCGCTGCGCTTGAAGTGTCGATTGTCAGCGCGAAGGGGGATGAGGGCGTGCTGGCGTTGTCGGAGGATCAGTTCTGACTTGCGCGTGTTTTGCGTGCGAGATTGCGAGATTGTGTGGTCGGTGGTGAGGTCACGCAAAAAACAAACGGCGCCTGCAAGCAGAGGCGCCGTTTGTTTTGACGCAGGCCGAGAACGTTACCGCCGTTCCGGCCGCGACCTTCCGAAATCGCTCAGGCGTAAGCGGGGCGACCCGTACCACCTGTTTCGCCGAGGTAGCGGTGCACCGACAGATCGTCCGCCTGGATGGCAGGCTGCTTGCCCGACATCAGGTCGGCCAGCAGTTGGCCCGAACCGCACGACATGGTCCAGCCGAGCGTGCCGTGGCCGGTATTCAGGAACAGGTTCGACACAGGCGTGCGGCCGACAATCGGTGTGCCGTCCGGGGTCATGGGACGCAGACCGGTCCAGAAGCTGGCCTTGGCCGTATCCCCGCCGCCAGGGAACAGATCGTTCACGCACATCTCGAGCGTCTCGCGGCGCTCCTGACGCAGCGACTTGTCGAAGCCGACAATCTCTGCCATGCCGCCCACACGAATCCGGTCGTCGAAACGCGTGATAGCGATCTTGTAGGTTTCGTCGAGCACGGTGGACACCGGCGCGGCCGCTGCATTGACGACCGGTGCGGTGATCGAATAGCCCTTCAACGGATACACCGGAATCTTGACGATGTCCGCGAGGAACTTCGTCGAATACGAACCGAGTGCTACGACGAATGCGTCGGCACGTACGTGTTCGCTGCCGCATTGCACGCCAGCGATCCGGCCGCCGGCCATGGCGAGCGCGTCGATCGGCGTGTTGTAGCGGAACGTCACGCCGAGTTCTTCTGCCAGCGCTGCGAGGCGCGTGGTGAACATCTGGCAATCGCCCGTTTCGTCGCCCGGCAAACGCAGCCCGCCCGTCAGCTTGTGGGCCGTTGCCGCGAGTGCCGGTTCGGCGCGCGCCAGCTCGGCCGACGACAACAGTTCGAACGGTACATTGGCATCTTTCAGCACGGCGATGTCTTTCGCGGCGCCATCGAACTGCTGCTGCGTGCGGAACACCTGCAGCGTGCCACCGGTACGGCCTTCATACTGAATGCCGGTGTCGGCACGCAGGGCTTGCAGGCAGTCGCGGCTGTATTCGGCGAGGCGCACCATGCGGCCCTTGTTGACCGCATAGCGCGAAGACGTGCAGTTCTGCAGCATCTGCCACATCCACTGCAACTGGAATTGCGTGCCGTCGAGACGGATGGCAAGCGGCGCGTGCCTCTGGAACATCCACTTGACGGCCTTCATCGGCACGCCCGGTGCAGCCCACGGCGACGCGTAGCCCGGCGAGATCTGACCGGCATTGGCAAAGCTCGTTTCGAGCGCCGGACCGGCTTCGCGGTCGATCACGGTGACTTCGTGACCGGCACGCGCAAGATAATAAGCGCTCGTCACCCCGACGACGCCACTGCCCAAAACGACGACTCGCATAGCTGCTCCAGAAGGTTCTTTGGGGCTCGCGCGTCCTTGGAGAAATCAGCTCGTTTGCAGATAGTTCGATTAACGAGGTGATACGCGTTCAGCCCAGTGTTATCCGCTATAGTATTGAGTGTCAGGTAGGTTTTGTTATTGTATTTTTCCAATTTTCAGTAAAAAGACCATGCGAACCCAGCGTCAACCTATCCGTACGCTCGACAAGCTCGATCACAAGATCCTCAGGCTGCTTCAGCAGGACGGCCGAATGGCGATGAAAGACCTCGCGGAGCAGGTCGGGCTGTCGGTTACGCCGTGTATCGAACGGGTCAAGCGTATGGAGCGCGACGGCGTGATTACGGGCTACCACGCGCGTGTCAATCCGGCTGAGCTGGGTGCCGCGCTGCTGGTATTTGTCGAGATTACGCTCGACCACAAGAGCGGCAACATGTTCGACCAGTTTCGCCGCGAGGTGCAGAAGATCCCCGAGGTACTCGAATGTCATCTGGTATCGGGCGACTTCGATTACCTCATCAAGGCCCGCATTGGCGAGATGGCCGATTACCGGAAACTGCTCGGCGATATCCTGCTGCAATTGCCCGGAGCGGTGCAGTCGAAGAGCTATGTGGTGATGGAAGAAATCAAGGAAAGCCTGACGATCGCGGTGGGCGAATAGCCCATCTCGCGGGGCAAAGACAGGACTCGACAAACGGCTCAAACACTGTATATTTATACAGTATCGATTGAGCCGTTTTTTGTTTTCGCTTTCTGTCTTTGGTCTGACCTCGCCGTGACTGATTCCGTCCCCGAATATCCAATCGCACCGCCCACACCCCGTAAAGGGCGCGGCGCCGTGACGAACCTGCAGGGCCGCTATGAGCTTGACCAGCGCGAAGCGGTGGACGACGGCTGGGCCTCGCATGAGGAAGAAGAAGGCGGTCCGCCTGCGCTGCGCACGCAGGTGTTCGAAGAGCGGGCAAAAACCATCCTGACCCGTAACGCATCGCCCGACATTCCGTTCAATGTCTCGCTCAACCCTTATCGCGGGTGCGAACACGGGTGTATCTACTGCTTCGCGCGGCCTACCCATAGTTATCTGGGCCTGTCGCCGGGGCTCGATTTCGAGAGCCGCATTTACGCCAAAGTCAACGCGCCAGAGCTGCTCGAGCGCGAGCTTTCAAAGAAGTCGTACGTGCCGGAGCCGATCGCACTCGGCGTCAATACGGATGCCTGGCAGCCGGTCGAACGTGAATTGGGTCTCACGCGGAGGGTGATCGAAGTGCTGCACGCGCGCGGGCATCCTTTTGCGGCTATTACCAAGTCGTCACTGATCGAGCGCGATCTCGATCTGCTTGCTCCCATGGCGGAGCGCGGCCAGTTCATGGCTGCCATCACCATTACCACGCTGGATGCCGAGATCGCCCGCACGCTCGAACCACGCGCAGCGACGCCGGCGCGACGGCTACGCACAATCCGCACGCTGAGCGAGGCCGGCATACCGGTGGGCGTCAGCATCGCGCCGGTGATTCCGTTCGTCACCGAACCCGACATGGAGCGGGTCATGGAGGCATGTGCGGAAGCAGGAGCGACCAATGCGAGCTATATCGTGCTGCGACTGCCTTGGGAAGTCGCGCCGCTATTCAAGGACTGGCTGGCAGCGCATTTTCCGGATCGGGCCGAGCGGGTCATGAACCGTGTGCGCGACATGCGCGGTGGCAAGGACTACGACGCCACCTTTGCCACGCGGATGAAAGGTGAGGGTTTGTGGGCTGATCTGATGAATCAGCGCTTTCATCAAGCTGCGCGCCGGCTCGGTCTGAACGAGCGCCGGCGCGGCATTCTGGATATGTCGCAGTTTGTCCGCGCGCAGCCGCCGGCGCCGGTTCCGGCGCGCGACGACGGGCAAATGGATCTGTTTTAGCCGGGGCGGGCGAGTGGCGGCACCGTCAGCTCGTCGAATCTGCCTGCCCTGTATGCGTCCCTGACATCGTCTACATCGACGATTCGAAATAGCTATCGATCGCGACGGCAAGGCTTGCCATCATCAGCATTGCGCCGATGAACAGCGAGAAAATAACCACGAAGATCACCGGCCAGCCGGACCGGCTGTTTTGCTGGCTCTGAGGGTTGAATTGCGCATCCCACTTTTCGTCGGGACGCAGTCCGTAGACAATGGCCGCAAGGAATGCGGAAAACAGTGAGATGGCGCCGGGGACTGCGAGTACCCAGCCGAGCGCTGAGGTCCGCTGGGTGAAGATCAGCAGCAGAACGCCCGGAATGCCGAACAGGGTGCAGATCAGGTGAATCCAGCCGTACAGGTCTCGCTTTCCATATAAGTAGAAGCGGTGCGCGCCGAGACTGCCAAAGAAGAAGGCGAGCGCCGCGGTAATCGTCTTGGACCTGAAGCGTGGGGAATTCGAAACGCGGGTGGACATGTGGGCGAGAGTTCAGTGACAGGCGGTCGCGAGGACCGGCGCGCAACGGTGCGCGGACCGAGGCGCATTCTACGCCCCGGCGGCGTGACGCAGACCACGTCGCACGCTGATTGATGGAATTCGCCGACGGCCACAGGGCGTACCATAGGTGACGCGGTAGGTCGCGCTCGCGTGACAGGGGAAAGGGGGAGAAGGGGCGGAAAGGGCGCCGGCCGGTACGGTTGTGAAGCGAGGTGTCAGGGCTTTCCGTCGGGTGCGCAGGCGATTTGACGGCCCCCGGCCGGCCGGCCGACTGCCCCGGCGCAACCGTGGATATTAGTTTTCCCCGTAAGTGTTTGTTATGGCTTCAGTTTCCCGCTATAATCGCCTGTTTCAGTGGTTCCGAACCCCGGTTTTCAAGGATTCTAGTATGGTCATCATCCGCTTGGCTCGTGGCGGCTCCAAGAAGCGCCCGTTCTACAACATCGTCGCAACCGATTCGCGTAACCGTCGTGACGGCCGCTTTATCGAGCGCGTTGGTTTCTACAACCCGGTCGCTACGAAGGGTGAGTCGCTGCGTATCGCTCAAGACCGCCTGACGTACTGGCAAGGCGTTGGCGCACAACTGTCGCCGACGGTCGAGCGTCTCGTGAAAGAAGCGCAAAAGGCGCAGCCGGCTGCTTAATGGCAGCTAGCATGTGCATCGCCGGCGGCTCGCGCAGCTTGCGCGAGATGTCCGATGCGCGAGTTTTACTGCGCGTTTTGCTGAAGCAGACGTCGATTTCGCTGAAGCAAACATCGAAATCGGCAGCGAGCTTCGACGTGAAGTGTTGTCTGAGGTGGCGTCATGTCTGAGCGTGATTCGGGAAGTTCAGGTCGCGCCAAGCCGGCTCAGCGCGGGCAGGCAGCAGCAGGTGACGCACCGTTCGGCGCGTTCGTCCGGAAGCCGGTAGAGCGCGCCAAGGCCCCGGGTTCCGCTAACGTCGATTCCGGCGGCGCGGCAATGCGTGCCGAAACGGTCGAAAGCTGGCCGGACGACGCTGTCGAAGTAGCTGCAATTGTCGACGCTTACGGCCTCAAGGGCTGGGTCAAGGTAGCCGCGCATGCGGATGCCGGACGGGGCGGCGACGCATTGCTGAGCGCGAAGCGCTGGTGGCTGATGAAAGGCCATGAGCGCACTTCTGCACCGGCGCTGCAGGCAAAGATACACAGCGACAGCATCGTTGCCCATCTGGGCGGTGTGAGTGACCGTGACGAAGCGCTCGCGCTGCGTGGTACTCGCGTGTACATCTGCCGCAGCGATTTCCCGGTGCTCGAAGCTGACGAATTCTACTGGGTCGACCTGCTCGGCCTGGATGTCGTGAACCTGACCGGGCTTGCCCTCGGCAAGGTGGCCGACATGATCGACAACGGTGCGCACTCGGTGTTGCGCATCGAATACCCGGATACCGGCAAAGACGGTAAGCCGGTGACCGGTGAGCGCTTGATCCCGTTCGTCGGTGTTTTTGTCAAAACGGTGGACCAGGCGGCGAAGCAAATCGTTGTCGACTGGGAAGCTGACTATTAAATCAGCTCGTTGACCGGAGAGAGCGATGCAGTTCGATGTCGTTACGCTCTTTCCTGAAATGTTTCGTGCGCTGACCGACTGGGGTATCACCAGTCGCGCGGCGAAGCAGGAACGCTACGGTTTGCGCACGTGGAATCCACGCGATTTCACAACCGACAACTATCGTACGATCGACGATCGCCCGTATGGCGGCGGTCCAGGCATGGTAATGCTGGGCAGGCCGCTGGAAGACGCGATCGGAGCGGCGAAGGTCGCGCAGGCAGAGCAGGGCATTACCGGTTCGCGCGTCGTGATGATGTCCCCGCAAGGTGCGACACTCAATCACGAACGTGTGATGCGGTTTGCCGCGGAGCCTGGGCTGATCGTGCTGTGCGGCCGCTATGAAGCGATCGACCAGCGCCTGATCGATCGTTGTGTCGACGAAGAAGTGAGCCTCGGCGACTTCGTGCTGTCGGGCGGCGAGTTGCCGGCGATGGCGTTGATGGATGCCGTGGTGCGTCAGTTGCCTGGTGTGCTGAACGACTCGCAGTCGGCCGTGCAGGATAGTTTTGTAGACGTGCTGCTGGATTGCCCGCACTACACGCGTCCGGAGGAATACGAAGGCGTACGTGCACCTGATGTGCTGCTTGGCGGCCATCATGCGGAAATCGAGTTGTGGCGCCGCCGTGAAGCGCTGCGCAACACGTTGAGCAAGCGGCCGGATCTGATAGAGAAGGCCAGAAAGAACAAGATGTTGAGCCGTGTCGATGAGACATGGCTTGCAAGTCTCGCGAAGGAAGCATCGAAGGCGTGAAGCCCGGTGTCACTAGCGAATAAGCGGCGCCGCACATGCGTGTACGGCGCCTGATGTGAACCCATCCTCTATCGGGGCCGTAGCCGAGCAGTTTTCTGTGAGGCAGGTACGAACGCCGACAAGATGGACTTAGGAGTCAGTGATGAATCTGATTGCAAAACTCGAGCAAGAAGAAATCGCGCGCGCCCTCGGCGAGAAGACTATCCCCGAATTCGCCCCCGGCGATACGGTGATTGTCAGCGTGAACGTGGTTGAAGGTACGCGTAAGCGTGTTCAGGCTTACGAAGGCGTCGTTATCGCCAAGCGTAACCGTGGTCTGAATTCGTCGTTCATCGTCCGCAAGATTTCGTCGGGCGAAGGCGTCGAGCGTACGTTCCAGACGTACTCGCCGCTGCTGGCAAGCATCGTCGTGAAGCGTCGTGGCGATGTGCGTCGTGCCAAGCTGTACTACCTGCGCGACCGTTCGGGCAAGTCGGCCCGGATCAAGGAAAAGCTGGTCTCGAAAGACCGCGCTGCTTCCCAGGCGTAAAAGCTGTAAGAAAAAGCACCCTTCCCGGGTGCTTTTTTCTTTGTTGGGTCAAAATAGCGGCATGTCCTACAAAAGCTCGTTCCGAGAGTCCCGTTGACCCGACCCGTCTTCCAACCCGAAACTCTGCCTGTCGAATCGACTGGCAACGATCTGCCACCGGTTGCCCCCGCACGTCTGACGCCCGATGGATTGCGCGCACGCTTCGAGCAGCGCCTTTCCTGGACGCCGGAGCCGGGCGATGCCCGCTGGAAGGAGTTCGGCGATCCGCGCGTTGCAGCGGTGCTCGTACCGCTGGTGGTGCGCGAAGACGGGATCACGGTGTTGCTGACGCAGCGGGCCGATCATCTCAACGATCACGCCGGCCAGGTGAGTTTCCCGGGCGGCCGTCACGAACCGTTCGATGCGGACGCAACGGCTACGGCGTTGCGTGAAGCGCAGGAAGAGGTAGGTCTGGACCCCGCGCGTGTCGAGGTGCTAGGTGCTTTGCCCGACTACCTGACCGGCACGGGCTTCCGCGTGACGCCGGTGGTGGCGCTCGTGCATCCGCCGTTCACCGTCGAGGCCGACTCGCTCGAAGTCGCCGAAGTCTTCGAAGTGCCGCTAAGCTTTCTGATGGACCCCGCCCACCATGAGGTGCGCGTGTTCCGCTGGGAAGGTGGCGAGCGGCGCTTCTTTGCCATGCCTTATCCGCGCGGCGACGCGGCCGGGCAGTACTTCGTCTGGGGCGCGACGGCGGGTATGTTGCGCAATTTTTATCGCTTTCTTGCTGCATGAAGCGCGCGGACCTACCGGAACCTACCTCGGTGTCGCTGGTTTGCAACTATTGCCGCGCTCGGTCGGATCCGACCCTGTGCTATCGTTATAAAACAATCGTAAAAACCCGAAAAGCACGGCGCATCGCATGACTTTTTTCTCCGTATTGCTGGCTCTGATCATCGAACAAGTGCGCGCGTTATCGCCGAACAACCCGGTGTCTGCGCTGCTTCAATATCATGCGGAGTCGGCGGCGCACGGGTTCGATGCCGGCAAGCCCAAGCACGGCGTGCTCGCGTGGCTCGTGGTGGTAGTGCCGTGGACGTTGGCCGTCGCGCTCGTCTACTATGTGCTCTATCACATCAACTTTGTGCTCGCGTTCCTGTGGAACGTCGTGATCGTCTATTTCACGCTCGGATTCCGGCAGTTCAGCCACTACTTCACGGACATTCACCTCGCGCTCAACAACGACGACGTGCCGCGCGCGCGTGAAATCCTCAATGAATGGACGGGGCTCGACACGGTCGACATGCCGGTCAGCGAGATCGTGCGTCATACGCTGATCCACGCGGTGGTGGCGTCGCACCGTCATGTGTTCGGCGTGTTCTTTTGGTTTCTCGTGCCGGTGGGGCCGGCGGGTGCTGTGCTGTACCGGATCGCCGAGTACCTGGCGCGTACGTGGTCACGCCCGACGGATGACCGTACCGTGGCGTTTTCCAGTTTTGCGCAGCAGGCGTTCTTTGTGATCGACTGGGTGCCGGCGCGGCTGACCTCGATGGGCTTCGCGATTGTCGGGAATTTCGAAGACGCGATTTATGCATGGCGCAATCATGCACGGCAATGGCCCGACACCAATGACGGCGTCTTGCTCGCGGCCGGCAGCGGTGCACTGGGCGCGCGCCTGAGCGGACCGCTGGCGGAGCCGTCGAGTCTCGATGCGCTGGCAACCGGCGATGGCGACCCGCTCCAGGTCGGCGACGACTGCACGCCGCGTACGCTGCAATCGGCGGTGGGGCTGGTGTGGCGCGCAGTCATCCTGTGGATGATTCTGCTGCTGATGCTGACGATTGCCGTCTGGCTCGCTTGAAGCGCATGTCTGTCACGTGACGATGTGACGACATGATGTGCGACGACGCTGCGTGCTGTGTCTCGGCGGTGTTTCAATTGAGGCCGGTAACCCCGGCCTCAATTGTTTTGGCTAGCTGAGCCATCCGCGCCATCCCTTCCGGCCGTTAGCCGTCCAGCGGATCGCGCGCCGTCCCGCACTGCCAGCAGACCGTGAACTGCGCCTCGAGCGTCTCGCCGCATTGCGCGCAACGCCATGACGGCGAGCCCGCGCTCGGTCCATGCGAGGCTGCGTCGATGAGCTTGCGGGCCATCATCTCGTCGCGTTCGTCGACGAGCCACAACTCCGGCGCGCACTGATCCGCTGGAATCTCCCCAAGTGCGCCGTTCAGGTAGCGGTTGTGCAACTCACAGGCAATGCCCGAGATCGCCAGCACATTGATCCAATGCTGTCCGATCAGCAGATTCGGCGCGCGCATCAGTTTCATCATGAGTGTCGACCGGTGGCGAGTAAATGAGGCGGGTTAATGGAGATCGGGGCGATCAGGAAGGGCAACGCAAGTTGCGCTGAACGACCGCCCACGCACGAAAGCATCACAAAAGCATCGCAAAAGACTCAGCGAACGATCTGGCTCGCCTCGTGGACCAATTGCGCATACAGCGCATGCCGTGCCGGCGCAATCCGCCCATCGGCGACCGCTTCGAGAATCGCACAGCCCGGTTCCTGCAGATGATGGCAGTTGTAGAAACGGCAGTTGGGCAGTAGCGGCCTGAATTCAGGGAACGCTCTTTCGAGCCTGCCCTCGGTCAGGTGGTGCAGACCGAACTCCTGAAACCCCGGTGAGTCGATTAGCGCGCCACCGTCCGGCAGCGGGTAAAGCCGCGTGAAGGTGGTCGTATGGCGACCGCTGTTCAACGCGGTGGAGATCTCGCGGGTTGCCACTTCCGCGTTAGGCACCACGAGGTTGACCAGCGTCGACTTGCCCATCCCCGACTGGCCGAGCAGCAGCGTGGCGTGACCGTGCAGATGTTCCTCGAGCGCGGCGTGTGCGGCCTCCGGCTGGGTTTTGATCGACAGTTCCACTACCGTATAGCCAAGCGCCTGGTAGCGCGCTAGCCGCTTACGTGCGCCCGGCAACTCGACTTCGACGTCGGTCTTGTTCAACACGATCAGCGGCTTCAGTTCGTTAGCCTCTGCAGCCACCAGAGCGCGGCCGAGCAGATCTTCGCTGAAGTGCGGCTCGGTGGCCAGCACGATCAACAACTGATCGAGGTTTGCCGCGAACAGCTTCGATTTGTACTGGTCCGAGCGATACAGCAGATTGCGCCGCTCGCCTATCTCGACGATCACGCCCTGATCCGCCGAAGTCGGCTCGTAGATCACCCGGTCGCCCACCGCCACTTCGCTGCGTTTGCCGCGTGGAAAACACTGCAGCATGGCGCCGCCGTCTTCCGGCGCGACCAGGTAGTGCCTGCCATGCGCCGCGATGACGAGGCCGCCCACCCGCGTGGTGGACGGCGGGCGCGCTGCTTTCTGGGGGCGGGCGGTCATGCGTGCCGCAGCAGGCGGTCGATCCGCTGCGACGCTGGCGGATGAGAATAATAGAACGCGGTGTAGAGCGGGTCGGGGGTGAGGGTCGACGCGTTGTCCTCGTACAGCTTCACGAGCGCGTTGACCAGATCCTGTGCATCGGTCTGGGTAGCGGCGAACGCATCGGCTTCGAATTCGTGCTTGCGCGAACTAAGGCTGCCGAGCGGCGTCACGAAGAACAGGAACACCGGCAGCGCGAGGAAGAACAGCACCAGCGCGAGCCCGCTGTTACCGCCCAGCAACGATGGCCGCACGCCGAGTCCCTCATAGAACCAGACGCACTGCATGAGCCAGCCTAGCAGCGCGAGCATCACGAGGCTGACCGCGAATATCACCGCCATCCGCTTGATCACATGGCGGCGCTTGAAGTGACCGAGTTCGTGCGCGAGCACGGCTTCGATCTCGCTACCCGACAGACGCGCGAGCAGCGTGTCGAAGAACACAATGCGCTTGGCCGCACCGAAGCCTGTGAAATACGCATTGCCATGGGCGGAACGGCGGCTGCCGTCCATTACGAACAGCCCCTTGGCGGCGAAACCGCAGCGCTTCATCAGCGCTTCGATGCGAGTGACCAAGGCTTCGTCTTTGAGCGGCTCGAACTTGTTGAAGAGCGGTGCGATGAACGACGGATACAGCACCAGCACCAGCAACTGGAACACTACCCACACGACCCACGTCCACAGCCACCACAGGCTGCCGGCCTGGCTCATCAGCCACAGGACGACGAACAGCAGCGGCAGGCCGAAGGCCGCGCCGAGCAACAGGCCCTTGATGCGGTCGGCGAAGAAAATGCCCTTGCCCATGCGGTTAAAGCCGAAGCGTTCCTCGATGACGAACTGCCGGTAATAGTCGAACGGCAGGTCGATCACGCCGGTGATCGCAATGACCGCCGCGATCAGCGCGATCTGGCCGACGTAGCCGCGGCCGAGCCAATCCGAGATCGCCAGATCGAGCGCCTGCACGCCGCCGAGCAGCGTGAGTCCGATCAGCACGGCCGCGCCGACGACAATCTCGATCATCGTCAGCCGTGTACGCTCGACGGTGTAGTCAGCGGCACGTTGATGCGCGGTCAGCGCGATGGTGCCCGCAAACTGGCCGGGCACCTGCCCGCGGTGCGCCGCGACGAAGCGGATTTGCCGCGACGCGAGCCAGAGCTTGGTGCCGACCATCGCCACGACGGCGATGGCGAACAGAACGGTGAAGTACAGAGTAGGCATCCGGGGAATCCGTGGTATCTATGCGAGAATTATATGTTTCTTCCCGCCGGCTGGCGGGGCCACGCTAAATCGAACTGTTTCAACGGCGCACAGGCCCGTCCCGAGGGGGCGCGCGGCGCTATTCACCAAGGTTGCCTCCATGACTGACATCCTCGAATCCGCTGGCGAGCCGTCGCTCGTGCGCAGCGACATGAACCTGATCTGGCTGGACATGGAAATGACCGGCCTCGAGCCCGACACCGACCGCATCATCGAGATCGCCGTGGTGGTGACCAATTCGACGCTCGACAAACTGGTCGAAGGTCCGGTGCTCGCCATCCACCAGAGCGACGAAACGCTTGCGAAGATGGACCAATGGAACCAGAACACGCATGGCCGTTCGGGGCTGATCGACCGCGTGCGCGCCTCGAGCGTCGGCGAAGCGGAAGCCACCGAGCAGATCCGCGAATTTCTCGGCCAGTACGTCCCGCCGGGCAAGTCGCCGATGTGCGGCAATTCCATCTGTCAGGACCGCCGTTTCATGGCGCGCTGGATGCCGGATCTGGAGCGTTTCTTCCATTACCGCAATCTCGACGTTAGCACGCTCAAGGAATTGTGCCGCCGCTGGCAGCCGACTATCTACAAGGGCTTCCAGAAGCGCGCTATGCATACGGCGCTGGCCGATATCCACGAGTCGATCGACGAGCTCAAGTACTACCGCGAGCATTTCCTGATCCCGGCTGCGGGCGCGCCGGTTGCGGAAGAGTAATCCAGGCGTCAACCTCGCCGGGCGTCAACCCGGCCACGCATCAACCCGGCCACGCATCAACCCGGCGCGCCTCTCAGTCCTGACGCGGTGCCCGGATCGCGTTTTTCGGCCGGAAGGCTTTCACGACGGCCGCATTGGTTTCCACATACGGGCCGCCAATCAGGTCGATGCAATAAGGCACGGCCGCAAAAATCCCTGGCACTTTCACTTCACCCGCGTCGTCGCGCAATCCTTCCAGCGTTTCCCTGATCGACTTGGGCTGACCCGGCAGATTGACGATCAGCGCCGCTTGCGTCGGCGTCTCGCGGATCACTGCCACCTGGCGCGACAAAATGGCTGTCGGCACGAAATTCAGGCTGATCTGCCGCATCTGCTCACCGAAACCCGGCATTTCCTTTGTACCCACCGCGAGCGTCGCTTCCGGCGTCACATCGCGCCGTGACGGCCCGGTGCCGCCCGTGGTGAACACCAGATCGCAGCCCGCCTTGTCCACCAGTTCGATGAGCGTGGCGGAGATCGTCGGCGCGTCGTCCTGGATCAGCCGGGTGACGGCCTGCCACGGCGAGCTCAGTGCCGCACCGAGCCACTCCTGCAAGCCCGGAATCCCTTTGTCCTCGTAGACGCCCGTGCTTGCCCGGTCGCTGATCGAGACCAGTCCGATTACGATTTCGTCGGGATGGTTACGCGCGATCTTCGTCATCGCCGTTTTCCGGGGTGCCATGTCCTTCGTGCTCGTCGTCCTCGGCCGCTTCCGGGCCGTCCGCGTTCTTGATCCACTGGAACAGCTCGCGGAAATAGCGCGGCGGCTTGCTCTGCTGCGCTTCCTTGCGGGCGTTGCGGATCAGCGTGCGGCCTTCCTGCGGGTCGGCGGCGGGGTGCTGGCGGATGAAGTCGGTCAGCGCGGCGTCGTCGGCGAGCAGCTTCTCGCGAGTGCGCTCGATCCAGTGCAGACGCGCCGTTTCGGCCTTGTTGATGCCGTTGTACGAATCCAGCGCGGTGCGCAAGGCGGCCGTCTCGTCCTCGAGCAGCGAACGCATTACCCGGCCCACGTACTGGACCTGGCGGCGTTTGCCTTCGTGATCGGTGATGCGGCGAGCGTCGCGCACAGCGTCGTCGAGCTTTTCGGGCATCGGCATGCGCTTCAAAGCGTCTTTTGGCAGCGCGATCAGCGCCTCGCCCAGCTCCTGCAGCGCGTGCATGTCGCGCTTGAGCTGGGACTTGCTGGGACGGTCATACCCGTTCTCGTCGATCTCTGGCTCGGCGACGGGTTCCATCGGTTGAATGCGGGTTTTACGTGTCATACCGTTATTGTAGCGTGCCGTGCCCTTGAATCCGCCGGCA
Organism: Paraburkholderia sp.; assembly: GCF_026225065.1. Classification (GTDB taxonomy): domain Bacteria; phylum Pseudomonadota; class Gammaproteobacteria; order Burkholderiales; family Burkholderiaceae; genus Paraburkholderia. Next base: position 22,400 of record NZ_JAMFSB010000156.1, on the reverse strand, counting down.
AGGGAGCTGGCCGCGCCACTCGCCCATGCCGTGAGACGTCGGCGAATGCCAGGTACGCTCGCGCGGACCTTGCTATGATCGCGGGATACGTAGCGACGTACTTGAGAACACACCGGAGGGCCGCTCCCGGCCCCGACCAGGACGCAACGAAGGACGGCAACGAATATGGCAGCAGACATGGACGTCAGACAGCGCTTTTTCCCGCATACCCAGGATGAGCTGAAGGAAATCGCCTCGGACATCCTGCGTCACGCAAAGTCGCTCGGTGGCACCGACGCGGCGACTGAAATCTCCGAAGGTGACGGCCTGTCCGTCTCCGTGCGGCGTGGCGAGGTCGAGACGATCGAACACAACCGCGACAAGATGGTCGGCGTGACCGTGTTTATCGGCAACAAGCGCGGCAACGCCAGCACCTCGGACTTTTCCTCGCAGGCGTTGAAAGATACGGTTGCGGCCGCGTACAACATCGCCCGTTTCACGGCGGAAGACGACTGCGCGGGCCTCGCCGAGGCCGAACTGCTCGAAACCGCGCCGCGCGACCTCGATTTGTATCATCCGTGGAATCTCACCGCCGACGAAGCAGTCGAGATCGCCCGCCGCTCCGAAGACGCGGCGTTCGCCACCGACCCGCAAATCCGCAATTCGGAAGGGGCCAGCGTCTCCGCGCAGCATTCGCAATTCGTGCTCGCCACTTCGCGTGGCTTCCTCTCCGGCTACCCTTATTCGCGCCATTACGTGGCGTGCGCGCCGATCGCCGGCAGCGGGCGCAACATGCAGCGCGACGACTGGTACACCTCGCAGCGCAACGCGGCAGATCTGGCCGACCCGGAAGCCATCGGGCGCTACGCGGCGCAACGGGCGCTGGCGCGCATCGGTGCACGCGGCCTCGACACCCGCAAGGTGCCGGTGCTGTTCGAAGCGCCGCTCGCCGCAGGCCTGCTCGGCGCGTTCGTGCAGGCGGTGAGCGGCGGCGCGCTGTATCGCAAGACTTCGTTCCTCGTCGATAGCCTCGGCAAGCCGGTGTTCGCGCCGCACGTGCAAGTGGTCGAAGACCCGCACGTGGCCCGCGCCATGGGCAGCGCGCCGTTCGACGAAGAAGGCGTGCGCACGAAGCAGCGCTCGGTGGTGAAAGACGGGGTGGTCGAAGGCTACTTCCTGTCCACCTACTCGGCGCGCAAGCTCGGCATGAAGACCACCGGCAATGCCGGCGGCTCGCACAATCTGAAGCTGCTCAGCTCGACGACGCGTCCCGAGGACGACTTCGAAGCAATGCTCAAAAAGCTCGGCACGGGCCTGCTGCTGACCGAACTGATGGGGCAGGGCGTCAACTACGTGACGGGTGACTATTCGCGCGGCGCGTCGGGCTTCTGGGTCGAAAACGGCAAGATCCAGTACCCGGTGGAAGAGTTCACCGTGGCGAGCACGCTGCAGGAGATGTTCCACCATATCGTTGCGATCGGCGCGGACACGCTCGTGCGCGGCACCAAGCAGACCGGCTCGGTGCTGATCGAGCGCATGACGATTGCTGGGCAGTAAACAGGCGTGCAGTCAGTAGGACCGCCGCAAACAGAAACGCCAGAGAAGACAGCTTCTCTGGCGTTTTTTTACGCCTGCACTCCGCGCGCGGTTACGCTTGCGGCGGCTGCTCTCCCGCTGCCGCTTCAGTCCGGCGGTACGTCACGAACGCGTAGTCGAACTCGTTCGGCGCGTGGGCGCGGTGCGTCTCATGGGCCACTTCTTCCCATTCCTCTGGATCGAGCGCGGCAAAATGCGCGTTGCCTTCGAAATCGATCGAGATCTCCGTGATGATCAGCTTGTCGGCGTGGCGCAGCCCCTCTTTGTAGAGTTCGGCGCCGCCGATCAGGAAGGCTTCCGGTGCCTGGTCCCGGGCCGCGAGCCTGAGCGCGTCGTCGAGATTGGTGGCGGTGTCGCACCCTGCGAAGCGGCGGCCCGCATCGCGCGTCACGACAATATTGCGGCGGCCGGGCAGCGGCCGTCCGATCGATTCATGAGTCTTGCGGCCCATGATGATGGGCGCGCCCATGGTCGTGCGCTTGAAGAACGCAAGATCCTCGGGCAGGCGCCAGGGTAGCTGGTTGTCGCGGCCGATCACGCCATTGCGGGCGCGAGCGACGATCAGGGTGAGCGTCGTCATCGATTGGAGAAGGGAACCTAACCGCTCCGATTCTACCTGACGCCCACGCCACCCCAACGACAACGCTGCACGCCCGAGGGGTAGGGCGCGGTGCGCGGCGTGCCTTCACTCGGCCGCGTGGACGCCTTCAGCCGGCACCGCCTCGTCCTCCGTGCCGACCGCGTCGCGCATGCCATGCGTATCCAGCAAGCGCGACAGCGTCGCGCGCGACACGCCCAGATCCACCGCCGCCTCGTTCAGACGATGCCGGTGACGCAGCAGCGCGGCTTCGATCGCGCGCTTCTCGGCCGATTCGCGAGCCTGCGCGAGGGTCACGCTTTCCTGCGCGGTGAAGTGAGCCAGATCCAGGTCTTCGGCCGAGATCAGCTTGTTTTCCGCCATCACGATGGCGCGGCGCACGCGGTTGATCATTTCGCGCACATTGCCGGGCCAGTTGTAGGTGTACATGGCCTCGATCGCCGAGGGCGCAAAACCGCGGATCTTGCGCGCACTGTCGGTCTTGAACTTGTGCATGATGTGATGGGCGAGGATTTCGATGTCCTTGCCACGGGCGCGCAGCGGCGGCTCGTCGATGCGCAGGACGCACAGCCGGTGAAACAGGTCGGCGCGGAAGCGCCCGTCGCGCATCGCGATCTCAAGGTCGATGTGAGTCGCCGAGATGATCCGTACGTCGATGGGAATCGACTCGCGCCCACCCAGCCGGTCGATCTTGCCCTCCTGCAGGAAGCGCAGCAGGCTCGCCTGACTTTCCATCGGCAGGTCGCCGATTTCGTCCAGCAGCAGCGTGCCGCCGTCCGCTTCTTCGACCCGTCCGATCTTGCGCTGGTTGGCGCCGGTGAAGGCGCCGCGTTCGTAGCCGAATAGTTCGGACTGCAGCAGATGATGCGGAATCGCGCCGCAGTTGATGGCGATGAAAGGCGCCTTGCGGCGGCGCGAGCGTTCGTGGATGGCGAGCGCGGTGAGCTCTTTACCGGTGCCCGATTCGCCGGAGACGAACACGCTGGCGTCGGTGTTGGCGACCTTGCGGATGGTGCGAAACAGGTGCTGCATGGCTTCGCAGGTACCGACCATTTCGTCTTCGTCGCTGGACGGCGCGCTCTCCATCATGTCCGGATCGCATAGCGTGACCATGCCGAACGCGTGACTGACGAGGTAGTCGATCGTTGCGTTGGCCACCGGCGTCTTGACGTAGTCAAAACAGAAATGGCGGATCAGGCGCCGCACTTCAGGATCGGTCAGACGCTCGGAGGTGGACAGCGCAATCCAGCCAATCTGTTGCTGACGCAAGCTCGCTTCGAGGCCGCCCAGGTCGCGCGGCGCAAAGCTCGCCAGATCGACGATCCCCGCACAGACGACGTCCTGTTTGATGAGACGGCTCGCCTCATGCGCCGAGCGCGCGGCCACGACGTTCCAGCCACGGCTTCTCAGATGGGAGGTGAGCGTCTCGTCGGGCGTGCGTGTGACGTAGAGCAGGGTCCGCTCGGTCTGCGCGTAGGGGCTTTTCGGCACTGCCTGAGCGGCGGCGGCATCGTCCCGCGGCCGTCCGATGGCGGCCTCCTTCGGTCTTACCACCGGCAGCTCCCGCGGAAGTCCCGCAGAGATTTCCTGCGGCCGTACTACAGCAACTTCCGTCGGGCGAGCCAGAGAAAGATGCGTGCCTGAGGGCGGTGCAACACTGGTCAGATGGGATGATTCGCGCACGATCAACCTCGTATCGTTGGCACGTCAAAAAGTGTAGGGAAAGCGCACGCCGATCACGAAGTTCGGTGTGTCAGGCGTGAGCCCCACGGAGACCGAACCGTTGATCGTCAGGTGCTTGTTCACTACATGATTCAGGCCGAAAGTCAGCGCGGCAGCAGTGGTTTCGCTGCCCGGCACCTTCGAATAGGAGCTGCCCGACGCCTTGGTCTGAGACTCCGGCTCGAGTGCCATCGTGTAGGACACGCTAGCCGAGTCCTTGTCCGAGAAGGCAAGTGCGGCGCCGCCGCCGAACTGCACCACGTCGCCGATCTTGACCGTCGCCGGCTGGGTCTGGCCGATGACTGAAGAGATATCGGAGAACGAGCGCGCGATGTTGTAGGTGTACGAAAGACTACCGAACAGCACGACCGGGTCGTAGGTCTTCAGGACCGACAGGCCCGCTGTGACGTTCCAGAAACCCGTGCCGGTGGGCAGCTTGCTCGGCGCGACGAGATTTGTGTTGTCGGCATCGACCTGCTGCAGCTTGATGCCGAACGGCGACGAACCGGTCGGCGCCTTGATGCGCAGGCTACCTACCAGGTCCGGCAGGCTGTTGGTTTCCTTGAGAAACTCGTAGTAGACGCCAAAGTTGACATCGCCGATGTCGCTCGAATTCGCCGACGCATCCGAGAGCGTGCTCGCCGCACCGCCGGCGCCGCCGACGATAAAGTTGCTGTGCCGGTAGATATACGGCACGTCGAGATCGACGCTCAGCCGGTCGCTGAGGCCGTAGCGCGTGTCGAGGTCCGCCATCACCTCATGCGACTTGGTCTCACCCAGGTTGATGTTGCCGAGGAAAATCGCGTCGAGTGCGAGGAAGCCCGACAGTTGCAACTGGCGGCGATCGTAATAAGTATCGCTGATGCCCCAGTCGAAGGTCAGCTTGTGGTCGAACAGCGGCGTGTGCTGCTGGCTCTGCACCACGGCGTCTTCCGATTGCGTGCGCACCGGCTCCGCGGCTTTCTGGGTCTGACCGACGGCGCCTGTACCATCGGTCGCAGGCGGCAGGTTGCCGCCATTGCTGTTGCCGTTATCCGGCACCGGTGGATTGACCGGCACGCCGGTCGCGGTGCCTGTGCCACTGCCAGGCGCACTCGACTCAGGATTGATCTGGGCGAGCGGCGGCAGCGGCGCCGGCAGCCCATCTGCGCCCGGCTGCGGGCCGGCGGCGATGGCGCCGTCGGCCGGCGCACCGGCACCCGGCAGGCCTCGGCCGCGCTCCGACATCTCGAGGTTCGTGACTTGTTGTTCGAGTGAATTGATCTGCTTCTGCTGCTCGTTGATCACACGCATCAACGTGTTCAGCCGGTCTTCGACAGATTGGTCCGCCAGCGCCTGGGCGTAGGCTCCCTGTGAAAGTGCAAACAGCATTACCGCCGCAGGGATGGCCGCTAACATCACGCGCGGTGCCCCGGTCGTTGAGAATCTCATCATTTTGTGCTCCCCCGGTATTCTGACCGCGCGTCGCATATCTCCATGTGCTTCGCGCGGCCGCTCTGATACTTCGTTTTCCTACATTTTTTATCGGGTGGCGGCCCGTTTTTATCTCCTCACTGTGTTTTGCAGTGCTTGTAATACGCCGAGTTGGCGGAGCATCGACGCCGACATCTGTTGCGTCTGCAAATGCAGTTGCAGCGCGTTGGCGACTTGCTGGTTATTGCCTGCAATCTGGAGTAGCTGGGAGATCATGCCGGCTTGTTGTGAAGTACCCGGCGCGATGGTTTGCGTGGCGATGCCCGCCGGCGTTTGCAGTGCGATCGACATGCCGCCGTTGCCGAACGTGACGCCGGCTTTCACGGAGCCACTCGCGTTGCTCGCGGAGGCTGAGGTCTGGTTGTTAAACGCGCCGGTAGACAGGGTGCTTGCCGGCGAGTTGAAGTCGATCACCGCCTGGTTGGTGCCGTTGTTGCCGTTGCCGGCAACCTGGGTGATCTGCGAGACGCCGTTGACCGTGGCGTTTTGACCGCCCGTGGCGCTCGCGTTGGGATTGGCCCCGCTGCCTGCAGGGGTGTTCGGACCGATGACGATCGCGTTCGAGCTGACCTGGACGTTCGTCTGGTTGAGCGCGTTGGTCACGATCGAAAGTGCGCCCTGCGCGAGGGCGGTGGTGCCGTTCGGCAGATTCCACTGCGACAGCAGGTTCACGACGACGCCGGAGATGACGTCGCCGCCGATGCCTTTGCCGCTTTGCGATGCGAGGACGTCGTCGTCGACAGGTTGCAGATTGACGGCGGCGACATCTTCAACGATAGAGGGGACCGTCGCCTCGGCAGCCTGGGCGACGGACGCAAGACCACACGTTGCGAAACACAACGCGCAGCCGATAGTGATTAGGTTTCGTTCCATGACGAGTCAGAACAACTCTGCCTTGATCAGCCCATATTCAACAAAGGGAGTCGCTGCCGTACCGTCTTCCAGCGCACGTTGGCGCAGCTTCAGCGCGAGCGACTCGTTACCTTGCAAGAGCGGAGAATCCTCCATAAATGGCTTGCCGACGACCGCGAACACGAGGCCGTTCCACTTCGAGACGAAGTCGTTTTCCATGACGATGCGGTTACCCAACGCAGGGTCGGCCACGAAGATGCGGCCATTTTCCGCGTGCTTGACGATCACGAAGTGTTCGTAGCCGTCGCTGTTCATCAGTACGATCACGGGGATCTGCAGGTGGTAGAGCGCTTCGGGCGCGACCCGGAAGCCGCGGCCACGCAGGCCGATCGTCTCGACGAACTTTTTCATGTCGAGCATCGAGAAGCCGTTTTTCACCACCACTTCCGGTTTCGAGAAAACCATCATGCGGCGGATCATTTCGCTTTCCGGAATATCGATGCCGTAGCCGAACTTCAGCAACGTAGCGAGCGCAGCCGAGCCGCAGCTATAGTCGTAGCGCTGGGAGACGATGTGGTTGTAGCGAAGATCGCGGATCGAATGCACGTTCATGTCGAACGGCACACCCGCAGCGGCGTTCATGTTGAGCGCGCTCTGGGCGTGACCCGGCTGTGACAGCCCAAGTCCGGCGAACAGTGCCAGAAAGAGACAATGCGTTACCCTGCTCACCCCGAACATGGTCATTCCCCCTGCGGAGACAGTCGGCCAGCCCGAAGGCTGACCGTTGTCTTCCTGCGTTGATGCTCTTGTTACTAGTGCGACACGCTGGCGACTGCGAGGCCGTTGTGTTGCAGGTTGCCTACCCCCGACGCGATGTTCACGCCGATGTTGCCTGTTGCGTTGGCGAGCGCGCCGGCGCCGAGCGTGGCCGAACCGGTGAACTGGCCGTTCACGATTGCGTCTGCGGTCTGGCAGTTCTGGTCGCTGGCGATCGCTTCGCCGCCGCTCGAGCGGTTGCTGGCGCTGGTCGTCGTGGCCGAAGCGGCGAGGCTGTTGTTCTGCACGTTGCCCAGACCCGATGCCACGTTCACGCCGATGTTGCCGGTTGCGTCCGCGAGAGCGCCTGCACCAACGGAGGAGACGAAGTTGAAGTCACCCACTTTGGCGTTGCCGCTCGATGCCTGCGTCGAGTAGATCTGCGCGGTGCCGAATACCGGACCTACATCCATGTTCGACAGGGCGGCATCGTTGGACTGCGCGTTGTCGATGCCAGTCGCGATGTTGACGCCGACATTGCCGCTTGTGGTGGTCAGCGCGTTGTCGCCGATGCCGGCCGACATCGTCGTCGGCGTTTCGGTGTTGATGTGCTGCGTGACGCTGCCCGTCACCGTTACAGAACCGGCGCTGTCGGAGTAGTTATGCGTCCAGCCATAAGCGTGGCTGCCTTCCGAGACGCTGGCGGATTCCTTGCTGCCACTGCCGCTGTAGGTCTGCGTGGCCGTGCTCATGCTGCCTGCTTCGTAGCCGCCGTAAGCCACGCCGTAGCCCGCTGCCGCGGCTGCGACGCTGCCGCCGAAGTTGTCGGATTCGTGCGTGTTAAGCGCTGCTGCAAAGCCTGCTGCGAGTCCGCCGAAGATCACGCCACCGCCACCACCGAGACCGGCGATAAAGCCGGCGGCGAGGACGCCGTTCGCGGAGGCATGCGTGTTCAGGTAGCTGGAGCCTTGATAGGCTGCTGCGATGCCTGTCGAGAAGCCGCCGCCTGCGACAAAGCCGGCGCTGGACGACGCAGTTTGCGTCTGGGTGTTGGTCTTGTTGTACTGGTAGGCGCTGGCTTTGTACGACTGGCTTTCGCCCCAGCCGCTGCCGCCGCCGCTTGCGTTGTTCCAGGTGTCCGACGTATTGACGGCGGTCGTCACGTTGCCGGAGGTATAGCTCTGCGGCGGCGTCTTCATGTTCACGCCAGTGATGCTGACGTTCTGCGTGTTGTTGACGGTGGCGCCCGAGCTGCTGTTGACGTCGACGCGGCCGCGCAGCTGGATGAAGCCGAATTCGCCGATGTCGGTGTAGATGTCGGTTGCGGTAAACAGCTCAGCCGGGTCGCAGCCGGCCGTGCATTCTGCGTAGGCCGAGCTGGCTGCCAACGTCGACAGAACAGCCGCTGCAATGAGAGTGCGCTTCATGATGACGCTCCGATAAAGGGTGTGGCTCGTTAGAAAAAGGTGCCCGCCGGGGGACGGAGCACAAAACTGTTTGAACTGACATTGCCTGTACCGGCTGCCTGGTTGATCTGGACGATTCCACTCACGTTCTTGAGCGCATCCGAACCGATGGATACCTCGCGTGCGTCGTGGTTTTGACCAGAACCAACCGAACCGCCGTTTTTGGCGGTCGTAGCGGATAGCACCCCATCCGCTACGATCTCCCCTTCAACCGGAGCCGCACCGATCAAGGCGCTGTTCCGCTGAAGATTCCCTACACCCGCCGACTGATTCACTTCGATAAGGCCAGAGGTGTTTGAAAATGCGTTACTGCCGATATCGCTGCGCGCGGCCGTCGTCTTCGCATTCGTCGACGCGCTCTGCGAGCTGCTGATCAGGTTGAACGGCACTAGTCCGTTCGTAATCACGCCCTGATTGGCTTGTGCGTTGTCGAGGCCCGCAGCCTCGTTGATCGCGACGACGCCCGTGGCGCCGTTCGCCACGCCGCTGCCGATCAGCGATTGCAGATCGGTCAACTGGGTTGGCACCCCTTGCGCCTGAGCGGCGAAGCTGACGCAGCCGAGCAGCGCGAGGGCGATCATTGGACGCAACAGGGGCTGGCGTGACGGCAAGGTGTTCATGAACGGGACGCGCGTCGCTTTCATTTCATTGCTCCCATCGCTGCGCCGAGCGGTGCAAGCGCGCCAGTGACTGTTTGTGCAATCGAGCCGCCGATTCCGCCGATGCCGCCGAGGCTGGCGCCGGCTCCGACCGGGATGCCGCTGCCGGCAACCGTGCCGTTGCCGGCGAGCAGATGTTCGATCCCGTTGGCGCCGACCAGCGCCGGCATGAAGCTGCTGCCGGCGACGCCGGAAGTGCCGTGCGCCCTGGTCAGGTCGGTGTCGCTCACCATCGCGCCCATCGCCGAATCGAAGGCGCCGGTGGGGAACGTCTGGACCTGCACGGCGATCGGGTCATCCGCCTTCGGCACCGGCACGAACGCGTCGCGCGGCGTGACCGTGGTCTGGATGATCAGGTTGCCAGGAGCATCGGCTACCTGCGCGGCGGCCGGAGTCGCGGCGCCGGCCGCGAAGCCGCTCACCAGCACGCAGACGAGCGCGGTGCGGGAGTTGCCGGGGCGGGGCTGGCGGGTCATCTGGGTTGAGGCGTTCATGTCGGTTCCTTGCTGGCGGGGTGCGGACGCACGTCGCTCAACTAGTTGCGCTGATAGGTCGTGACGTTGCCTTGGGCCGAGCGGGCCACATCGACGGGAATCGGCATCGGCGACGGCGGGGCGATTTCGTCCCACAGCGTCACGTGGTTGCCGCCGTTGCCGCCGGACATCTGCTGTGGCGTCGCGGCCACCATCAGCATCCCGCCGAAACCGCCGCGTTGCTGCGACAACGCCTGATCGTCCAGCGCGAGATCACTGGTCGTGGCTGCGGCGACCGGAATGCTCAGCGGGTCGCCTGCGAGATCGCTAACGGGCGCAGCGGTATTCGCGGTATTGGCTGAGGGATCGGTTGAGGTATTTGCTGAGGTAGTTGCGGCATCCGCTGTGTCGCCAACCGGGGTATCCGGGGCCGCCACCGCTGCGGGCATCACGCTCGCGAGGGTGACGGACCCAGTATCGGGAGAGCTGGCGGTGAGGGGTTGCTGTGCGTTGACGCTTGGGGGCAGCGCTGCAAGTAGCAGCGCGGCGCATATTGCTGCGGGCCGACGGATGTGGCGCAGGTCGATGCGGAAAGCGAGTCGCATGGTGTGTCTCCTTGGTGCGAGACTTTTAGCGAAACATGTGCCATGAGGCGCAATCCGTTGATGCAATTGGGTGCAGGCCAGGCTGTGCAGAGCCGCCAGGCAAAAAGGAGGCAAAAATGTTTCAGCCCTGAAACGGGCGGCAGGAAATACCGATAATTCGCATTTGAGGCCCATGCCTAAAGGCTCAGGGTAGATACGTAGCCATCGAGTCTGGAAACGTTTTATTCAAAATGTTCAGACTTGTGCAATGCCCGTCCAGCCTTGCTGGGCGGCAGAGGGCACGATTAAATTCGCATATTTGTTTTCGAAGCGGCGCGCGTATAGTAAGCTCTCGAAAACAGAGTCACATTTAAAAAAAGCCTGAAGCTGGGCCGTCTCAATCACACACGCCGCTTTTCGGGGATCAGCTGTCCGCACGGAATGGAATGGCCGTTCGGTATTTGCTACGTGCGAATCCCGAGCTGAGTCAATGTGTCTGAAACAAGTTCAGGCGCGTGCCGTCATCCTTAACGTTCGTTGACGAGAGGATCTGAATAATGGAACCCGCAACGCGGCAACTGATTTACGTTTCGCGTGACCCTAGCGCGGAATTGAATACCAGGTTTCACCAACGGGGCTGGAACGTCGAAGTCGTCGGTTCGGCGCGCGACGTACGCCGTGCCGTTCGCGCCGGAATGGCAGCGGGCGGTTTGCTCGACCTGTCGAGTCATTTCCAGCAGCACGAGATTGCTGCGTTCGAATCATGCCTGACGATGCCGAACGTGGGCTGGGTCGCCGCGACCATGCCCGGGCAATTGCAGGACGCAGCGCTGCGCCGGTTGGTGCGCGACTACTGTTTCGATTACGTGACGGTGCCTTATTCGGGCGACAGGATTGTCGACTCGGTGGGCCACGCGTACGGCATGATCTCGCTTGGGGAACCCGCTTCAAACGACGGCACGCCGAGCGGTACCGAAGGCGAAATGGTCGGCTCATGCGACGCCATGCTCGCGCTGTTCCGCTCCATCCGCAAGGTTGCGATGACCGATGCCCCGGTGTTTATCTCGGGCGAATCCGGCACCGGCAAGGAACTGACGGCAGTGGCGATCCACGAGCGCTCCTCGCGCCGTAGCGCGCCGTTTGTGCCGATCAACTGCGGCGCAATTCCGCCGCATCTGCTGCAGTCCGAACTGTTTGGCTATGAGCGCGGCGCGTTTACGGGGGCTAATCAACGCAAGATCGGCCGGGTCGAAGCGGCGAATGGGGGCACCCTGTTTCTCGATGAAATCGGCGATCTGCCGCTTGAGAGCCAGGCGAGCCTGCTGCGCTTCCTGCAGGAGCGCAAGGTGGAGCGCCTCGGCGGCCACGGCGCGATCGACGTCGATGTGCGCATCATCTCGGCCACCCACGTCGATATGAACGCAGCGATGATCGAAGGGCGTTTCCGCTCGGACCTTTACCACCGTCTGTGCGTACTGCAAATCGACGAACCGCCGTTGCGTGCACGTGGTAAGGATATCGAACTACTTGCGCGACACATGCTGGACCGCTTCAAAAAGGATGCAAGCCGCCGTTTGCGCGGCTTCGCGCCCGACGCGATCGCAGCGCTGCACAACTACAGCTGGCCGGGCAACGTGCGCGAACTGATCAACCGGGTGCGGCGTGCGATCGTGATGTCGGAAGGGCGCGCGATCACTGCCCGCGATCTCGAGCTGGCGGAGTATGTGGAGATCGTGCCGGTATCGCTTGCGCAGGCTCGCGAAGCGGCGGAGCGTCAGGCTATCGAACTGGCGTTGCTGCGTCATCGCGGCCGTCTCGGCGACGCGGCGCAGGAACTGGGCATCTCGCGGGTGACGCTGTACCGTCTGCTGTGCGCGCACGGGATGCGCCATATGGAAGGCGAGCCGATCGTGCCGCATGGCGAGCCGGTTTCAGTGCCGCATATCTGACTGAACGCGACCTCAGTGGGACCTCAGTGGGACGTTAGCCGGCTTCGCTTGCTAGAATCGGGTTTTGACGTAAAAACGCCCAGGCGTCCAGCGCCGGGCCGAAGGAACCCGAATGAAACAATACCTCGACCTCGTCCGCTCGATTCTCGACACCGGCACGTGGCAGGAGAACCGCACCGGCATCCGCACCATCAGCATGCCGGGCGCCATGCTGCGCTTCGACCTCCAGCAGGGTTTCCCCGCCGTTACCACCAAAAAACTGGCGTTTAAATCGGCGATTGGCGAGCTGGTCGGGTTCCTGCGCGCGTCGCGCAGCGCCGCGGATTTTCGCGATCTCGGCTGCAAGGTGTGGGACGCGAACGCCAATCAGAATCCGCAATGGCTGGCCAATCCGTATCGTGAGGGTCCTGACGACCTGGGCGACGTCTATGGCGTGCAATGGCGCAAATGGCCCGCGTACAAGGTGCTGGATGCGTCGGCGAGCGAACGGATCGCGGATGCGACCGGGCGCGGCTATCGGGTCGTCACCGAGTTCGAGGAAGACGGCGGCCGCAAAATGCTGCTGTACAAGGCGATCGACCAGTTACGGCAGTGCGTCGACACGATCATGGAGAACCCGGCCGACCGGCGCATCCTGTTTCACGGCTGGAACCCCGCCGTGCTCGAAGAAATCGCGCTGCCGGCGTGCCATCTGCTATATCAGTTCCTGCCCAACGCGGCGCGCCGCGAAATCTCGCTGTGCCTGTACATCCGCAGCAACGATGTAGGTCTCGGCACGCCGTTCAATCTGACCGAGGGCGCAGCGCTGCTGCATCTGGTGGGACGGCTGACGGGCTATACGCCGCGCTGGTTCACCTACTTCATCGGCGACGCGCATATCTACGAAAACCAGCTCGATATGCTGCAACGGCAACTCACACGTGAACCGTATGAGAGCCCGCAACTGGCGATTGACGAGCGTGTGCCGGACTATGCGAAAACCGGCGTGTATGAGCCCGAGTGGCTCGAGAAGATCGAGCCGGCGGATTTCTCGCTGGTTGGTTATCGCCATCACGAGCCGTTGACCGCGCCAATGGCAGTTTGATTCTCACTGCGCACTGCTTTCGCGGCGTGCCGCGGTTATAAAAAGCCCACGCAGAAATAATCCTGCGTGGGCTTTTTGTTTTGCGGCGGCGGGACTGCGGGGTTAAAGGCGGTGAATGGCGTTAGTCCGTTTACTGCCGAGTGTCCGATTAATTCCGCTAGTCCGGTTCAGTTCTTTCGTCTTGTTAGCCCTTGCGATGCTCCTCGTGGCCGCCGCTGTTCGAATGCTGCTCGGGATGCGGTTGAGGCCGCTGAGCCTGCTGCGCCGGACGCGGTTCAGGCCGCGGCTGCTGCGCCTGCTGCGGGCGGGGTTCCTGGCGCGGTGCTGGTTGTGGACGCGGTTCCTGACGCGGCGCCTGCTGGGCCTGCTGCGGATGATATTCCTGACGAGGTTGCGCCTGCGGCTGCGGACGTGGCTCTTCACGCGGCGCCTGCTGTGCCTGTTGCGGGTGATATTCCTGACGTGGCTGCGCTTGCGCTTGCGGCTGCGGGCGAGGTTCCTCGCGCGGAGCCTGTTGAGCCACCGGCGGGTGAAATTCCGCGGCGCGTGCCTGCTGAGGTTCCTGCGTATGATTCTCTGCGGCGCGCGCTTGCTGTTGCGGCTGGGCTTGCGCACCGACCGCCGGTGCGCGCGGTTCCCGTTCGGCCTGTTCAGGCGTGCGAGCAGCCGTCGCCGGATTTTCGGCCGGATGCGGCACACCGCGCTGCTGCTCGCCTTGCTGCGCGGCGACGGCGCCCGGTTGCTGCCGGTTCTGCGCTTCGCCTTGCGGCGCGAACGGCTGACGACCGGCCTCCTGCTGCGGCGCGCCGTGCACCTGCGCCTGTTGTGCCTGCTGCGCCATCGGCGTATGCGGCTGGGTCCACGCGGGTTCGTGACGACCCTCGGCGGCGGCCTGCTGAGCCGCTACCGGACCGCCTGCGCCGTGCTGCCCGAAGCCGTTCGGATTGGCACCGGCAGCCTGCGGCGGACGCGGCACGCCGTTGTTCGGCTGCGGACGTTCATTGGCCATCTGACCAGGAGCGCCTGGCGCACCCGGCGTACCCGGAGCGCCGGCCCGAGCCTGCTCGGGCGCACCGTGCGGCGCTTGTCCACCGTTCGCCGGATTCGGACCGCCGGCAAACGGACGTACGCCGTTCGCTGCGGGTTCACCCGGTCGCGGCGCAGCACCCGCGGCCATCCGCGGCGAATTCGCCTGCACGACCCTGACGTTCTGCATGGCCGCCGCAGCGGGCGCACCGTGTGCCTGCGCGCCAGCAAAGTGCGCCGGCACCGAAGTGCGCACGACCGGCGCGCCGGCTCCCGGCACCTGGCCGCCGCCTTGCGCGAAACGTTGCGCGAGCGTGTCGTGATACGCGGCCGGCACGGCCGGGCTGCGTGTGGCCACCACCGAGCGTGCCGTCACAGCCGCGGGCGGCCGGTAGTTGGCATTGCGCAGGCCGGAGCCGAAGCTCTGACGTACCGGCGCAATGCCCGGGCTGCCCGGGTTGATCTGCGCGTTGCGCCATTGCGCCGGATCGACCTTTTGCGCGAACCGGCCAGTCGGCTGACCATGCACGAACGCGGTCGCCGGCACGGCCGTGACGCCGCCCGGCGCACGGTAGTTGATGTAGGTGTTATGAACGTTATTGATGTTCGTCACGTTATTGATATTCGTGACGTTCACGTGGTTGTAGTTGTTCACGCGGTTGTAGTAGCCGGGACTCCAGCCACCCCCACGCGGATGCCACGCTTCACCCGGGCCCAGCGGGAACCAGGCGACGCCCGCCGCGGCCACGCCGCCGACGGCCAGACTCACGCCCCAGTCGAACGAGCCACCGCCCCCGCCGCCGCCGACGAAGGCGACCAGCGCCGGCGCATAAACCGGCGGCGCGTCGACGACGACCGGACCGGGCACCCACCCCCATGAGTCGTCGACGTAGGCCCAGCGACCGTAGTGGTACGGCGCGAAGCCCCACGGCGCGTCGTCGACCCAGGTCCAGCCCCACGGGGCCTGCCAGACCCAGTGGCCATCGTGATAAGGCGCCCAGCCCGCCGGCACCGCGCTCGGCGTCCATACCTCGCCGTACTGAGGGCTGCTGCGCCATGTGCCATTGGCATCGAGATCCTCATAGCCGGGCACATCGCGCGAGACGTAGCGGGCCGACACCGAGCGGTCTTCTCCGGCATCGCGGCTGGCGGCCCACTGATCGAAGCCGTCGAGGCCCGGTGCGCCGCCGTCCGCCACCTGCTGCAGCGCGGTGCCGGCAAAGCGGATCTGCTGGCCGGCGGCGATCTGCACCTGGCCGTTGTCGCCATACACGGTGGCGCTGCCACCGCGCACGGTGACGGTCGTGCTGCTGCCGTCGGGCGCAACGTCCACACGGTAGTCGCCCGGAGCGGTGATGCCTAGCGCGAGATTCGGCGTATCGATCTCATACGTCGAGCCGGGCGCCAGTTCGCGCACGCGGGTCGACAGCGTGCCCTGCGCGACTTTCAGCTGCGCGTTGGAGTCGTCGAGATTGAGGATGTCGAGGCTGGTCGAATCGCCGAGCCGCACCGCGGTCGAGCCGATGTGCATTTCCGCGCGTGCGTTCTGGTCATCCCAGAGCTGGTCGCCGGTCGTGAGCGGGCGGTTGATCTGCGCGTAGGACCAGTCGGTGGCGCCGGCGGGCTCGGTCGTCACGGCGCCGGAGGTGTAGTTCAGGCGGGCCACGCGGCCCGGGGGATCGGTATTGCCGGTGCTCTGGGTCGCGCCGGGCGCGTTTTCCGGAGGAGGGGCTTGCTGCGCAAGGGCGGTCTGGGCTGCGAGCGTGAAGACTGCCGCTGCTATCAGCGTATAACCGCGGGTATAAACGGTGGCGCGGTGCGTTGTACGTTGTTGGGTGCTGATCGTTTTCATGTTGTCTCTCTAACGGACACTCGGTGGTTGCATCCGTGAAAGAACTGTAGCGTTGTGGCATGTTTCAAGGCGTCCGCATTTGTAAGCCTCCTTACCTGCCGTGTAACAAAAAATCCTGCTCGTGCGGTCTGTGCCGGAAACGGACGTATCGCCCGCTCGCGTTTGGACAGACCGCGCTCAGTTCGCCAGGATCAGTTCGTCAGGAACTCGTTGAAATGCTGATGGCCAGCTGGCGTGATCCGCAGGATGCGCGGCCGCTCGGTGCGCTCCACCCAGCCGTGGGTCGACCATGTGTCGAGTAAGGCCGCGCCGAGTGCGCCGCCCAGATGCGGGCGCCGCTCGCTCCAGTCCGGGCAGGTGCAGGCGAAACGTCGCCGGCGGCTGCGCTGACCGGTGACGTCGATACCCCAGCGGGCGAGTTGGGCGGCACCCTTGGTGGTGGCGTCGAGCGTATTGCCGTGCAGGGTCAGCAGATCGTGGCTCAGCATCCGCTCGAACAGCTGCACGGAGAGCTCGCCCGCCATGTGGTCGTAGCAGGTGCGCGCGTAACGCATGTCGACGGGTACGGTGCGAGCCGGGCGCGGTGTCATGCGCAGCGGCGCGCTCACCTGCGCGACGTTGGCAAGCGCTTCGATGGAGGCGGCGATGTCGGGCGAGGCAATCCGGAAGTAGCGATGCCGGCCGCGTACCTCGACGGTCAGCAGGCCGCCTTCAGTGAGGCGGGCAAGATGGGCACTGGCGGCCGACGGCGAGAGACCCGCCACCATCGTCAGTTCGCCGGCCGGGCGAGCGCTGCCGTCCATCAGCGCCCACAGCATGGCGGCTCGGCCGGGATCGGCAAGCAGCGCGCCGATCCGGCTGAGGCCAGGAAAGTGATTCTGTTCGTCGGAAAGCTGGGCAGTCATGTGGATCTCCCGATGCGGCGCAGGCGAGCGTTCGCCAACGTCTTTACTATAGCGGGAGGCTGCATTCGATGTTTCGGCCTGTCGTGAAGCGTCGAATGCAGTTTGCGGTCGCCAGCCTGCGGGGCGTTTGTGCGTGGCCGCGCCGGGCCAAGCTAGAATCAAACCCTGACTTCGAGAAAAAGCGCCGTCATGAAGCTCCTGCTTGCCATCGCCGTTACCGTGCTTGTGTGCGCCGCCTGTGCGCAGGGCGGCGCGGCGTCGTCGGGCGCGGGTTCCGGCAGCATCGATATGTACGGCACGATCGATGAAGGAATTTCTTATCACAAATGAAACATCGTGTCGGCGTAGGCCGCCATTTTGGCGGAAATCGACTCGACATTGTGGCGTCCGCTGACATCCTCATGTAACGATCAATCAGGGAAATGCTGCGCCGCACCTCACATGCGGACCCTTTTGTCTGTGGCAAAACATAGTTACCGACCCTCGCCGCGTCACACAGTCAAAATTGCGCTCGTATAATCGGCTCCTTCAGAAACATTCGATTGCCTGGAGTCAAGATGAGCACCCCTGCCGCTGCGCCGCTGGACCGTTCGGAAACCACCTTCCGCTTTCTCGCCGAGCCCACCTCGGTCAACTTCGGCGGCAAGGTGCACGGCGGCGCGCTGATGAAATGGATCGACGAAACCGCCTATGCGTGCGCCGCAGTCTGGTCCGGACGCTATTGCGTGACTGTCAGCGTCGGTAATATCCGCTTCCGCCGGCCGATCCTCGTCGGCAATCTGGTCGAACTGCGCGCGCGCGTGGTCCACACGGGACGCACCAGCATGCACATCCACGTCTCGGTGCAGGCGGGGGATCCGAAGGGCGGCGAACTGATGCAGACCACGGATTGTCTGGTCGTGATGGTGGCGGTCAACGAGAACGGTCACCCGGTTCCGGTGCCGGCCTATCTGGCGGAGAACGAGGAGCAGAAGCGTCTGGCCAAGTACGCGCTGGACGTGAAAGAGGCGCTCGACGCGATCGTCGAGCTCAAGCCGGACGAAGTGGCGAAGGGCAAGATTTAAGCGGTCCACGGACAAAGCGCCGCGCCGGTCTGTGGAACCGGCGCGGCGCTTTTTTGCATCCGTGTCGTGGATGCCCACGCCGGGTCTCGTTCGAGACGAAAGAGACGAAACCCGGTTTCAGTCATGCCTGACCGCGGCCCGGCCTCATCACCTTAGCCCGGCGTATTGCCGACCATATCGTTCGGTTTTACCCACTCGTCGAATTGCTGCTCGGTGACAAACCCCAGCGCCAGCGCGGACGCCTTGAGCGTGGTGCCTTCCTTGTGCGCCTTCTTCGCGATCTTGGCCGCCTTGTCGTAGCCGATGTGCGGATTGAGCGCCGTCACCAGCATCAGCGATTCGTTGAGCAACGTGTCGATGCGTTCGCGATTCGGCTCGATGCCGACCGCGCAGTTGTCGTTGAAGCTGTGCGCGCCGTCGGCGAGCAGGCGGATCGACTGCAGCACGTTGTGCGCAATCATCGGACGGAACACATTCAACTCGAAGTTGCCGCTCGCGCCGCCCATATTCACCGCGACGTCGTTGCCGAACACCTGGCAGCACAGCATGGTCATCGCTTCGGACTGGGTCGGATTGACCTTGCCCGGCATGATCGAGCTGCCCGGTTCGTTCTCCGGAATCGACAGCTCGCCCAGGCCGCAACGCGGACCGCTCGCGAGCCAGCGCACGTCGTTGGCGATCTTCATCAGGCTGGCTGCGACGGTCTTGAGCGCACCGTGCGCGAACACCAGCGCGTCGGCGGCGGCCATCACCTCGAACTTGTTGGGTGCCGACACAAAGGGCACGCCGGTGAGCTTGCCGATTGCTGCCGCAACCTTGTCCGCGAACTGCGGGTGCGCGTTCAGGCCGGTGCCGACCGCGGTGCCGCCTTGCGCGAGTTCGTAGAGATGCGGCAGCGCCGATTCGACATGGCGAATGCCGTGATCGAGCTGTGCGACGTAACCCGAGAATTCCTGACCCAACGTGAGCGGAGTCGCATCCTGCAAGTGCGTACGGCCGATCTTGACGATCCCGGCGAATGCTTTCGCCTTGCTGTCGAGCGTCGCGCGCAGCGTCTTCAGCGCGGGCACCAGGTGCTTGACGATGCCGACCGCCGCCGCCACATGCATGGCCGTCGGAAACACGTCGTTGGACGACTGGCCGCGGTTCACGTCGTCGTTCGGGTGCACCTTGCGCGCTTCACCACGCTCGCCGCCCAGCAGTTCGCTCGCGCGGTTGGCGATCACCTCGTTGAGGTTCATGTTGGTCTGCGTGCCGGAGCCGGTCTGCCAGACTGCTAGCGGAAATTCGTGGGGATGCTTGCCTTCGATGATCTCGTCGGCCGCCTGCATGATGGCCTTCGCTTTGCTTTCGTCGAGCACGCCGAGGCCCAGATTGACCTCGGCCGCCGCGCGCTTGATGATGGCCAGAGCCGTGATCAGTTCGGGCGACTGCTTCTCCGTGGAAATTTTGAAATTCTGCAGCGAGCGCTGGGTTTGCGCGCCCCATAGCTGGGCGTTCGGCACGGCAATCTCGCCGAACGTGTCGCGCTCCATTCGTACGTCTTCGGTCATGGTTCAACTCCGCTTTAACTGAAAAGCACAATTAGCTGGATAACTGCATGGTTCGGATACCCTGCGCGCTGGCGCCGCAAGGCGTGCATCAAAGCTGGCCCTGGACTGGCAATAACAAGAATAGACCCGTCATCACATTCCGGTACAAACCCGCTTGCGGGTCCGAGGTATAGGTGTGCCGCTGGCCGTTCTCCTCGTCAGTCCATTCGAGTTGCGTTTGCGGCGAACCAATGTAGCTCAGTCCGGCAAGTTCTGCCTTCGAAGCGAGCGTGACCCGGTAGCTCACCGTCGGTGCGCTCGCGCGGTCGAACAGCGTGGCGACCTGGCCCGCCAGTACCGGACTGTGGATGAAGAGTGCCAGTTCGGTGTTCAGATTCGCCGAGCGCGGATCGAGGTTCATCGAGCCGATCACGAGAATCTGGCGATCGAGCACGTAGGTTTTCGCATGCAGGCTGGCGCGCGAACGCGAACCTGCCACCGACATCCCCGTGCTTTGCTGGTCCGGTTTGAACTCGTACAGTTCGACGCCGTGTTGCAGCAGCGGCACGCGGTAGGGGCTGTAGCCTGCCTGCACGGCGACGGCATCGGTGGCGGCGAGCGAGTTGGTCAGGACCGCGACCCGTATCCCACGTTGCGTGAGCTGCGCGAGCGCGTTCACCCCGGCTTCGTGCGGCACGAAGTAGGGCGACACCACCAGAAACTCCTTCTGCGCCTCCTTCATCAGCTCGGCGAGACGCTGCATGGGCGGACTGACGTAATCGGGCGATGGCTGATCGATCTTGCCCGGCGTATCGGCCTTGAATTCCGCCGGCGCCCAAGTGAGGTCGAGTTGGTCCCCGGCGATCTGCGTCGCCAGCGGTGTCGCATTCAGCGGCTTCGCGTTGTATGGATCGGCGTTGGTGCGCCAGTGCGCGCGCAACGCATCGCGTGTCGCGTCAAGTTCTTGCGGTGAGAAGTTCTGGTGATTCAGCGCCTTCAGCGGATAAGCGCCGGAGCTGTTCCAGTACTCGTCGAAGCTGGCCGACACGTCGGCGGTGATCGGGCCGGCCGCGAGCACGTCGAGATCGCGGAACTGCAGCGTGGTGCTTGCGCTGAAATATTCGTCGCCGAGATTGCGTCCGCCGACGATCGCCAACTGGTTGTCCGCGATCATCGCCTTGTTGTGCATGCGGCGCGTGAACTGGTCGATCTTCGTGAGCAGATTGGTGGTGCGCTCGAACACGCTGCGATGACTGCTGCCAAAGGGATTGAAGACGCGGACCTCGATGTTGGGGTGCGAGTTGAGGCCCGCCATCACGTCGTCGATGTCCTTGAAATTCAGGTCGTCGACGAGCATGCGGACGCGCACGCCGTGATCGGCGGCATAGAGCGCGGCGCCAAGGAGTAGCTTGCCAGTGGTGTCTTCATTGGCGATGTAGTACTGCATATCGAGCGTCTTCGTCGCCGCGCGGGCGAGCGCTATACGCATCTGCAGTGCCTCGGTGCCGTTCGACAGCACGCGAAAGCCGGACTCGTCAGCATGCGCGCTTTCGATGGGGGCGAGGGCGGTGCTCAACGGCGTCGTCGTGGCAGTCGGCAGTGCGTGCGTGACGGGACGGTCGAATGCGGTCGCGGGCGGCCGGCTTGCGCAGGCGGTCAAAAGTGCCGCGGCGGCGCACACTAGCAAGCGATGCTTGCCGATACGCGTGGCTATTCGCGCTGCAGTGCTGACGAACGGCGTCGTCCCCAAAGGGCGTTGACGATATTGCGACGCGATGTTGTTGTTGCTGTCGTACGCCGGCACGTTATTCCTCCGCTGGATTCGGTTCGCGCCCCCTGAAGTGCAACATTCAGGGCGTACACCCGATGCATCTGTGCTCTGTCGAGGAAAGCATTCTAAGGGGAATTGATCGGACAAGTATGTGAGAGCGCACATGCGCCTGGCGCTCGTGAGCGCGGGCGTCGTTCCGCTGCGGTAAGGATGGCGCAGCGATGTAGGGTCCGTGGTGTGATTCGTTATGCTAACAATGCACGAGTGTGTGGCACTCGTGGATGACATCGGCGCAGCATAACTGCGCGTGTCAATGCGCGCTCGTCCATGACGAGCGCGCGGCGTTACCCTTAGTTGCGTTTCGCCTCGAATGCGGATCCGCTGTCAGGGTGCGTGGAACCTTTGGCGGGGCGGCCTGCCCAGTATCCCGCGAGCAGCGATCCCGAGAGGTTGTGCCATACCGAGAACAAGGCGCCGGGCAGTGCGGCCAGCGGCGAAAAGTACAACTTGCCGAGCGTCGCGGCGAGCCCGGAATTCTGCATGCCGACTTCGATCGCGAGCGTGCGGCACACGGCTTCGTCGAAACCGAGCAGCCGGCCGCCCCAGTAACCGCTGAGCAGACCGATGCCGTTATGCAGCACCACGCCGAGCATCACCACCAGGCCAACCGACGCGATACTTTTCTGCGTACCGCCTACCACCGCCGAGATGATCAACAGGATGGCGATCATCGATACGAGCGGCAGAACCGGTTCGACCTTGCGCACCAGCTTGCCGAACAGATGATTGATGACGAGGCCCACCACGATCGGCAACGCCACGATCTCCAGGATGCTCGTCAGCATGCCGCGCACATCGACGGCGATCGATGCGTCGACATAAAGGCGCGTGAGCAACGGCGTCGCGAACACGCCGACCAGCGTCGACAGCGCGCTGATCGTGACCGATAACGCCACGTCGCCGCGCGCCAGATAGATCATCACGTTCGACGCCGTGCCGCTCGCGACGCTGCCTACCAGCACCATGCCCGCCGTCAGATCGGGCGGCATGTGCAGTACT